>CAIUKQ010000424.1 GCA_903899705.1 uncultured beta proteobacterium
CTTCGCGGCTTGTGGGGCTCATTTTTCTCCCGAAAGGACGGCGCGGCAATGACAAAACCCTGGCGCCTTCGCCCGTTCAGGCGGATCGGGCTGATCGTCGGTGCGCCCGTCCCCGCCGCGCAAATGACGCCGGAAGACCTTCAGTCACGGGTTCTGGCGCTTCGCGGGGACTGGAAATAGGTTCAGAGGACTGCGGACGGGATGCCTGATCGGGACCTCAAGTTTCAGGCAGGTCCGCCGATACAGTTGCCATACCCCAATCACCACGAATTCCGGGACCCGCAATGATCAAGCAAGTTCCAGCACAGGCGCTCAAGGCGGGCATGTACATACATGACCTCAACTGCGATTGGATGTCGCACCCCTTTGTACGGACACGCTTCCGCCTGGAAGCCGATGAGCAGATCCAGACCATCCTTGGCGCCGGGATTCACGAGGTCTACATTGACACCGCCAAGGGCCTGGATGTGCCCGATGCCCCCACCGCGACCGAAGTCCGCGAGCAGGTGCTTGAAGAAGTCCGCGCCATTGCGGCAAAGGCCCCACCACCGAACGCCCGTGTTGACCTTGCGGCGGAGATGGGACGCGCCGCGAAAATCCGCTCCGAGGCCACGCGTGTCGTCAAAAACGTCATGGAGGATGTGCGCCTGGGCAAGGCGGTGGAAATGGACCGGATGGCGCCACTGGTGGAATCGATCACCGGTTCCATCATGCGCAATTCGGGCGCGCTGGTGAGCATGCTCTCCATCAAGACAGCGGACGATTACACCTTCGAGCATTGCGTGTCGGTCTGCACGCTGATGGTGGCCTTCTCGCGCTCGCTTGGCCTCGACACGGAGGCAACACGCGAAGCGGGGCTTGGGGGGTTGGTACACGACGTGGGCAAGATGAAGACCCCCGCCGAGGTTCTCAACAAGGCCGGACGCTTCACCGATGCCGAATTCGCCATCATGAAACGCCATCCCGAAGACGGCCACGCCATTCTCAAGGAGACCACCGGCATCGGTGAGACCCCTCTGTCCATCGCCCTCGCACACCACGAGCGCATGGACGGCAGCGGCTATCCCTTCAGGCTGATGCCGGCACAGATTCCCGAGGTGGTGCGCATGGCATCCATTGTGGATGTCTACGACGCCATCACCTCCGATCGGTGCTACCACAAGGGCATGTCACCCACCGAGGCACTGGGCAAGATCTTCGAATGGAGCAAATTCCATTTCGACCCCCACCTGGTCCAGGCATTCACCCACTGTATCGGCATCTACCCGACTGGAACCCTGGTCCGCCTGGAATCCGGTCGTCTGGGGGTGGTTACCGAGCAGCACGAACGCAATCTGCTCACGCCGGTGGTCAAGGTGTTTTTCAGCACGCGCAGCATGAGCTATGTCACCCCCGAAACCGTCGATCTGTCGAAAAAAATGGGGGCTGGCGGCGCTGACCGTATTGTCAACCATGAGTCTCCTGAGAAATGGCAGATCGATGTCAGGCGTTTCATGTAGGCAGCCTTTCGTGCCCCCGTGAGCAGGCGACTGCTGCCCGCCACCCTGTATATACTGCCTTCCAGCCTGAATGCATTCAGGCTGGAAGCAGCGCGCAAAAGGGGGAGTGCGATGGCAAGGGTTCGTGTCAAGGGGCCGCAGGATCTGGGCGCGGCAATTGTTTTCATCGTGATCGGCATTGCCGGACTGGTATTCGGCCAGGATCTTGCGTTTGGAAGCTCGGCAAAAATGGGACCGGGGTATTTTCCGACCATACTGAGCGGCCTGATCCTTGCCCTGGGCACGGGCCTTCTGATCTATTCGTTCATTGTCGACGGACCACCGATCGAAACCGTGCAGGTCCGGCCGATCGCCCTGATTGTCATCTCCATTCTGGTATTCGGCTATCTGCTCGAATTGCTGGGTCTGGTTGTCACCGCGTTCCTGATGACCCTGGTCGCCGCCCATGCAAGGCGCAAGGTCAATCTGCGTGAAAACATTTACCTGGGCATCGGGCTTTCGGTCTTTTCGGTTCTGATTTTCGTGCGCGGCCTGTCGCAGCCGCTGCCGGTGTGGTGGTGGGCGCAATAATGGACATCAACATCATCCACAACCTTGCCACCGGCTTTAGCGCCGCCTTGTCACTGCAGAATCTCTGGTTTGCGCTTGTGGGTTGCATGCTGGGCACGCTGATCGGCGTGTTGCCCGGGATCGGGCCGATTCCGACTATCGCGATGTTGCTGCCGGTCACCTTCGGTCTGGATCCGTTGTCCTCGCTCATCATGCTCGCCGGCATCTATTACGGCGCGCAGTACGGTGGCTCCACCACGTCCATCCTGGTCAACATGCCCGGTGAAGCAAGCTCCATCGTTACCACGCTGGACGGCCATCCCATGGCGAAACAGGGGCGCGCCGGCGCGGCGCTGAGTGTCGCGGCGCTGGGTTCGTTCTTTGCCGGTTGCGTCGGTACGATTTTCATCGCTGCATTCGGGCCGGTGCTGGCCGGTCTCGCCCAGGAATTCAATTCGCCCGATTATTTTTCGCTGATGGTGCTGGGCCTGGTCATGGCGGTGGTGCTGGCGCACGGTTCCGTGGTCAAGGCCATCGGCATGGTGCTCATCGGCCTGCTGCTGGGCCTGGTCGGCACCGACGTCAACAGCGGGGTCACCCGGTACACCTTCGGCATTTCGGAAATCTGGGATGGCATTGACTTTCTCCCATTGGTAATTGGCCTCTTCGGCATCGTCGAGGTGATCCGCAATCTGGAACAGCACGATGAGCATCGCGTGCCGATCAGCACGAAAATCCGCGACCTGTGGCCGAGCAAAAAGGACTTCCAGCAGTCCTGGCCCGCGGTGCTGCGGGGCACCGCACTGGGTTCGGTATTGGGAATCCTCCCCGGCGGCGGCGCGGTGCTCGCCTCGTTTGCCAGCTACACCATGGAAAAGAAGATCGCCAAGGACCCGAGCCGCTTCGGCAAGGGCGCCATCGAGGGCGTGGCCGGGCCGGAATCGGCCAACAATGCGGCGGCACAGACCTCCTTCATCCCGCTGCTGACGCTGGGACTTCCCTCGAACGCCATCATGGCCATCATGATGGGCGCGATGATCATCCATGGCATACAGCCGGGCTCCGCGGTGATGACCAAGCATCCGGAATTGTTCTGGGGCATGGTCGCCAGCATGTGGATCGGCAATGCCATGCTGGTCATCATCAATCTGCCGATGGTGGGCATTTGGGTAAAGCTGCTGGCGGTGCCCTACCGGCTACTCTATCCCGCGATCCTGCTCTTTTGCGTGATTGGCGTGTACAGCACCAATAACAGTTCCGCGCAGCTTGCGCTGACGGCGGCATTTACCGTGTTCGGCTACATCCTGATCCGCTTCGAATGCGAACCCGCCCCGCTGGTGCTGGGCTTTGTACTCGGCCCCATCATGGAGGAGAATCTGCGCCGCGCCCTGGTTTTTTCGCGCGGTGATCCGATGATTTTCATCCAGCGACCAATTTCGGCAACGCTGCTGGTGCTGACGATTGCACTGATCATCCTTGCGGTAATACCGCAAATTCGCAGAACCCGCGATGTCGCGTTTCAGGAATAAGTTTTTAAACGACAAAGACCGGCAGGAACAATCCGGATTTCCATCAACAACAGGAGGAGGATGACATGAAGCAACCCCAAAAAAGGATTCCGCTGCAGCCACGACGCAGCCTGCTTGCAGGCGCCGTATGTGGCGCCTTGCTGTGCATGGCGCCATTCATGGCAGGCGCGCAGGAGTACCCGTCGCGTGACATCCATTTCATCTGCGCATTCCCCCCGGGGAGCGGCGCCGACGTGCTGGTCCGCCACTTTGCCGAGAAGCTTCGTCCGATCGCCAAACGCTCGGTCATCGTGGAGAACCGCGCGGGTGCCGGCGGCAACATCGCCACCGAATACGCGGCGAAAGCCAAACCCGACGGCTATACCATCTACGTGCATGCAGGCTCCGCCGTTGCGGCCAACATGCATCTGTTCAAGAAGCCGCCGGTGGACGCCGCCAAGGCGCTTCAGGTGGCGGCCACCATCAACCGCCAGCCATTCATGCTGCTGGTGGATGCCAAAAGCCCCTATAAGAATGTCGCCGAACTGACGGCTGCGATGAAGCAAAAAGGCGCCAAAGCAACCTATGCATCGGCGGCCCCCACCGGATCCATCATGGGCGAGATCTACAAGCGGGTCACCGGCGTGCAGGCTGTGGAAGTGAGTTACAGAACCGCACCGGACTCGCTCAATGAGATGCTCTCAGGCAAGCTCGACTACGCCATGCATGATCCGGTATTCGCTCTGGCGCAGCAACGTGAAAACCGGTTGCGTATCCTGGCGGTGTCCAGCGGAACGCGCCTGAAGGCAATCCCCGAGTACCCGACCATGACCGAACAGAAGGTTCCGATGGATCTGACCGGATGGTGGGCGGCCATGGTCCCCACTGGAACACCCAAGCCGGTGGTCGACCAGATCAACCAGTGGTTCACCTTCATGGTGAATTCGGATGAAACCACCAAATTCCTGAACAGCTTCGGCGGCGATGCGTGGAGCAACACGCCCGAAGCCGGGCAGGCGATGCTGGTCAAGTCGATCAAGGATTGGGGCCCGTACGTCAAGCTGGCGAAAATAGAGCCGCAATAAGAAAAACCTGGAAAGCTTCAGAACAGGGGAAGGGAGGGTTCCCTCCCTTCCCCCGTAACCCCCAACCCTTCCTGAAAAAATGCCCGCGATCAGCGGGCATTTTTTCGTCCAATTTCTTTGGTATTTACGCGGCTGCTTTCGCCGCAGCACTGGCCTTGGCGCGATAGGTAGCGAGGTTGCCGCCGACCTTGATCTTGCCGGGCAGTGGATGCCCGACCAGTTCCTCGGCCTTGATCCCGGCCTCGATCATGGCATCCAGATCGATGCCGGTTTCGATGCCCATCTCCTGGCACATGAACACCACATCCTCGGTGCAGATGTTGCCCGCCGCACCCTTGTGAGCGGCAAACGGACAACCTCCCAGGCCCGCCACCGCGGCGTCAAACCGGTCGACACCGACTTCCAGGCCGGCAATGAAATTGGCAATAGCGGCACCCCGCGTGTCATGCAGGTGCAGGCAGACGGAATTGTCGGGATAGCGGTCGCGTACCGCGCCCACCAGGCGCTTGACCTGAAGCGGGTTGCCCCATCCCATGGTGTCATACAGCGTGACCTCGCCGATCTTCATGCCAAGGTCCTTCGCCCTTGTTTCCTGGTCACGGAGCAGGCTCATCACGCGCTCGGTGCTGATGGCGCCCTCGTAGTTGCATCCGAAGGCCACGGCCACGCCGATATCGAGTTTCTCGAATCCCAGTTCGCGAAACTTCGCCACGTAGCCCGGCATCTCATCGAGCTTCTCCGCCACGCTGCGATTGGTGTTCTTCTTGCTGAAGGTTTCGCTCGCATTCAGTGAGAAACCCGGGGTGATGGTGAGCTTGTCGCGGTGGCCGAGCGCGCGCTCCAGGCCCTGCAGATTGAGCCAGAGACCGGTGTATTCAATCCCCGGCACCTTCTTGATGCCATCCACCCAGGCATCGGAGTCCGCCATCTGCGGCACCCATTTCGGGCTGACGAAGGAGGCAAACTGAATTGCCTTGATGCCCGTGTCGGACAACTGATCGACAAAGGCGATCTTGTCGGGCGTCGGAATATTGCGCTTCTCGAACTGAAAGCCCTCGCGCGGGCCGCACTCGTTCACGTATACAAATTTTGGAAGGTCGCTCATGAAATTTCTCCTGGTTACTTTTCCGGCACACCGCTTGCCACGACGTTGCCGGATATTAGCGCGTCGATCTCGCCTTGGCTGAAACCCGCCTCGGCCAGGACCTGGGTGGTGTGCTCGCCAAGGCCCGGCGGCGGCATGCGGATGCCGAATTCGTAGCCGCTGCTGTTGAAAGGCATTTTTGGCAAGTTGCCGATCTTTCCGTTTTTCATCGGCGTGGGCAACAGCTGTCCGGTTTCGCGCAGATGCGGATCCTCCAGCAGCTGGTCGGGCCGCTGCACCGGCGCATAGGGGACGCCCGCTTTCTCCAGTTTTTCCTGCAGTTGCGCGCCGGTGAATTTAACGGCCACCACGCGCACCAGCGGCAGCATCCACTCCTGCGAGGTAACGCGTTTGGAGTTGTTATCCAGGCGCTCATCGGCCAGCAGGTCCAGCATGCCGAATTCCCGGCACAACCGCTCCCAGTGCTGGTTCGAGGTCACACCGATGAACACCTGTTGCTTGTCCGAGGTGTCGAAAAGATGAAAGATTCCCCAGCCCATGCGTACCGACTGGCCGATCTCGGCCATCGGAAACGAGGGTTCGCCGGTGGCCACCGCACGCGCCATCCATTGCCCCACCCAGAAAACACTGGTCTCGAAAAGACCCGAGGTGATCATCTGGCCGCGGCCGGTGGTCTCACGCGCATGCAGGGCTGCGAGCACGCCGATGATGCCGTAGGTCGCGGCGCCGATATCGATCACGGAAGCACCGGCCCGCAGCGGCCGGCCCGTGGGGCCGGTCATGAACGCGAGGCCGCCCATCATCTGCGCAAGTTCATCGAGCGACGGTCGATGCTCGTAGGGCCCGGGCAGGAATCCCTTGACCGCCAGATAGATCAGCTTCGGATTGAGCCTGGACAGTTCCTCATAGCCAAGGCCCAACCGGTCCATCGCGCCCGGGGCGTAGTTGTCCAGACAGACATCGACGGATGCCACCAGCTTGCGAAATACCGCCTTGCCCTCGTCGGTCTTCAGGTCCATGGCGAGGCTGCGTTTGTTGCGATTGAAAAAGTAGAACCCCGAAGCGGCACCGGGCATGTTTCGCGCCTGATCGCCGCCGTCCGGTCGTTCCACTTTGATGACGTCAGCCCCCAGGTCCGCGAGGATCAGCGACGCCGTAGGTCCCGCAACAATGTGTCCGAGTTCCAGAACGCGGATGCCCTTCAGCGGCAGAGTGCCTTCGGCTTTGGTTTTTGCTTCTGACATTCGAAATCCATCTGATCGAGAAAGGCGAGGAGCATACAAGACGATGCAATTCGCTGCTTCGGGTTCGAAAGACGCCCCAAACGCCCGGATGCGGCAACCGCCGCCCGCAATCGAAAGTGACACATTGTCCCGATTCTGCGATTGGCAGGCAACCGTAACTTATTGATTTTTATATAAAACTATTTTTGTCATAGTTGCGATCCGGTTGTCACGCAACTGCAACATGGCTGACACAGAATCCGCCGCGTCAAGAGACATCTTCCCGTTCGATTCCATCAAGGAGCACATTCAATGAACACATTCAAGGGCATCAAAAAATGCCTGACCATCGCGGCCGGCATCGCCACGATGGCGGGCAGCATGACCGTTTCCGCAGCCGATATCACCGGCGCGGGCGCAACCTTCCCCTACCCGATCTACGCCAAGTGGGCCGAGGCCTACAAGAAGGCCACCGGAATCGGCATGAACTATCAGTCCATCGGCTCTGGCGGCGGTATCAAACAGATCCTTGCCAAGACCGTTGATTTCGGCGCAAGTGACGCGCCCATGAGCGGTGACGATCTGGAGAAGAACGGCCTCACGCAGTTTCCCGCCATCATGGGTGGCGTGGTTCCGGTTGTGAATCTCGAAGGCATCAAACCCGGACAGATGCGCCTGACAGGCGCCGTCATTGCCGATATTTACCTTGGCAAGATCCTCAAATGGAATGATGCGGCAATCACCGCACTCAATCCCGGCATCAAGTTTCCCGACCAGGCCATCACGGCGGTGAACCGTGCCGATGGTTCGGGCACAACCTACATCTTCGTGCATTACCTGGCCAAGGTGAGTCCCGAGTGGGAAAAGAAAGTCGGCGTGGCTCCTTCGGTCACCTGGCCGGCTCCGAACGCCACAGGCGGCAAGGGCAATGAAGGCGTGGCCTCCTTTGTCCAGCGGATCAAGGGCGCGATCGGATATGTCGAATACGCGTATGCCAAGCAGAACAAGATGACCTACACCCAGCTGCGTAACAAGGACGGCAATTTCGTCTCGCCCGATGACAGCAACTTCCAGGCCGCCGCCGCCGGCGCCGACTGGAAATCCGTTCCCGGCTTCGGCGTGATGCTGACCGACCAGGCCGGCAAGGAGAGCTGGCCCATTACCGGCCCGACCTGGATTCTGATGTACAAGAACCAGGCCAATGCCGAAAAAGGCAAGGAAGTCCTGAAGTTCTTCGACTGGGCCTACACCAATGGCGGCAAGATGGCTGCCGAGCTGGATTACGTGCCCATCCCGGCGGCGGTAGTCACGCAGATCCGCGACGCCTGGAAGGTGCAAATACGCGACGGCAGCGGCAAATCGATCTGGTAGTCGAATCGATGTTCTATTACGGAGTTCGAAAGAACTCCCGCAGGAATTCTTAAGTTGGTCGATGCCTCGGGACCGGAAGGCACATGCCTTCCGGCTTCGGCATCCACGAAATTGGGCACGCCACAGCAACCGATGTCCCCCAGGCGAATAGAATGAACACAGCAGTCACGCATATGGCAGGATCGCAGGATCGTACCGGCAGCAAAACCATGTCCAATCAGATTCCCGACCATTTGTTACAAAAGCATCGCAAACTCGACATCGCATTCGAGTATGCATCCCGCTTTTTTGCCTTCCTGGTGCTGGCCATGCTGGCGGCGATCATCGTGTCGCTGTTCATCGGCAGCCTGCCGGCCATGGAAAAGTTCGGCTTTGGTTTTTTGACCAGCACGGAATGGAATCCGGTGACCGAGGAGTTTGGGGCTCTGGCGCCGATGGTTGGAACGCTGGTGACTTCCTTCATTGCCCTGTTGATCGCCATTCCGGTCAGTTTCGGCATCGCACTGTTCCTTACCGAAATGTCTCCTCCATGGCTGCGCCGCCCCCTGGGCACAGCCATTGAATTGCTCGCGGCCATTCCCAGCATCATCTACGGCATGTGGGGCTTGTTTGTCTTCGCCCCCGTATTTTCGGAATACGTGCAACCGCACCTCATCAGCATTCTCGGGCCGATTCCCGGACTGGGTCTTCTGTTTCAGGGCGCGCCCATCGGCATCGGCGTGCTTTCGGCCGGCATCATCCTGGCCATCATGGTGATCCCGTTCATCTCCGCGGTCATGCGTGACGTGTTCGAGATCGTTCCCGGCGTGCTCAAGGAATCCGCCTATGCGCTGGGATCGACCACCTGGGAGGTGGTGTGGAACATCGTGCTGCCCTACACGAAAACCGGGGTTGTCGGTGGAATCATGCTGGGCCTTGGCCGCGCACTGGGTGAAACAATGGCCGTCACCTTCGTGATCGGCAATGCCCACAAACTGAATCTGTCTTTGATCAAGCCCGGCAACAGCATTGCCTCCACATTGGCAAATGAATTTACCGAGGCGGTCGGAGACATCTACACCTCGGTGCTCATAGAACTCGGCCTTCTGCTGTTCATCATCACCTTCATCGTTCTTTCATTGTCCAAGCTCCTGCTGCTGCAACTGGCCAAGCAGGAAGGCAAGAAATCCTGATCGGCGGCAACCATGGACCTCTACGCGCGCAGACTTCTCGTCAATCGATTCAATCTTTTTATTTCCATGCTTGCCATGGCATTCGGCCTGTTCTGGCTGGGCTGGATACTGATCGTTCTGTTCCAGCACGGCTTCGAGGCCATCTCGTGGAGCCTGTTCACTGAAATGACACCGCCGCCGGGGAGCCATGGCGGACTGGCCAATGCCATTGTCGGCAGTTTTATCATGGCCTCCGTCGGCACAATGATCGGGACTCCGGTGGGCATCATGGCCGGCATCTACCTCGCGGAGTACGGCAACAGCGGCTGGCTCGCACCCTCCACCCGGTTTGTCAGCGACATCCTGCTGTCGGCGCCCTCCATTGTCATCGGACTTTTCATCTACGCGATCGTCGTCCTGCATGCGAAGCACTTTTCGGGATGGGCCGGGTGCCTCGCACTATCCCTCATCGTTGTTCCGGTGGTCGCGCGCACCACGGAGAACATGCTCCGTCTCGTTCCTGACAGCCTTCGCGAAGCCGCCTCCGCACTGGGCGCGCCCAGGTGGAAGGTCATCACCTCCGTGACGGTGCGCTCCGCCAAGGCCGGAATCATTACCGGCATCCTTCTCGCGGTCGCCCGAATCAGCGGAGAAACCGCACCCCTGCTGTTCACCTCCCTCAACAACCAATTCTGGTCTCTGGACATGAATGCACCGATGTCCAACCTGCCGGTGGTGATCTTCCAGTTCGCCATGAGCCCCTATGAGAACTGGCAGCAGATTGCCTGGGCGGGTGCCCTGCTGATTACCCTGAGCGTGTTGTTGCTGAACATCCTGGCGCGCGTCTTTTTCCGAAACACCGCGCAGGGGCACTAGCCCGCGCCGGCGATTCAAACACCTGGAGCCCTTACGATGAGCGCCGTACTCGAGTCCCCCGCAGCATTGACCTCCAAAACGAAGATCAAGGTCAAGGACCTCAATTTCTACTATGGCGGCTTTCATGCGCTGAAGCACATCAACATGGAAATCCCCGAGGGCAAGGTCACGGCCTTCATCGGCCCTTCCGGTTGCGGAAAATCGACCCTGCTTCGCACCTTCAACCGTATTTACGCGCTGTACCCCCGGCAGGAGGCGAAGGGTGAAATCCTGATCGACGGCGAAAACATTCTTGCGCCCTCGCAGGACGTCAACCGCCTGCGTGCAAAGGTCGGCATGGTGTTCCAGAAACCCACCCCCTTTCCGATGTCGATATTCGACAACATCGCCTACGGCGTGCGACTGTATGAAAGCCTCAGCGCCCGCACCATGGAAGAGCGCGTCGAATGGGCCCTGCGCAAGGCGGCCTTGTGGGATGAAGTCAAGGACAAGCTCGGCCAGAGCGGCATGAGCCTGTCGGGCGGACAGCAACAGCGCCTGTGCATTGCGCGCGGCATCGCGGTCAAACCCGGCGTGCTTCTGCTTGATGAACCGGCTTCCGCGCTCGACCCGATTTCCACGGCGCGGATCGAAGAACTCGTCCACGAACTGAAGAACGAATACACCATCGTCATCGTCACGCACAACATGCAGCAGGCCGCCCGGGTGTCGGACTTCACCGCCTACATGTACCTCGGTGAACTGATGGAGTTCGGCGTAACCGACGAAATCTTCATCAAGCCGAAAAGAAAAGAAACTGAAGACTACATCACCGGCCGGTTCGGTTAACAACAGCGCAAGACTGCGGAGAATCCCATGAACGACCATTTATCCAAGCAGTTTGACAACGAACTCGAGGCATTGCGTTCACAGGTGCTGCAGATGGGCGGACTGGTTGAAGCCCAGGTGCGCGGCGCGATTCAGGCCTTCTCGAACGGCAACCTCTCGCTGGCCGACCAGGTCGTCGAAACCGAAACACGCGTCAACACTTTCGAGGTGGACATCGACACGGATTGCAGCCAGATCATTGTCAAGCGCCAGCCGGCCGCAACCGATCTGCGCCTGATCATGGCGGTCACCAAGACCGTCACGGACCTTGAGCGCATCGGCGACGAGGCGCACAAGATTGCGCGCATGGCGCGCCAGATCCACGAGCGGGGCGTGGCGGATTCGGGACGATTCGCCAACATCCGGCACACCGGCGACGCGGCGGTGAACATGCTGCGCCAGGCCCTTGATGCCTTTGCCCGGCTGGATGTCCAGGACGCCATGCGAATCATCACCGAAGACCGGGCCATCGACATTGAATTCAAGTCGGTGATCCGCCAGCTCATCACCTACATGATGGAGGATCCGAGGACGATTTCGACGGCGCTGGACATCATCTGGATCGCCAAGGCCATCGAGCGCATCGGCGATCATGCCAAGAACATCTGCGAATACGTGATCTACATCGTCAAGGGAACCGATGTGCGCCACACCAAGGTGCAATTTCCCGAAGTCCAGCCGGCCAAGGTATGACGCGGCCGTCACCCCACAATCTTCCATGCGGAGAACAGCAGCAATGAGCGGTGCAATACTTGTCGTAGAGGATGAACCGGCGATCCAGGAGTTGATCGCGGTGAATCTCGAGCATGCCGGCCACCGGGTGCTGCGCGCGGCAAGTGTTCCCCAGGCGGAAGAACATGTCCGCAACGCCCTGCCGGATCTGGTGCTGCTCGATTGCATGCTGCCCGGATTGTCCGGTGTGAGCTACGCCAAGCAGTTGCGTGCCAACGAGCGCACGCGCGACGTGCCCATCATCATGCTCACGGCGCGCGCTTCCGAGCAGGACAAGATTCTCGGACTGGAATCAGGCGCGGATGACTACGTCACCAAACCGTTTTCCCCGCGGGAGCTGCTTGCGCGCATCAAGGCGGTCTTGCGCCGGCGCGCCCCGCAGCTCACCGAGGACATGGTGGAAATCGCCGGTTTGCGGCTCGATCCAACGGCGCACCGGGTGAACGGCAACGGCCGGAACCTCGACCTCGGACCCACCGAGTTCAGGCTGCTGCACTGGTTCATAACCCATCCGGAGCGGGTTTATTCACGCGCGCAATTGCTCGACGAAGTCTGGGGAGACCATGTATTTGTCGAGGAACGGACGGTGGATGTGCATATCCGCCGCCTTCGCCAGGCATTGGAGCCCACCGGCCACGACCGGTTGATCGACACCGTCCGTGGCACGGGCTACCGGTTCTGTCGGGCCCTGCCCTGAAATTTGCAGAACACCGGGCCGCTGAAAGCCTTTACATGCTGCGGTATTGCAGGGACGACGCGGGGAAGCATGGCGAAATTGGCCCGGTAATGCCATGCCATAATTGCCCCATGTCCGCGGCGCCAATGACATGACAGCAACCTACCTTCAACACTTTGGATTGCTCGCGATTGCCGCGGCTATCGCGGCCTGCGTCGGCTATTTCGTCGGCCCCCATTGGGGGTGGGCGCTTTTTTGCGCGTCCGTATTATCCTTGCTCGTCTATCAGCTTCGGCAGCTAGGACTGTTGCTGCACTGGGTCACGGAAAAAAGCAATGCACCGGTACCGGAAAGCTCCGGCATCTGGGATGACATTTTCGCAAGGTTGTATCGTCGTAACCGGGACCAGATCCGCACCCGCGGCCGGTTCGCGCGACTGTTGGCCCGTTCCCTTCAGGCAGGCCGTGCGCTGCCTTATGGCGTTGCGGTCCTGGACAAGGACTGGCGCATTGTCTGGTGCAATGACGCGGCCGAGTCGCATTTTTCGATAAGCCTTTCCACGGACCGCGGGCAGGTCATCACCAACCTCGTGCGACAGCCGGAATTTCTCGGGTACGTCAATGCGGGCAATTATGCCGAAACGCTCGAACTCAGTACCCCCCGCGCCGACGGCCTGGTGCTCGCCATCCAGATGGTGCCCTTCGTCGAAGAGCACCATCTTCTGCTTTCACGCGACGTGACCGAGACGCAGAAGCTGACCATTATGCGTCGCGATTTCGTTGCCAACGTGTCGCATGAACTGCGCACGCCGCTCACCGTGATGGTCGGATTTCTGGAGACCGTGCGCGACCTGAAGCTCGATCCCGCGCGCTCGAGGGACTACCTCAACCTCATGTCCGAACAGGGTCACCGGATGCAAAGCATCATCGACGACCTGTTGACGCTGTCGTCACTCGAGTCGGCGCCGCCGCCCCATTCCGAAGAGATCGTGGATATTGCCGCGCTGCTGGCGCAGGTGCGCAACGAGGCCGAGCAGCTGTCCGCCGGTCGTCACCGCGTCAGCCTGGTTGCCGACACCAGCCATGACCTTGCGGGCAATACCAGCGAAATCACCAGCGCATTCGCGAATCTCGCCAACAATGCGGTTCGCTACACCCCGGAGAACGGGGAGATCGGCATCCGGTGGTCAGCCGGCCCGGCAGGCGCCACTTTCAGTGTTACCGACAACGGCCCCGGCATCGAAGCCGAACACATCCCACGGTTGACGGAGCGCTTCTACCGCGTGGACCGCAGCCGGTCTCGCGAAACCGGCGGCACGGGCCTGGGCCTTGCCATCGTCAAGCATGCGCTGGCCCGCCATCAGGCCACGCTGGAAATCGAAAGCGAGATCGGCAAAGGCAGCCGGTTTACCGCGCGCTTTCCCGCAAACCGCCTGGTGGCCAAACCTGAGCAAATCGTCGCCGTCGCCGGATCGTAGGTCGGTGGAAAACCCGCAGCGCTATTCGGGCGTGATGTTGAAACGCTTCACCATCTGCCCGAACACCTGATATTCACTTTTCATCATGGCCGCGAATTCCTGCGGCGTGCCCACATTGCCTTCAGTTGCCAGCGAATCGAGGAACTCCATGAATTTGGGATCGCGAAAAACCCGGACGATTTCCGTATTCAGGCGAGTGACGATCGCATCCGGTGTGCCGCCCGGCACCACCATACCCCACCACGGATTCGGCGCATCACCCAATCCCACTTCTTTCAGTGTCGGTACATTGGGGAATATCGCCAGGCGCTTTGAAGCGCTCACGGCCAGCAGCTTGGCCTTCCCCGTCTTCACAAGGTCAATGCCCACGTAGACGCCCTGCGTCGTGACATCGATTTCACCGGCCACCAATGCCGTCATGATGGGCGGCCCGCCCTTGTAGGGAATACCGGCAAAACTGGTTTTCCACAGATCACCCACCCAGATGCGCGTGAGGTCGGTATTGGTTTTCGGGCCCAGTGTCGCCCAATTGAGCGTGCCCGGCTTGGCCACCGCAAGTGCGCGCAGTTCACCCATGGAGTTCGCGGCCAGCGTGGCTTTGCCGAACCAGCCACTGACAATGTAGTAAAGGCTCGTGACCGGCTTGAAATCCCTGAACGGGTCATAGGGCAATTTGGCAAAGATGTGGGGATTGAGCGCCAGAGGATCAACACTCAACGCGCAGATGGTGTGGCCATCGGGGGCCGCCCTCGCGCACAGCTCCGCCCCCGCCATCTGGTTGCTGCCCGGATGGTAATCAACGATGAAGGGTTGTCCCATGCGTTGCTGCATGGTCTCGAATGCCTTGCGCAGCACGATATCCACGCCGGTGCCCGCGGTTTGCGGCAGGATCAGATGTATCGGCTTGCTGGGATAGGGCTGTTGCGCGCCCACCAACCCGCTCAATGAGAGACACAGAAGAAGACCAGACCAAATCGCGGAATATTTCATGCCCATGCACCACCTCGCTGGATAAATTTGCAGAAAAATCTATTGCGGGTATTGCTTGAATGTCAACGCAGCCGGTTCAACAGAAGGCCGGTTCCCTTTGCTTCTGCGAAAGGTGAGCGGCCTGATGATTCCGTCCATCCTGAAAAACGTTTGCGTATCACCGCCCGTCCTTGCAATGCGCGCAGGCATGCTACACACTTTCGCGGTTTTCATCGCACCTGCCCGGACGGGCATCGTGCCTATCAACCGCGCAGGCAGCGCCAACAGGGGACAACTCTCATCATGGCGGACATGATTACTGTCACAGCCGACCTTCTGCGGCGGCAACTGTCCGCCGTGTTCGAATCCTGGGGCATGCCCCGTGAGGATATCGACACCACCGTTCGCGTCATGGTGGAGACCGATCTTCGCGGCATCGATTCGCATGGCGTCGGCATGCTGGCAAATTATCAGGAGAAGAAGAATCACGGACGCCTGAAGCCAAGGCCCCAGGTCCGGATCCTGCGCGAGACGCCCGCCATGGCCCTCATGGATGCCGATTGCAGCATCGGTCACCCGCCGTCGGTCGCGGCAATGAATCTGGCCGTCAACAAGGCGAAGGCGGTGGGCATCGGCGCCGTGGGGGTGCGCAATTCCAATCACTATGGCGCGGCCGGCTACTACAGTCTGCTCGCCTCCGATCTGGGTGTCATCGGCATGTCATTTACCAGTGTCACCTCGGCCATTGTGGTGCCGACCTTCTCGCGCGATCCCTACCTCGGGACGAACCCTATCGCCTTCGCCGCACCGGCACAGCGCAACAAGGCGTTCTCGCTGGACATGGCCACCAGCACCGTCGCCAGCGGCAAGGTGTCGATTGCCAAACGCACCGGAAAACCGATGCCTGCGGGTTGGGTACTGGACAACCACGGACAGCCCCTTACCGACGCGAGCAAGGCGCCCAATGGAAACCGCCGCCTCACGCCGTTGGGCGGCAGCCGGGAACTGGGCAGTCACAAGGGTTATGGCCTGGCCATGATGGTCGAAATCCTCTGCTCGACCCTGACCGGCCAGATCTCCGCGCCACGCGATATCAACGACCCTGACTTTCGCAACAAGACACTGGAGACCACCGGTCATTTCTTCATCGCCATTGACCCGGCCCTGTTCGGCGATGGCGAGGCGTTTCGCGAAGAGATGGACGCGCTCATGGACCGGATGCGCGCGCTCCCGGCCATCGACCCGGGTCAACCGGTGCAGGTTGCCGGCGACTTCGAATATGCCGAGTATGAAGTCCGAAGCAAGGCCGGCATCCCGCTGTCGGCGGCGCTTTATGAAGAAGTGCGCGAGGTCTGCAGGCAAAGCGGCGCTTCGTTCCTGCTGTGACGGTTGATCCTTAGCAGCGCGATGGCTCATTCCCGAAACCTGGAACGCAATGCAATGGGACTTACGCACTCCGTGGTCATGGGTGTCGCCGGCACCGCGCCCTCTTTCAGCATTGCCGCCAGTGCCGCGATCCTGATTGCAGAAACAGGGCGGTTTGCGCCGGCGATTATTCTGTATTGCGGCCTGACGATGCTGGGCATTGCGGTGGCCTTCGGCCGCCTGAACCGCGATGATCCCAATGCGGGGGCGAGTTTCATCTGGGTGAGTCGCATCTTCGGTCCGACCCCGGGCTTTCTCGCCGGGTGGTGCGTGCTGGTGACGTCGGTGCTGTTCATGGCCTCCGCGACGATCCCGGCGGCCAGCGCAACGCTGCTTTTGATTGCGCCGGACCTTGAGCGCAACCCCGTCGTGGTGACGATGGTCGCGCTCGCATGGCTTCTCGCCGTTTCCGCTTTGACACTGCGCGGCACCTCGGTGACGGCGCGCATTCAAAGCAGCATGATCGCAATCGAATTGGGGGTCCTTGCCGTCATCGGCTTCGCCTCGCTCCTGCAGTTGGGGCCGCAAGCTGCGCGGAATTTTGATTGGTCTTCGTTTTCCCTCGCCGGGCTTGATCCGGATCAATTCATTGGCGGCGCGCTGATTTCCCTGTTCCTCTTCTGGGGTTGGGACATATCGCTCAACATGGCGGAGGAGACCCGCGACGGCCATCAGGCCTCTGGTCTCGCCGCGGTGCTGGCCATGCTGGTGCTCATCATTGTATTCACCGTCTTTCATGGCGTGGCTCTGGTTGCACTGGACTCCACACACATTGCGGCAGCAGGCACCAACCTGCTGTTCGCCGTCGCCGACACGATATTTCCAAGGCCATGGAGCCTTCTCGCCGTCCTCGTGGTCATGTTCTCGACGATCGGCGCTCTAGCAACGACCGCGCTGGGATTCAGCCGCACCCTGTTCGCGAAATCCCGCCACGGCGTGCTGCATGCGCGCTGGCAGCAATTGCACCCGCGCTGGAATACCCCGCACAAGGCGACGCTGCTGTTCGCCGCATTGGGCGCAACACTGCTCCTCGCGTCCCTCGCGATGGAAGATGTGGCCCGCGTCCTGAAAATTGCGATCACCGCCATCGGGCTACAAGCCGCGTTCTATTACGGCCTCACCGGGTACGCCTGCGCCTGGATGCATCGCCATGGCAGAGGAGGGGCGCTGGATTATCTGTTTGCGGTGGTCTGGCCGGCTGCGAGCGCCACGGCATTGTGGGCGGCAGCCCTGTTGCTTTTAATACGGGAATTCGACGGCGTCACAGCAGCCATTGGCGTCGGCACGATTCTCGCGGGACTAGTGCCGATGCGTCTGCACCGGCACCGGCGTACTCACCCGAAGTAATGCTAATAATTCTTTATAAATCAATTAGTTATAGGATTGTCCGCAAAGCTTAACGCCGACCATTAGCTGTGGTGTGTTTGCGCAGCGACGTGGTGGCTAGCCGCTGCGGCCCGCATTTCGTGCAGCGGCCGCCCGGGAAGCTTGTGGCCCACCCACTGCGGCAGCAGCGATCCGATCACCATCCCGGCAATAGAGATGCAGAAGCCGATCAGTTGCGGTGGCACCGGACTCTTCTCGCCGATCAGCACCTCGATCAGGATCCAGGAGATGAGTCCGCCGAAGGTGGCGCACAGCGCCCCCTGTGTCGTTGAGCGGCGCCAGAAGGCGCCAAAGGCCAGCGGCACGAATGCGCCTGCAAAAGTGATCTTGTAGGCGTTCTCGACCATTTTGAATATCGAGGATTCAGAGTTGAGCGCGAATCCGAGCACCAGCATTGCGAACACCACGAGGCAGATGCGCATGGTCCGCAGGAACATGTGGTCACCCATGCCCGGAAAGAACCCCTTCACAACGTTCTCGGCGAAGGTCACCGAGGGTGCGAGCAGCGTGGCCGAGGAACAACTCATGATCGCCGAGAGCACCGCGCCGAAAAAGAAGACCTGCGCGATGACCGGCGTGTGCTGCAGAACGAGCGTGGGCAGGACCAGCTGTGAATCCGTGGCAAGGAGATCGTTAAACAACTTCGGGTCAATCAGCGTCGCCGCATAGGCGATGAACATCGGGACAAAACAGAAACTGAAATAGATTATGGCCCCAAGGATGGAGCCCCCCAGCGCGATGTTCGCGCTCTTGGCCGAAGTCACCCTCTGGAACACGTCCTGCTGCGGGATGGACCCCAGCATCATGGTGACCCAGGCGCCAACGGTACTGACCCAAAGCCAGGGATCATTCGAGGGAAAAAACTCCAGCTTGCCCGCCGCATTGGCATGGTTGATGACGTTTGCGACGCCGCCGCTCTTGTCACTGATGAGCGAGGCAATGTAGAGCAGGCCGCCCATCGACACCGCCATCTGCACAAAATCGAGAATCGCCACGGAAAACATGCCGCCGAAGATGGTGTAGGTCAGTACGATGGCGATGCCCAGCACCATCCCCGCCGGCTGGCTGATGCCGCCGTCGGTGACCACGAAGAAGATCAGCCCGAGCGCCTTGATCTGCGCCGCCACCCAGCCGAGGTACGAGGCCACGATGCACAGCGTGGTGATGATTTCCACGGTGCGGTTGTAGCGCATGCGGTAGAAGTCCCCCAGCGTGAGGATGTTGAGCCGGTACAGGTAGCGCGAGAAGAAAATGCCCGCCAGCACCAGGCACATCGACGAGCCGAAAGGGTCTGCAACGATTCCGGGCAACCCCTCCTTGACAAAGGTTGCGGGAATACCGAACACCGCCTCGGCGCCAAACCAGGTGGCAAACACGGTGGCGGTCACCACCGGCAGGGGCAGGGAGCGGCCGGCGACGGCAAAATCCTTGGCGCTGTGCACTCGCGTTGCCGCGTACAGGCCGATGCCCACCGATACCATGAGATAGAGAATGACAAACCACACGAGCATGCCGCACCCCTTTCCAGGTCAGGCGGGTGAATCGCCTCCACGCGACGGCGACCATTGATTCACCATTGATCCGGTCGATTATACAAACTGCGCTTCGCCCGCCGACCGCGGCATTGAGGTCAATCTCCGTCGCCGTTCTTGCTTCGCGCAACCCGCCGCGCTAGCATCCGCAACGCTTGCAGACCAGTCTCCGCCGGTGGCGGCCATTCCAAACTCGCAGGGAGTCCCCATGAAGCGCTTATTCTCGTTGCTCATCGCCGCCGCATTGCTGTGCAGCGCGCAAGCCTTTTCGCAGACGCCGGTCGAGCTTCGATTCGCATTCCCGGCGCCGCCCAACTCCCCGCTCAACACGCAGGGCTACGCGGAATGGGCCAAGGACGTAACGGCGGCATCCGGGGGCACGCTCACCATCCGCATCATGGCGGGTCCTGCATTCTCGACCTTTGATAATGTGTATGACCGGATTCTCAAAGGCGTTGCCGACATGGGCTTTGGCGTCTCGGATTCCATCGGCGGGCAATTCGTAAAAACGTCGGTTGCCAACCTGCCCTTCGAATTCGAGGATCCAAAGCATGCTTCGATCGCCCTGTGGCGGATGGTGGATAACGGCCTCATCGCCGACGAATTCAAGGACGTCAAGCCGCTCGCGGTCTGGGTGTTCGGGCACGCGGCCATCCACACCAAATCAGCCAGAATCAAGTCCCTCGCGGATGTAAAGGGGCTCAAGTTGCGGGCCGGCGGAAAAATGGAAGGCGACATCATCACCGCGCTGGGGGCATCACCTGTGACCCTGAGCCCGACGGAAATCTATCAATCGATTTCCAGCGGCCTGATCGAAGGCGCAGTCGTGCAATGGACGGCCACCATGAATTTCAAGATATACGAAGTGGCGAAGTACCACCTGAAGGCGCCACTCAACAGTTCGACCTCCTTTGTGGTGATGAACCGCCAGTCCTACGAAAAGCTGCCGGCTCAGGCGAAAGCAGCCATCGACAAGTACTCAGGTGAGCATTTCGCGCGTCGCATGGGAGAACTGGTGTCGAAGATGGATGCCGACGCCCAGGAGACGGCACAGAAAACCCCCGGCCAGGTCATCGAGACAGTCTCCGCCGCCGAGGCCGTGGTGTGGAAAAAGCAGCTCGAGGGCGTCGTCGCGAGTTGGGTGAAAACCACGCCGAATGGCACTGCAGTGCTTGCGGGCTGGCGCAATGAAATGCGCAAAGCGCGCGCCGAAAAATAAGCCCGGGACTGCCATGCTCTCCAGGATAGAACGCGGCTGCGACCGCGTATCGGAACGCCTTGCCTTCGTGGGCGTCATCGGCATACTGCTCATCGCGCTGATGATCGTGTCCGACGTGCTGCTGCGCTGGCTGTTCAGCGCGCCGATCCGCGGCATGAACGAGATCGTCGAAGTGATGCTGGCTGTGGCCATCGCGGCGGTGTTTCCCTCGGGCGTCTGCCGTCGGGTGCATCTGTCCATCGACCTGCTCGCCCCCCGCCTGCCGCATCGCGTCGGCGACTGGCTGGTGGTGGTGGGCGACGCGGTGTTGCTGGTGATGCTCGCGGTGTTCGCCTGGAGCATGGGGACCTACGCCAATGACCTTGGCGCCCGCCATGCGCAGACCTCCTACCTCGGCATGCCGCAGGCACCCACCTCCTGGTGCGTGTCGGTGCTGTTCGCCGTTTCGGCCCTGCTGCAGATGGTGATGCTCGCCTCGCGCGCCCTGGAAACCCAGCGGGGTCGCTCGCATCTGGGTGCCGGCGGATTTGTACTGCTGGTGGTGTCGGTGTGCGCAACCGTGCTGCTGGGCTGGTGGCTGTTCAAGCATCTGGCCGATACCCGGCAAAACGGCTGGCTGACCCTGATGATATTCACCATGCTGTGGGTATTGGCGTTCCTTCTGATTCCGCTGGGACCGATCATGGCGCTCCTTGGCATGCTGGGCACCGGTCTCTCCATCGGTGGTGAGCAGTCCTTCGTGACGGCAGCGGGCGATATCGCCGGATTTCTTGCGAATCCCAATGTCGCCACGCTGCCGTTATTTCTGCTGATGGGTAGTTTTGCCGCTGTTGCGGGCGTGGCCGAAGACCTCTACCGCCTTGCGCAGGCGCTGCTGGGGCGCTTCAAGGGTGGACTGGCGCACGCCACGATCGGCGGCTGTGCAGGTTTCGGCGCGGTCACCGGATCGTCACTCGCGACCTCGGCCACCATCGGCCGGGCCGTGGTGCCGGAAATGGTGGCGCGCGGTTACTCGCCGCCGCTGATTACCGGCTGCGTCGCCGCGGGAGGAACGCTGGGCGCCCTGGTGCCGCCCGGCTCAGGTCCTCTGGTGGTTTTTGCGCTGCTCACCGAGGCGTCGATTGGCGAACTGTTCATCGCTTCGGTCGGGCCGGCCGTGCTGATCGTTCTGCTGTACCTTGCCACCATCACGCTGTATGTCCATTTCGCGCCCGGTTCGGCGCCCGACGGCGAGCCTCCCAAGAAAGGCGAACTCGGGAGCGCGCTGCGCGGCTCAGGGGCCGTGACAATCCTGTTCGCGGTGGTGATGGGCGGGCTTTATCTGGGCGTGTTCACGGCCACCGAGTCCGCCGCGGTGGGGGCCTGCGGCGCGTTCATCGTGGCGTTGGTGCGCGGCAAGCTGCGGCGCGAAGCGTTCTGGGGGGTGATGGCGGAAACCACGCAGACCACGGCCATGATTTACGTGCTGATATTCGGCGCGCTGATGTTCTCGTTTTTCGTCGGCATCTCCGGCGTGGTCGAAACTGCCGCGGGCCTTGTCGCCCATCTGGACTGGCCCAAACTTGCCGTGATCCTGCTGTTGCTGGTGCTCTACGTCGTACTCGGCACCTTCATGGATTCATTCACCGTCATGATCATCACGGTTCCCGTGGTCACACCGGTCATCCTCAACATGGGCTACAGCGCCGTGTGGTGGGGCGTGATCATGCTGATCGTGGTCGAAGCGGGCAACATCTCGCCGCCTTTCGGCCTCAACATGTTCGTGCTGAAAACGCTCATGCCCGATGTGCCGATGGGCACGGTGTTCAAGGGCGTAATGCCGTTCTTCATGGCGGCGCTGGTGGGCCTGGCGCTGTGCGTGCTCTTCCCGGAAATCATCACCTGGTTGCCGGCCAGCATGCCAAAATGAACTTCGATGAATTCAACGCTTTTCAGGACTAACCCCCATGGCAACCCTCTATAAGGCCAAAAAGCGCGGAGTGGCGCCGACCAAAAAAGCAGCCTCACGCAAACCGGCCGGTACGAAAAAACGGACCTCGCGCGCGCGCAAACCCGTTGTCATTGATTTCCACTGCCATATGCGCGTCCCGGAGGTGGTGGCCTTCTGCAAGGGGCACGGGCCGGACGCCTCGATACCCGATCATCCGAACTACACCGCCGAGGCGAAGCGGCTCGATGCCGAGTGGGCGCAGATGCACCGCATGCGCACCGGCGATCTGCCCACGCGCCTCGCGCTCATGGACGAGCAGGGCGTGGATATTCAGGTGCTCTCGCCCAGTGGCATCAGCCAGTACACGCTGTGGGCCGATCCCGAAACCAGCCTTCAATGGGAGCGACGCCTGAACGACGGCATGGCGGAAATGGTTGCCACGGCGCCGGACCGCTTCGTGGGTCTCGGGAGCCTGCCTTTGCACGCGCCGGAGCTTGCCATCAAGGAAATGCAGCGCTGCGTCGGGGAGCTGGGTCTTCATGGCGTGCAGATCGGGTCGGATGCGGCCGGCATGGAACTGGGCGATCCGAAAATGCGCCCCTTCTGGGAAACTGCGGAACGCATGGGCGTGCCGCTCTTCCTGCATCCGGCGGGCATCACCGACAAGCGCTTCGCGCCTTATCACCTGTGGAACAGCCTGGGCCAGCCGCTGGAAGAAGCCATGGGCATGGCCTCGCTGATCTACGAAGGTGTGCTCGATCAATTCCCCAAACTCAAGATCTGTGTCGCGCATGGCGGCGGCTACCTGCCGTATTACGCGGGGCGGCTTGACCGCAATTACGAGGACAAACCCTTCACGCGCGTGCACATGACGAAGAAGCCCAGCGATTACCTGCGGCAGAATTTTTACTATGACACCAGCGTCTACAACCCCGACCTTCTCGAATACCTCATTGAGCGCGTCGGGTCTTCGCGCATCATCATGGGCTCGGACTATCCTTCGGGTGAAGACGATCCGGTGGGCTTCGTGCGACGGGCGCGCGGCATATCGTCAGCAGACAAGGCCGCCATCCTCGGCGGCAACGCAGCCAAATTCCTGGGAATCTCACTATGAAAGCGAAGAAGCGCAAGGTCGCAGCGAAGCCGGCGGCAAAGCGAACGCCCCGCGCACCACGCCCCTTTGTCATTGATTTTCATGCACATTTTGGCATTCCCGAGGTGGCCGCCTTCGCGGCGCAGGCCTATGGCACGGTGGACTCCTCCATCCCCGCCGATACGCCGGAGCACTTGGCAGCGGAGAGCCGGGTATGGGCCGCCAATAACGCGAGGAAGATGCGCGATTTCGATGAACGCATCCGCGACATGGATCGCATGGGCGTGGACATGCAGGTGCTGACCTCAACCATCATCCGCACCTGCACCTGGTGGGCGGATGCGGAGACCGGCCTCAAGTGGGACCGCCTGATCAACGAGCGAGTCGCCGAGGCCGTGGCAAAGCATCCCAACCGTTTCGTCGGACTGGGCAGCGTGCCGCTGCAGTCGCCGGAACTGGCGATACGGGAACTGCACTATTGCCTGGGCGAACTCGGATTAAAGGGCGTGCAACTCTCCACGCATGTGTACGGCATGGAGCTGGGCGATGCCCGGCTGGATCCCTTCTGGGCCGCCGCGGAAAAGTCCGGCGCCGCGATCTTTCTGCACCCTGCGGGCACCATCGACGCGCGTTACGCCAAGCACCAGTTGTGGAACAGCATCGGCCAGTCGATCGAGGAGGCCATGGGCATGGCGTCGCTCTGGTATGAAGGCGTACTCGACCGTTTCCCCAAACTGAAACTGTGCGTCGCGCACGGCGGCGGGTTTCTGCCCTTCTATGCCGGCCGTGTCGACCGCAACTATGTCGAGAAGGCCTTCACCCGCGTCAACATGAAGAAGTCCCCGTCGGAGTACATGCAGGAGAATTTCTGGTACGACACCTGCCTGTACAACCCGGAAATGATGGA
>CAIUKQ010000425.1 GCA_903899705.1 uncultured beta proteobacterium
CCAGCCCTGGGAACCAGGGCGCGGCGTCGCGTGCAATGGCACGGAAGGCAAACTGAAGGTCCGGCACCGGGAGATCCGGCTGCGTGCGCAGCAAGGCCATCGGCCCGCCGGGGATGTTGGATGCCACGCCGCTGCCGAACAGCCAGGATTGCAGCATCGCAAATCCAATACGGTCCCATCGCAGGGCGCGCGCCAGCGGTCCCGATTCCTGGCGCACAAAACCCACGCCGATCGCCACATGATCCTGCAGGTTCTGCCCCACGCCCGGCAGGGCATGAACAACGCCAATGCCATGAGCGTCTAATTGCGCGGGATCACCCACGCCAGAGAGCATCAGGACTTGCGGCGTATTGATTGCGCCACCGCAAAGAATCACTTCCCGCGATGCGCGGGCCCTGTTCAAAATACCGGACTGACGATATTCGACTCCTGTGGCGCGCCCCTTCTCGATCAACACCCGCGTGACCGCCGCGCCGCATTGAATCATGAGCCTGTCGCGGCCGCGCGCCATGCGCAGATGCGTGGCCGCCGCGCTGGCGCGATGCCCTTTGGAGAGCGTTGACTGCGTTCTCGCGAATCCTTCGCCCTTTTCGCCGTTGATATCCTCGCTTACCGGATACCCGGCCTGTCGCGCGGCTGCGAGTACGGCATCAACGACAGGGTCCCCGGGATCGGTCCAGCGCGTGCCGACTGGGCCACTGGCACCACGATATCCATTCTCTCCGCCGGCCCAGGATTCGCTTTTCCTGAAATACGGCAGCACGTTTGCATATGACCATTCGGGCAAGCCATTCGCGGCCCAGCGGTCGTAATCGCCGCGATCGCCGCGCAGGTACACCATGGCATTGATCGACGACGATCCGCCCAGCACCTTGCCGCGCGGCAGTTCGATGGCGCGGTTATTCAACTGGGCCTGCGGTTCGGTGTTGTAACCCCAATCATGGCTGCGGTCCTGCCACATCCGCCCCACGCCGATGGGAATGTGGATCAGCGGATCGCGGTCGCGACCGCCGGCTTCGAGCAACAGCACGCGAACACCGGCCTCCTCGGTCAGCCGGTTGGCGAGCGTGCAACCGGCGGTGCCGGCGCCAATGACGACGAAATCAAATTCTGTTTTGTCCATAGCAAGGATGATAGTCGGCGTTCAGCGATTTCGCTGTACAGCAACGATTGAGGCCATCATTGAAAGCAGACCGATCCGTGAACTCCGAACGCAAAAGCCGCTGATGCGTCAAGGTCTGAACCGCCAAGGATCAATGATCGGGATCTTGACGTCTGAAAAATGCCGCACATTTCGAGTTGCAAGAGTGGCACGCCTTGATATTGCAATGCCGGCGATTTGGGTATCGCGCATATCCACGGGATGACCTGATTTCTGCCTCGCCCCGGCAAGCAATGCCGCTTCCGCTGCCGCGGCACTATCGAAATCCAGCACGCGGTTTTCCAGGTCTTCAGCCAACAGCTTCTCAAACGCAGCCTCCAGAGCGTTTCGCCGTTTGCCGACGGGCAACAAGGCCAAACCCATTCGTGTTTCAAATAATGTAATGCTTGATATCCATACCGACTGTGCGGGCAATCCATCCAGCCATGCAACAACCACAGGCTCGGGATCGCGACGCATCAAAGCCGAAAGCACATTGGTATCAAGAATAATCACTTGCCGAATTCCGCCGGGCGCGGACGCTGGCCGCGCAATTCGGGCAGGTCGGCGGTCAATCCCGCTACGGCAAACCGTGCGGCGATACGAGACCCCAGCCTTGTTGCAGGTTGGTTCTGCTCCCTTACGGCGTTACGCAATATTTGGCGCACTTCTTCTTCCATGCTGCAATCGTGAAGCGCGGCACGGCGTTTAAGGCGCGCTTTTACGTCGTCTTCCAAATCACGAACGGTAAATTGAGCCACGGGGCCCTCCTCAATTCTGATTATTTGATATCATGATATCAAATAATCACAAAAAGTGAAATCCCGTTTAATCGCCTACGTTTTGACCGGGACTATGGGCAGCAGCAGATGCGAAGGCCTGCCTGAATCACAATGCAGCGTCACCTTCCCGCCAAAAATCGCCGCGGGACGGTCACGCGGATCGTCGTGAAAAAATGGTCCGACACCATTGGGCACTACGGGACCCACACGCTGATGCAGCAGAGGAATCTTGCCTGCCGCCGCATGCTGGTAATCCTTGCCGCGAATCGACAATGCCAGCCGGAATCCCGGCGGTATGGCAATGCAGGTGGGCCATATTTCAATGTCCAGTTCCACCACGTCGCCGGGCTTGAGCGTCTGCTTCTCATCGTGGCTGTGATACGGCCGACCGATGGTGGAGAGTTTCGGATCGAGCTTGCGATGAGAGGCGCGCAGCCACCCCTGCGCCACCGGCGTAAGGGGGTCGACCACGCCGAGGAAGGAGACTTCTTTCATGTCCGGCGAGAACAACCGCACGATGAGGAACAGGTCCGCGTCGCTGGTCGATGAGGAGACAAACAGCTTTGCCGAGACCGGACCCGTGATCTCAGTGGGTGCGGCGAGCGGTGGCGTCATGAACGTGAGGCCATCACCCAACCCGTCATAGACAACCGTGCCGTTGCCGGGTGCATCGGTGCGTAAGGTCTGGGATGCCGGATCGAGGTAGTACTTCGTCCACTGCGTGCGCGCCAGGGGCCATTCCTTTTCCTCGCGCGCAACGAACCGGTTTCCCGGATGGCGGATCTGCAGTGTGACCGGCGCCTGCTTCTCCTTCCAGCCATTGGCCTCGCCCTTGAGGTAGTGCGCGAAGAAGCGCTTCTGCAGGGTGACGCCATAGTCGGTGTAGAAATGCGTCCAGTGTTCGAGACCGTGGGCTTCGAGCCACTTTTCCTTCGACGCGGCGCGGGTGAAGGCTTCGATGTTGCCGCGAAGGTGTATGCCCAGCGCGCCCCAGTTGGCAGCGGACAAAAATGGCACGGTGACTTTCGACCAATCGGGTGACCGCGACTTGTGGAACTCGTCATCCAGCGGATGCAGAAGGTGGTCCGTGTCCATGTCGGCGCGATTCGAACCCAGTTCCTCTTCGCTCAAAGTTGCCGGGCCCGCAACAAATTCTCCGGTGACACGACTGCGCGCGCCCCGCCGGCCCACTCCGTGCTGCACGGTCTTGATCTGCAGGTCGGCGATATAGGGACCGAAAGTGCACAGGATGCCGCCATGGCGCGACCACTCGCGATAAGAGTCCGCCGCGCCTTCCCAGGCGCACATCGCCGCGAGGTGGGGCGGCTGCAGCGAAGCCACCAGCCATTGGTTCATGGCGTAATACGAAATACCGCACATACCCACCTTGCCGGTGGACCAGGGCTGCACCGCAGCCCATTCGATGGCGTTATATATGTCCTTGATTTCCCTCGAAGAAAAGAGATCCATGTGACCTGGTGACCGGCCCGCACCGCGCGAATCGACACGCACGCAGGCATAGCCGTCCGGCACCCATTTTTCGGGGTCGACGGTTTCCCAGCACTGATATTTCTGCGAACTGCCGGCGGTGACTTCGGGGAAATCCGTGACGAGCTTGTTGTAGGCAAAACCAAAGCCGTCCTGGAACGCGAGGCCTTTGCCATAGGGGCCGCAGGTGAGGATCACCGGATAAGTGCCATCGACGACCGGCAAAAACACGTCGGCGCGCAATTCAAGCCCGTCGTCCATTCTGATCGGCACATCCCAGGCCATGCGCATGCCGTCGCGGATTTCACTCTTCATATCGATCAACCGGTTGTTTAGCGGCAACACCTATGGCAGCGGAGCGCTCAATTGCTTGAAGCTGCCATCAGTGCGCATCGCGGATATCGCTGTTCTGAGCGCCTGCACCGTCTCTGCGGGCACCTTGGGGCTGCAGGCAAGCCAATAGTCCTGGCTCATCATTGACGCAAACACCAGCTTGAGATCGTTGATCCCCGCCTGTTTCGCAATGTCCTTCGCGCCGCCCGTCTGGGAGAACCACAGGTCCGTACGCCCCAGTTCCTTTGCATCGCTGGTGAGCATCGCCGCAAGGTCCAGATTGCGCTCGGCAACGACCAGGTTTTTGAATCCCCGTCCACGCAGGTAGGGCGCACGCGCGTCATTGACCACGCCGACGCGGAATTTCGTCAACTGGTCGAGCTTCTTGAGGTCGGCCGGGAATCCCTCGCGCGCGAACAGGGACCATTCCCCGCGGGCGATGGGCCCAACCCATTGAAACAATTTTTCACGCTCCGAATTGCGCACGGTGGAAAAGACGCAACTGTCCGTGTCGTTCTGCGCGCGGCCATAGGCATCGGCCCAGGGGATCAGCAGGACGGTCGCGGGCACCGAGGCCCGTTTGCTCATTTCACGAATGACCCCGGTGGCCATCCCCGATATTTCGCCTTCACGCAGGAAATTGAGGGGGGGATTCTCTTCCGTGAGGAAGTTGAGTCCGAATGCCGGACCGGTTGAAGCAATCCCCAATAGCAGCACTGTGGCGCGGATCCAATTTGACATCTCTGACCTCCCTTGATTGACATTTCCATCATATAACATGCGCATGCCCCGGCGGCGTTCCGGGTACCTGCATGGCCATGGAGAGACTGCATCGTGTCGTGGATGACGTCGACAAGGAACTGGGCGCGCGGCATCAAGCGCGATGTCATCGCTGTTTATTACGCAGCGCGCGATCCCGCGACGCCGTGGGCGATACGGCTGCTTGCGCTGGCCGTCGCCGCCTACGCGCTCAGCCCGATTGACCTCATTCCCGATTTCATACCGGTCATCGGCTATCTGGACGATCTGTTGATCGTGCCGCTGGGCCTGCTGATCGTCATCCGGCTGCTTCCCGAACCGGTGCTCGCCGCGGCGCGCATCAGGGCGGATGCGGCCATCGCGCGGCCGCGAAGCTATTTCGCAGCCGCGGTGTTTGTCCTGGTATGGATTGTTTGCGGTCTTGCCTTCGGATACTGGCTGCTCAGCCTCACTTGATTCGCTGTAGCGTCAGAATGTTCCCGGATAGGTGCCACCGTCGATCAACATGTTCTGGCCGGTGATGTAACCGGCCTGCGCGCTGCAAAGGTAAGCACAAAGGTCCCCGAATTCCGAGGGGTCGCCGAACCTGCCCGATGGCAACTGGCCGATGCGCTCATTGCGCAGCGCCTCGGCGGTCATCCCCCGGCCCTTTGCATTGAACTCGAAGTTGGTGCGCAACCGGTCGGTATCGAAAACACCCGGCAGCATGTTGTTGATGGTGACATTGTGTTTCACCGTCACGCGTGACAAACCCGCCACAAACCCCGTCAACCCGCTTCGCGCCCCGTTCGAGAGAGCGAGAAAATCAATAGGCGCTTTGACCGCGCTGGAGGTGATGTTGACGATCCGGCCAAACCGGCGCGCGATCATGCCATCCACCGTCGCCTTGATGAGTTCGATGGGGGTGAGCATATTGCCGTCAATCGCCTTGATCCAGTCATCGCGGCTGAACTTGCGAAAGTCACCCGGGGGCGGCCCGCCGGCATTAGTCACAACAATATCGGGGTTCGGGCAGGCCGCCAACGCCGCGGCGCGCCCCTCCGGCGTGGTGATGTCCACGGCAACGGCGGTCACCTTTGATCCGGTCATTGCCTGCATTTCCTTCGCGGCGGCCTCGATGTCCGCTTTCGTCCTGCCAACGATGGTGACTTCGCAGCCCTCGCGCGCCAGCGATACCGCACATCCGCGTCCCAACCCCTTGCTCGCACCGCACACCAGCGCCTTCTTTCCCTTAATCCCCAAGTCCATGATGGTCAATTCCCAATGCAAAAGCGGCAAACTAACAGAATGGGGGAAGGCGCGCCAAGCAAGGTAGACTTGCCGCATGGAACGCAACACCCCGATCATTCCAATTGTTGATGCGCGCGCCGGCCAGGCACGGGGCAAGGCGTTGCCTGTGGCGATACCGTTTTCAGGTTCGCTGGTCGATACGCGCAAACGGGGCCTGCGCGACCTGCGCATCTCGGTCACCGACCGCTGCAACTTCCGCTGCGTGTATTGCATGCCCAAGGAGATTTTCGGGCCGGACTATCCCTTCCTGCCGCGCAGCGACCTGCTGGATTTCGATGAATTGACGCGCCTGGTACGCATCTTCAAGGAGCG
>CAIUKQ010000426.1 GCA_903899705.1 uncultured beta proteobacterium
CGGTAGAGTGGGATTCCGATCCCACCCGGCGTAGGCAATGTCGGCAACGGATTGCCGACCTTCCAACTAAGATTCGTCACTCCGGTGAAAACCGGAGCCGATTGTCTGTTCGTATAGATTGCGATTTCCAGCGGAAGTCCCAAGCCTACGCGCGATCCTCCAGCAGAAGCACTCGCTCGTGCGCCGACAACCGTATCACAAGTGCTACTGCGATCGCTCCGCATCGGGACAATGGCAGATTACCGCACCCTTGCCTTACGCGCCGAAACGCGCCTTTGCCTCGTTCAAACAATGGGTTTTTGCATTACCTGCAAAAGCATCGCACCTTTCCTTCGCCGCTACGTAATCTGCATCGCGCTTGGCCGATGCAGCATCCTTGCGCACATCAGCGCCCTGCTCACGTGCCTTGTTGCTTGCCTTGACCGAGGTCTCATTGGCCGAGTCGTTCGCGTTGTTGCTCTTCATTCGTGCTTTTGCGTGGCCTTGGCGGTAACCGCGGCGGCCATCGACTCCTTCACGCAGACGTCCTTGACATTACCGGCGAAGTCGTCGCATTTCTCCTTGGCAACCGCATAATTCGCGTCTGCCATGGCCACGCGCATCTTGTAACGGGCGTCCACTGACGGTTTGTAATTTGCTTCCAACTCCGCCTTCGCGACTTTCTCGTTGCCGCTGCCCTCGGCCTTGCAAATGTCCTTTGCGTTGCCGACCAGATATCCGCAGCACGCATTGGCGGACTTGTACACACCAGCAATGCCGTCCATGGCGGATTTGTATTCGTTTTTCGACATCGTTTGCGCCATCGCACCGGCAGTGAAAGCGAGACTGATCGCCATTGCAATCGCGTTGATATTTAACTTGTTCACGGTCGTTCTCCTGGTTCCTGCATTAGTGGTGTGGGCGCGACGGCAAAACTGTCCGCAATCACGTCAAGCTGATCGTCAGTAAGGAGGAGTGGATTATTCGCCAGCGGCCTCGCTTGCACTGTGCGTTATCGAACATATTAACCACAGCGTTCGTCCAATCGGCGCTTCCCTCACATCGGCCGCCTGGTTTCCGTGAACCAAGGATCGCACGCGGCCCGCACTTTGATCGCCGTCAGTACGCAAGCAGCGCGCAAGCCTAAACTGATCCTGCATTTTCCTCCCTTAGTGGTATTTTGGCCGCTGGCTCTCTCAGCGGCCCTTTTCTTTTGTAGCGCCGATGCTGCCCGGTTTCTACGTGTGTACGGATGCGCACTTATGCGCAGCAAACATTTCCGCCATTTTTGCGCCAGCGCACGAAACACTTTTTGCAAAGGAGGATCATCGAAATTGCCCAATTCAGAAAACCCGTCTTAAGGACGAAAGCGGCGAATTTCAGTGGCGGCTTTCCTGTGGTTGGCAGGAACTGCGAAATTGAAAACACTGATGAAAACCCTGGGTTCAAACCGCCAGGCGACACACCTCCGGCACTGGTTGATTGCAGCCGCGTTCTTGTCCACCACGTATTCGAGCGCACTGGCCGCGGAGTTGCATGGTGTGAGTGATGCGGCTGCAACAGGCGAGTTCTCGCAACGGGCGGAGCGCCTCCCCCAACTAAGTCCTCAGAGCGCGACTCGCCTCTTGCTGCCAGAGCACAAACATGATGACTGCGCTCGAGCAGCATAAGAACACAGCTACCACC
>CAIUKQ010000427.1 GCA_903899705.1 uncultured beta proteobacterium
GGATTCCCTCACCGCTTCAGCCCGCGTCACGCGTGGGCTGAAGGCCGCGCAGCTTGGGCGCGACATGCTCCATGAACAGGCGCAGCGACCGGTGCCGCTTCTCGCGCGTCGCCCATTCCTTGCCGGAGACGAGCAATAGCGTGCCGAAGCCGCCTGAAGCCTCGTAGAACTCCTGCAGGCGCTTGGCCACGGAATCGGGGTCGCCGATGTAGTAGATGCCTGCGTTCAGGAAGTCATCGAAACTCACTTCGCCGGTGGTCGGAGGCAGGATGTCCTTGACGATACGCATCAGCCCGCGCGCCTTCTGGAAGGTCATTTCGTAATTGATGGCATCGCGCAGGTCGTCGGCGGCATCCTTGGCCGAGTCGGAGAGGTAGATGACCCGGGCGACGCTCAGGTTCTTAAGCGGATCCGTGCGTCCGGCAGCCTTGGCGGCGCGCGCATAGATGTCGGCCTTCTTCTTAACGGCGGCGGCGGGCTCGAGGTAGGCCGACAACGATGTGTAGCCGCGCGTGCCGGCCATCTGAATGGTGGATTCTGTTGTGCTCGCAATGGCCATGGGCATGTGCGGCTTGTTGAATGGCGTGGGCGTGGCGACGATCTCTTTTGCCGGCCAGAATTTGCCATCCCAGTTGAACTGTTCCTTGCTGCTCCAGCACTTGAGGATGAATTCGAGGGACTCCATCATGCGCGCATGGCGGTCATCGAAGGACAGACCGCGCTCGTTGGAGAACATGGCATTGGGGAAGCCCGAACCGAAGCCGAACATGTAGCGGCCGTGCAGCATGGGGTCGGTGATGGAGGCCTGCAGGGCGATATCGAGCGGGTGCGCGAGGTGAAGCAGTTTCACCGCGGGTCCCATGCGGATGTTCTTTGTCACCGAGGCCGCGCGGCACATCAGCAGCTCGGGAATCGGCAGGGTGTCGACCTTGTTGATGTAGACCGGTTCGCCATGGTGCTCGCTGATCCACACGTCCTTGAATCCCAGTTGGTCGGCAAGGACAATCTCGGCCAGGTCTTCGTCGTATGTCTGCGCGGCGCTGGTGGTGGGACGGAAACCGTTCTGAAAAAGGCCAAACTCCATTGCAATTCCTTTCGTTGCCGGGGCTCTACAGCGGGAGGCGAATCGCCAAAGGGCGACAATGTAACCGCTGCACGAAATGCCCGCATGACGACCCAATGCGCTCCTTATGAACCTTCGATACAGCGCCACGCAGGGATTGGGTTGAGGGCGAATGCTGTATTGAGACCGATGCCCAATCCCGGAGTGGCGCGGTTACGCAGCGCTTTTGGAGTCGGTGCATGGCGACGCTCCGGGTCTGGGTTGCAGGTTCAATAAAGCATTCACCTGCAACCCAGACCCTGCGCGCCGCTGGAACGTTCCCGGGGGGGCGGCGCTGCGGGTCTGGGCCGCCGGTTCAATAAAGCATTCACCCGCAGCCCAGACCCTCCGCGCCGCTGGAAGCTGCGCGGGTACTCGGGTCGCGGAATTACCGGCTATGCTTCGCTTCAGTGATATGAATTTTCAGAGGTGGCAATGACGGAAACGAAGCTTGCGCGTATTCGCCTGATGATGGGGCCGGGAACATTACCCAGTCGCGGCAGCGATCGCATGGACATGACGCGCTATCGCAAGAGCGGCAAGGAGCAGATGACGGGCGGCGAGATGCTGGCGGCGATTCCGGAGATCTCGGGCGTTGCCAATGTAACGGTGGATGCCGGCAATACGTATGGCATCGCGGGCGTGGATGACCTGTGCAGGCTGTCGATGGCCATGCAGAAGGTTCTGGATGATCCGTCGGTTGATGGTGTGGTGTTCGTCCAGGGCACCAACAGCATTGAGGAAACGGCGTATCTGCTTCACCTCACGCTGCACAGTGCGAAACCGGTGGTGGTTACCGGGGCGCAACGTCCGTTCACCGCCATGAGCACCGATGCGCACCTGAATCTTTATGATGCCTGTCGCGTCGCGGCCTGCGCCGATACGGTGGGGAAGGGCGTGGTGGTGGTGACCAATGGCGAGATCAACGGCGCGCGTGACGTGACCAAGACGCATACCTACCGCCTGCAGACTTTTCGCGGCCGCGATCTGGGCATTCTGGGCTATGCCGATGCTGATGCCATTGTGTATTACCACCTGCCCGCCAGGCGCCATACTCTGACCAGCGAATTCATGCTGAAGCCTGGTGTTTCGTTGCCGCGCGTCGAAATCATCTATGTGGGCGTGACCAGTCAGCCGGGCCTCGCGACCGCCGCTGTCGCGGCCGGTGCCAAGGGGCTGGTGATTGCGGGCACTGGCGCGGGATCGCTCGGTAATCTGGATGGGGAACTCTCTAAGATTGCGGGCGAAGGCATTGTGGTGGTACGAAGTGCGCGAGTCGGCGAGGGCCGAATTGTGCGCGAGGACAATTGGCAGCATCCGGGCATGGTGGCGGCGGACAATCTGTCTCCGCAAAAGGCGTCGCTGCTGGTCGCGCTTTCTATGGCGCAGACCGGCAATGTGGACGACATTCAGCGCATGTTTAACGAGTATTAAGGAGATTTGACGTGGCAAAAGGTTTTGAACTGATCGAGGCGACGGTGGCGGACGTTCATGCCGCGTATGCGGCGGGCACGTTGACGGCAAGGGAACTGACCCAGATCTACCTCGACCGGATCGATGCGCTGGACCGCAAGGGCCCGGCGCTCAACTCCATCATCGCGGTCAATCCGAAGGCTCTGGAGGAGGCCGATCGCCTCGACGCTGCCCGAAAGAGCGGCGCGAAAGCTGGTCCGTTGCACGGCATTCCGATGATCATCAAGGATCAGGCCGATGTGGCAGGCATGGCCACCACGTTGGGTTCGGTGCTGTTCAAGGATCACTTCCCCGACAGGGATTGTGTGGTGGTCGAAAAGCTCAAGGCGGCGGGCGCCATCATTCTCGCCAAGGCGACGTTGGGCGAGCTTGGCGGCGGCGATACGCACGGGTCGCTCTTCGGTTCAACCAAGAATCCCTATGACCTTCTGCGCACACCCGGCGGTTCGTCGGGAGGTCCGGCGGCCAGCGTGGCGGCCAACCTGGGCATGCTGGCCGTGGGCCAGGAAGGTCTTGCCTCGATACGCCGTCCGGCGGGATGGAATTGTCTCGCGGGCATGCGCCCCACGGCCGGACTGGTCAGCCGTACGGGCGTCTATGAGGGCTGGCCGGGCATTGCCGGATCGCTCGGACCTCTGACGCGCACGATCACCGACCTTGCGCTGCTGCTGGATGCGATGGTGGGCTATGACCCGGAAGATCCGGTAACGGCTTCGGGCGTGGGCCATGTGCCGCCCAGCTACACGCAGTTCCTCGACAAGGATGGACTCAAGGGCAAACGCATTGGCATCCTGCGCGAATCGATTGGCCTGTATTCCGAACCCGGCAGTGACGACTACCGCGAAATCGAACGCGTGCTCGATCGCTCGATTGCAGAAATGAAGGCGGCGGGCGCCGTGATTGTCGACCCCATCGTCATTCCCGACCTCAAGGAACTGCTGGCCAAGCGACCGGGCAGCTTCTTTGGAGCCGATGAAACCTTCAAGGTTTACATGGGCAGGAACAAGAATCCGATTTACAAGTCCCGTGACGAGGCGCTGCACTCGCCTGCTTTCCAAAAGGCGGTGCGCTCGGCCAATCTGCGCTGGACCAAGGTGCCCGACCCGGCCATGCATTACGATTTCCTCAAGGCCCGCGAGAAGCTGATGTTCAGCTACCTGAAGGTGATGGCAGACAACCGGCTGGACGCCATCGCCCACAAGGCGGTGGAACATTCCCCGACCCTTATTGCGGACGGTATCAACCCGCCTTTTGTCGAACAAAAAGGCGCGCCGCACATCAATACCTACCTTGTCTTTGTGCCCACCATCGTGGTGCCGGCCGGGTTCACCGCGCAGAATCTGCCAGCGGGCCTGTGTTTCCTCGGTCGCCCCTATGACGACGCCAATCTGGTCAAATATGCCTATGCCTACGAGCAGGCGACGCACTATCGGCGCGCGCCCAATCTTGAAACCTGAGTTCATTGCGGAATGTGAGTGGAAAAATGGCTGAAACAAAATTCGAACGCAAACCCGGCGAAAAGATGCGTCTGGGCATGTTCATCTCCGCTGAAGGGCATCACGTCGCCGGCTGGCGCCATCCCGACGTCCGTGCCGGCGCCGGCCAGGACATCAATCACTACGTGAACATCGCGCGTTTGTCGGAGCGGGGTCTTTTCGACATGCTGTTCAAGGCGGATTCGCAGTCCACCTTCGGGCCGGATGACATCAACAACTGGAAACGCACTACCTCAGCCTGCCAGTTCGAACCCATCACCATGTTTGCGGCACTGGCCATGGTCACGAAGAACATCGGTCTGGTGAGCACCTCCAGCACGACTTACGGCGATCCTTTCCACGTCGCGCGCTTCTTTGCGTCACTCGACCTGATCAGTGGCGGCCGTGCGGGCTGGAATCTGGTGACCTCGTCAGCGGCCTCGGAAGCCTTCAATTTCAGCCTTGACGCGCATGTGCCTCATGCCGATCGCTACGAGCGCGCCGCGGAGTTCGTCCAGGTGGTGATGGGCCTGTGGGAGTGCTGGGAGCCGGATGCCTTTCTCGGCGACAAGAAGGAAGGCCTGTATTTCGACCCGAAAAAACTGCACTTCCTCAATCACAAGGGCAAGCATTTCAGCGTTCGAGGGCCTCTCACCGTGATGCGCTCGCCGCAGAACCGGCCTGTCATTGTTCAGGCCGGGCAGTCGGAAGATGGTCGCGATCTCGCCGCGGAAACGGCCGAGGTCCTGTTCGCCGTGCAGCAGCGAATCGAACCGGCACGCGAGTTCTACGCCGATATCAAACGGCGCCTGGTCGAAAAGGGCAGGGCACCGGGTTCACTCCTGATCATGCCCGGTGTGATGCCGGTGATCGGCAGGACGGTCAAGGAAGCCGAGGAGAGATTCGATGAGCTCAATAAACTCATCCATCCGGAACAGGGTATCCCGGTGCTCTCGGATATGGTCGGCACCGACCTGTCGAAATACCCGCTGGACGGCCCGTTGCCGCCGAAACCGCCCATCAACACCCAGCAGGGCCGGCAGGCCGTGGTGTACGACCTTGCCGCGCGCGAAAACCTCACCATCCGCCAGCTCTACCAGAAACTTACCGGCCAGCGCGCGCACCGCGTGGTCGTGGGGACCGCCGAAACCATCGCGGATGATCTGGAACTGTGGTTCAAAACCGGCGGCGCCGATGGTTTCAACATCATGCCGCTGACCTTCCTGCAGGGGCTGGAGGACATCGTCGACAAGCTGATTCCTGAATTGCAGCGTCGCGGATTGTTCCGTACTGAATATGAGAGCAATACTTTGCGAGGAAACCTCGGCTTGCATACGCCGGTTGCGAGAAAGCTGAGGATCAGCGAACCCGTGCCGGCGCCTTGACGTAGCCGCGAAATCTAGCGCGGCCTCCGCGCGTGGGTTTCGCGCTGAGTTCGTAACCGGGAAACCGCGCTAAAAAACGCGACAGGGCGATTTCCGCCTGTAGTTTCGCAAGGTGGTTCCCCGCGCACTGGTGGATACCGCCCGCGAAAGCGAAGTGCCGGTTGGGGCTGCGCGCGATGTCCATTTTTTCGGGGGCGGCAAATTGTTCGGGATCACGGTTGGCGGCGGCAATGCCCACATGCACGATGGTGCCTGCAGTGATATTGACGCCGCCAACCGCCGTATCGATGGTTGCGACGCGGTTGCCCAGTTGCACCGGACTTTCCATTCGTAGGAACTCATCGATCGCGGTTTTTATGAGCGCGGGGTTGGCCTGCAGTCGTTGCCGTTCTTCAGGCCATTCCTGCAGCAGCACCAGCGCACTGCCCAGCAGGCTGGTGGTGGTTTCGTGGCCGGCATTGACGATGAAGATGCAGTTTTGCAGCAATTCAACTTCGGTGAATTTTTCACCATCCGTTGAACCCTGGATGAGCCGGGTCAGCACATCGCGTTCCGGATCTCCCGGAGTCGCGCGGCGGTCGGCAATCAAAACCTTCAGATACTCCAGAAATTCACTGACTGCTGCGTTAGCCCGCTTCAACTGTTCTGCAGTCAGGGCGGGTTCGAGTGCGCTGAGGATGGCCGATGTCCAGCCGCGAAGCGGACTGCGTTCCGCAGGCGGAATACCGAACAGATTACCGATGATCTCGACCGGCAGGGCAAGGGCAAAGGATTCGACAAGATCCACGTCCCGTTTCTCCTCCATCTCATCCAGTAGCCGCGTGACCAGCGCTTCGATGCCGGGAACAAGGTCCGTGATGGCCCGCGGCACCAGCGCGCCGACAATGATGCGGCGCACTCGGCTGTGAAACGGCGGATCGCTGAAGACAAGGCTGGTGGTGTGATGTTGGTAGATCAGCGAGTCGGCGCCGAACTTCGGGCCGAATTCGCTTTTCTTGTCCGAGCTGAAGATCTTTGCATCTCGGTAGACGGCTGCCACATCCACGTAACGTGTGGCGAGCACCGATCCGTCGGGCAGGCGCTTGACGGGCGCGTGCTCGCGCAGCGCGCGGTAATGGCGAAACGGATCTTCATAGAAATCCGGCGGCAGATTTTTCAGGTCGAAGCGGGCGGCAAGCTCGCGGCCATCTTGGTCATTTTCCATAAGTCTTTGAATATGAAACTAAAAGCGGGCGGAATACGGGAGGGCGTCGAGCTTGTTGTCATTCATCCATTGGGCCAGTTCCGTGGGCGAGGGATACCAGACATTCTTGTGCCCGCCAAAGAAAGCAAGGATCTTGTCGAAAATATTGGCCACCAGCGGGCGTCCGCCGAAATGAGAATGGCAGGCGAGGTGAACGAGGCCCAGCGGTTCCTGCTCCTGATGGTAATTGAACTGGTTCTGATAAACCTCGAAGTAATCCATGGGGTTGGACTTGAGCACGCGGTTATCGACAAATTCCGACCAGGGAATGGCAACGATGTGGCCGCTCGCGGTGGTTTCCCGGCGCGGCAGAGAAAGGTCAAGCGCATCGCAATGCCATTTCAGACCTTCCTGCACGAGAAAGTCAATGGTGTGCTGATCGCCGCCATACACCGGTGTCATCCACCCTTCGGGACGACTGCCTGATTTCTCCTCGAGAATATCCAGGCATTTACGGATGGTTGCATGTTGCTCCTCGGGCGAAAAATCCATCAGGTACTGGTTCTGCGCGTATCCGTGTCCCTGCACGCGGTGGCCTGAACCCACGATCTGCTTGATTGCGTCGGGATATCGCTCGGCGGCCAGCGCATTGCAGAAAACGGATGCCTTGACGCCGCGGTTGTCCAGAATCTTCACCAGCCTCCAGATGCCTTCCTTGCCGCCGTACTCCGACCAGCGCGCGCCGGCGCGGTCGGTCTGTCCGGCCTTGAGCGGCGTGGTGCGGGGAAAGTAACCGGGTGATCTGCCATCCGCCCATGCTTCCAGCAGGACGCTGACAAGGACTGCGACGCGGGCTCCGTTTGGCCAGGAAGGCAAACTCATGCTGAATCCTTTTTCATTGCTGAGGCAAGTGTAGCGCATCAAAAAAATCGGGAGTCAGGCGTTTCGATGACGCAGGACGCGTGTCGATTTCGTATTGGCGGGCAATGCGCCGAGGTTGTACATTGACGCGTCTTTGAATACGTTGGAGTTGGAAAATGCGTGCACCTTTGATGCTGGCCGTGACGGTTTTTAACCTGTTAATGGCAGCACCCATCGCTTTCGGGCAAGGTTACCCGACGAAACCGATACGCATGATCGTGCCGTTTCCCGGCGCCGCCCTGAACGATGCCATCGCGCGCGCGGTTTCGCAGTCCCTGTCGCAAAGCTGGGGCCAGCCAATCATCGTGGAGAATCGCGCGGGTGCCAACGGCAATATCGGCACGGAAGTCTGCGCGAAGGCCGCGCCTGACGGCTACACGGTGTGCATGCCCACCGGCGTGGTGATTTCGCTGAATCCTGTGGCCTACACCTCGATGACGTTTGACCCGGTGAGGGATCTGACGCCGGTGATTCACGTGGGAACACTGGATCAGGTCATCGCCATCAACACCTCGGTGCCGGTCAGGAATATCCGCGAACTGATCGATTATGCAAAAGCCAAACCCGGCGTGCTCAACTGGGCGTCACTGGGCATCGGCAGCAGCGGACACCTGTACATGGAATGGATGCAGGCGAAGGCCGGCGTCAAATTTACCCACATCCCTTACAAGGGGTCACAGCAATTGCAGATGGCTGTCGCCGCGGGTGAAGTCCATGTCACCACCAATACGCCGGGGGGTATTCGCGCGAACATCGAGGCCGGCAAGGTGCGGCCGCTGGCCGTCGTGGCCGGAAAAAAGCGAGTGCCCTCGATGCCGGATGTTCCGACTCTGGAAGACCAGGGTTACGACCTTGAGTTCCGGAACTGGGTGGCGATCTTCCTGCCGAAGAACACCCCCAACGAACTGGCCCGCCGATGGAATGTCGACGTCAACAAACTCCTTGCGGATGCCACCTTTGTGGAAAAGCATCTCGGTCCCTGGTCGGTGACGGCGACGGGGGGATCCATCGACGATTTCGTTGCATTCATGAAACGGGACCGGATCATGGCGGCGGAGCTTGCCAAAATCGCCAATCTCAAGCTGGACTGACGAGGACGAGGCTCAGGGATTGGCCGGCCCGTTGGCGCACCAGTCGCGCCATGCGGATCGGAGCGCGGCCTCAAAGTCTTTCGCGAATGCGGCGCCATCCATCAGGGGAGATGCCCTGAGGTGTCTGCGCATGTCCATGCGTCGTTGCGACAGTGCTTCGGGATCGCCGGCGCGCTCAAGCGCCGTCCGGACATAGGCTGCGCGGTCCGGCATCAGCCAGTCGGTCAGGCGGGCGGCGCTCAGAAGGCTGATCGCCGTGCGGCCGGAGGTTGAATCGCCGGCGATGGCCAGCACCGGCACACCCATCCACAGCGATTCGCAGGTGGTGGTGCCGCCGTTGTAGGGAAAGGAATCCAGTGCGATGTCGACTGTGTGGTGCATGGCCTGGAACAGTTCGCGCTTCAGGTAGCCATGCAGGTCGATGCGCGACGCATCGATGCCCAGGGCATGCAGTTTATCGAGCAGGCGGTCCCTGAATTGTCCAAAGGGTATGCCCACCATGACGAGGCGCGATCCGGGCAGGCCGCGAAGGATTTCAGCCCATGCGGACAGAACCTCGTCGTTGAGCTTGTCGACAAGGTTGAAGGAACCAAAGGTCACGAATCCATTCGTGAACATCGGCAACGGCGAGACATCGGGGGAGGAGTGCGGTTCGCCATAGCACCACTGGCTGCCGTGCAGGCGCAGCAGGCGTTCCCGGTGCCAATGGTCTGATTCACCCTGCGGATCGACATGATTATCGGAAAGCCGGTAGTCCATGGCCACCATGCCGGTGGCGAGCCTGGACCCCAGCCAGGTGATCTGTATGGGCGCCGGTTTGAGAGCGAAGGCGCCAAGGCGATTGCGGGCGGTGTGCCCCGACAGATCGACAAGTATGTCGATGCCGTCCTCGCGTATCTGTCGGGCGAGTTCCTCGTCACTGTCATTTGAAATTTCACGCCAGTGCGGCGCAATGTCCTTGAGTACCGCGGTGATGGCATCGGTTTTCTGTGTGTTGTCAAAGCAGGTGACGCGAAACGATTGCGGATCGTGATGCCGCAGAAGCGGTTCGAAGAAGATGCTGACCGCATGGGCCCTGAAATCGCCGGACACGTAGCCGACCTTGAGCGGTCGCTCGGGATCTCGGGTATTCCGGTGATCCGGGTTTTTGGGGAGTTGCGGGTCGGCGTGCTTTTGCGCCCATCGGACATGGGCGAGCATCCGGTTTTCCGGCGAGGCGGTGTTGTCCTCGACCCAGGTGAACAACGCGATGCGCTCGCATTCGGAGGCGAATGAGGGAAATATCTCCCCGATGCCATCAAGAAAATCACGGGACTTCTTCCACTGGCCGCTTTGCTGAAACGCGAGGCCTATCGACATCACGATGGCGCGGCACAGGGGCGTGGGGCCATTCAATTTTTCCAGTTCGTAGGCGCGATGAAACGCATCCAGTGCTTCCAGCAGCCACCAGGTTTCATGCAGCAGCACACCCAGGTTGTACCAGGCACCGGCGATCCCGGGCGCCAGTTGGACGGCGCGATCAAGGTGTTCGCGTGCTTCGTCGATCCGGCCGAGCGACTTAAAAATATTGGAGGCGTTGACCCGAAGGGCGGGATTGTCCGGCCAGGCCGTGATGCTGGCCCGATATATTTCTGCGGCGGCCGCGGGGTTGCCGGCTTCGGCCAGCGCCAGTCCCTGCCGGTGAAACTCTTCCGCTGAAATGTTTGAAGCGGGTGGTGGCACGGCGGCGTCTGCGGAGCGTGTTGCGCGGGCCGTTGCAGATGTGTTTCGCCCGTGGTTCTTCGAACGGAACAGGCGTGAGGCAATATCCGCGATGAGGCGCGAGAGCATGTCGGTTACTGTCCGCGCGCGCAGTTTAACCGCGGTGGGATCGACGCATCAGGGCCGCGGTTGATGTATCGATGTGTGGGATGGCGGGACCTTCTGCAATTGCATGTGCCAGCTTCTTTCCCTGCTCAACGCCCCACTGGTCGAAACTGTTGATGTTCCAAATAGCCCCCTGCACAAACACCTTGTGTTCATAGAGCGCGATCAGTTGTCCCAGAGCCTCGGGTGACAGCCGGTCGACGAGAAGCGTGCTGGAAGGACGGTTGCCCGTGGAAGCCGCATGCGGTGCAGTGCCAACCGGTGTGCCGGCCAGAAGCGCCGCGCCCTGCGCGAAAGCATTTGATACCAGAAGGTTTTGCGATTTTCCGTCGCCGGGTCCGTGCAGGGGTACGATGAAGTCGACCGGTATCACCGTGGTGCCCTGGTGCAGCAGTTGGTGGAAGGAGTGCTGGCTGAGTGTTCCTTCATATCCCCAGATGACAGGCGCCGTGGCGTAGTCCACCGGAAGGCCCTGGCGGTCGACGTGCTTGCCATTGGATTCCATTTCCAGCTGCTGCAGATACGACGGGAATTTTCGAAGTGCGTGGCAGTAGGGCAGTATGGCGTGACTCTCTGCGCCACAGAAGTTGATGTTCCAGACGCCGAGCAGGGCGAGCAGCACCGGCATGTTGGCTTCAAGCGGCGCCGTATGGAAATGCGCGTCCATCTGTCTTGCGCCTTCGAGCAATGCATCGAAGGCATCGTCCCCAATCGCGATCGCCGCGCTAAGTCCCATCGCCGACCAGATGGAATACCGGCCACCCACCCAGTCCCAGGCGGGAAAAATGCGTTGCCGGTCAATGCCCAGTTCACGCGCCGCGGAAACGTTGGCGGTCACCGCGGCGAAATGGGCGCCGCTGTCGGGCCTGCCACCGAGCCATTCTCTGGCGCGGCGAACGTTGTCCAGCGTTTCCATCGTGGAAAAGGATTTGCTGGCGACAATGAAAAGAGTCGTCTCCGGATTGAGAGTGTGGAGTACTCCGGAGAGATCGGCGGGGTCGAAGTTCGCGGCGAAGTGGACTCCGGGTTCGGGGCCGGCGGCGGGGGACAGGGCTTCGGTGACGAGACGCGGGCCCAGATCCGAACCGCCGATTCCCAGGTTGACGAAATCGGTGATGGGCAGTCCCGTCGAGCCCAGGAGTTTTCCCGACCGGGCGAGGCGTACAAATTCGCGCATGCGTTCGCGGCATTCGCGAACTTCGCCCATCACGCTTCTGCCCGCGGGAAATTCGACCTGATCCGAGCGCAGGGCGACATGCAGGACCGCCCGGTTTTCGGATTCGTTGATGGCATCCCCGGCGAACATCCGGCGTCTGAGGCCCTCGACGTCGGCCTGCCGCGCAAGATCCAGCAGCAGCGACAGGGTTTCAGCGCTCACGCGTTGCTTGGAATAGTCGAGCAGGATTTCGTCGTACTCGATTGCGAAACGCGTTGCCCGGTTCGGATCCCCGGCGAAGAGTTCCAGCAGTGTGCGCTTTTCCATGTCCCGCGCATGCGTCGAGAGGGCCAGCCAGGCCGGTGATTTTGAAATGGAACTCATGGCGTTGACCTCGATCCGACATGGACATACAGGCGATAGCGTTCGCGGTCGCGCGGGCGGTTGCCCTCCCACACGCGCCGCCACTGCGGGGACCACTCGCGATCGTCGTCCCCGGGACCGGCCTGCACCAGCAACAGGGGGCAGTGCGCGCTTTTTCGGGACGGGATTGCGGTGGTTTCCATTCGCTGGGTCACGATGTTGGCATGGTAATCGAGTGCAGCCCGCTGCGACTCGCCCAAATTACTGCTCTGTATGCAGGCATTTTCCGAAGGCGCCGCCTTGTGCACGGCCTCGGACAGGGACAGGGCGACTGCCTGATAGCTTTTTCCGTAGTCGATCCACGAGAGCCACAGAGTCATGACCAGACCCCACACCAGAGTCGCCCCGCTGGCCCAGAAAAGCACGCTGCGATAGGCCGAGCGTTCGCTGCGCCAAAGGATGATGATCCATGCCGCGCTCAGCATCAACGCGAGCGCAAAGGGCAGCGTTTCAAAATGGGTGGCGTGGCCTGGTTCCAGTTTCTCGAAGTTGCGGGCGATCTGCGAGGGGACTCCCGTCACCATGGCCATCCAGCCCAGCCAGACAAGGGCGCCGAAGAAGGAGAAGCAGATTGCTCCGAACCATGCGAGTGCGTTTCCGGCGCCTCTGCGCAGCCTTTCAACGCCAGCGCCGGCAAGCATGGCCAATGGCAGCAGGATTGGTAATGCCTGCACCTCGCGCAGTTCCTTCTGCGTCAGCATCAGGCAAAGGGAAAACAGGGTCGCTAGGGCGGGCAGAAGGATGCCGGGTGTGGCGAACAGGTGACGGCGCTCCCAGACGAACCACAAGGCGATAGGCCACGCGGGCCATGCAGCCCACGTCAGCACTTTCAGATAGTAGGCGCCGCCCTGCAGTGTCGGCAGCGAATAAACGGCTGATTGCGCCGTAATCCACTGCTGGCCGAGGTTGCCAGCAAGGAGCAGCCATATTGCGATGGGAAGGACCAGAACGCCCAATGAGATGCCCAGGGAAGCCGCAAAGGCCTTGGTCCTCCAGTGGCTGGAAAACGCGAAGACCGAAAGTGACGTGAGGATGGGTGCGGCGATGCCTGCAAATCCCTTGCAGAGAAACGCGATCAGCAGCCCTGTTCCAATTGCAACACCGCCCTTGCAGAATTTGCGCGGCGCAAGCGCAATGCCGTGCCATGACAGCGCAAGCCCCGCCAGCAGTCCCAGTTCCGCCATGGTCTCGTGCGCGTGAACGAGCAGTCCCAGGCAACCCAGGAGGACGAGCATGGCGCCGTCCGCCTGCGGGCGGCCGTGCAGTTCGCGTGTTGCATCGCGAAGAAAGAACCAGGTGCCGAAAACGGCGAGGGCACTGGCCAGGCGCGCGCCGTCGTCCATGTCGAAGGCGAACGATGTCAGTTTGGCAAGAACGGCCGCAACCCAGTAATAAAGCGGTCCATCCTCGAGGTAGGGTTCGCCGGCGACATGGGGAATCAGCCACCGGCCATGTTCCAGCATCTGATGAACGATCCCCGAACCGATCGCGTCCTCCGGCTTCCAGGGCGAATGCCCGAACAGGCCCGGCAGCGCATAGGCGAGCGCGAGCAGTCCGACAAACAGCGTGCCGGGCGGAAGTTTCAGCAGGGGCAGGATGCTTCGCGCAGATGCGTTCACGCGCTTGCTCTCCTGATCATTGCGGGGACGGGTTCATGGAGCACGCGCGATTCTACCGTCCGGACGGTTGAGGCTGCGGCGCTCGCTGCCGGCAGGCGAAAAAAAGGCAGCCGAAGCTGCCTTTTTTGTTGCAGGAACCTGATGGCAGGTTTATGCAGCCGGTTTTTCCGCATCTGCAGCCGCTTTTTTCTGGGCTGGGGTTGCGTATTTCTGGCGGAAGCGTTCCACGCGTCCGGCAGTGTCGAGAACCTTCTGTTTGCCGGTGTAGAAGGGGTGGCAGGCCGAGCAGACTTCAATACTGATGGGCTTGCTCACGGTGGAGCGGGTGGTAAACGTGCCCCCGCAGGAACATTTGACGGGAACTTCCTTGTACTCCGGATGGCCTTCGGCTTTCATGACTGACTCCTATTTAATGCGCGGTTTCAAATCGGCACTGTTGCTGATATGGAACGCTGATAAGGGACGCGCGAGGGACAAGCATTATGCCAGATAGGAGGGGCTCTTGCCCCGCGTTTAGTACCCGGCAAGCACTGTTTGGGCGGGACGTGTCAATATCGAGGGTGGAGCGTGGAGCATTGGAATCAGTCCATCCGAAGGAGATCACGATGAAGGTTCGTGGGAAGATATTGTCCCTGTTGCTTTGCGGAGCGCTGGGCGGCACCCATGCGCATGCGCATGCGCAGAATTATCCGAGCAAGCCGTTGCGCTACATCATTCCCTACGCCGCCGGCGGCGCCCTGGATATTGTCGCGAGGGCCCATGCCCAGTATCTCTCCGAAAAGTTGGGGCAAAGCGTAGTGGCTGACAATCGGCCCGGCGCGAGCCAGGTGATCGCGATCGAGGCCGCCGCAAAAGCCCCGCCCGACGGGCACACGCTGCTAATGGGTACCATGGCCGGATTGCTGTTCCTCACCGCCTCGAAAAAGTCACTGCCCTATGATCCTTTCAAGGACCTGGCCTCGGTTTCGCTGCTGGTTTCCGTACCGTTTGCCCTGGTAGTGCACCCTTCGGTTCCCGTGACGAGCACGCAGGAGCTCATCGATTACGCGAAGAAGAATCCGGGAAAATTGTTCTATGCATCCATCGGTCCTGGAAGCGGCCATCACCTGGTAATGGAACTGTTCAAGTCGCGCACCGGCATCGACATGGTGCACGTGCCCTTCAAGACCAACCCCCAGGCCCACACCGATCTCGTGGCCAATCAGGTTCAGGTCATGTTTGAAGGGCCGGCCATCAATCCGCTGGTCAAGTCGGGCAAGTTGCGAGGCCTTGCCTCCAGCGCGTTGCAACGGGCGCGCGGCCTGCCCGAATTGCCGACGCTGGCGGAAACGGTTTTGCCCGGTTTCGATGTTTCGACGTGGTTCGGCCTTTCAGTCCCCGCCGGAACGCCACGGCCCATTATCGATCGGTTGAATCGTGAAACCGGTGAATGGCTGCGCCTTCCGGCGACCCAGGAGAAATTCGCGCCCAACGGGTTTGATCTGCTGCCCAGTACGCCTGAACAGATGGCTGAGCGCATCCGCGTCGAATATCCGATCTGGGCCAAGGTGATGCGGTCGGCCGGAATCGAGCCGGAGTAGGCAGAGTAGGTAATCTCGCGCAGGAGTAGGTAATATCGCGCCGAACAATTAATGGAAAACGAAATGGTTCATCTGATGCACAAAAAATATCTTTCCACTCTGGTCGCGGTGGTCGCCATAGGGTGCGGCAGCGCGCTCGCGCAGTCCTACCCGGTGCGACCTGTGAAATTTGTCGTGCCCTATGCGCCAGGCGTTTCACCGGATATATCGGCGCGCATTGTTTCGGAATTTCTGCCCAAGGCATTGGGTCAGGCGGTGATCGTCGAAAACATGCCTGGCGCAAACGGATTCGTGGCCGCCCAGGCGGTGGCGAGGGCAATTCCGGACGGCTATACCGCGCTGGTTGCGCCGACCACCGTCATGGTGAACAACGCGCTGTTGTTCAAGACCCTTCCGTACGATCCGCTGAAGGATTTCACCCCGGTACAATTCCTGAACGGCGGCGGGCCCTTTTCGGTCTCGGTGACCGCGGATTTGCCAGTGAAAAACCTGCCGGAGCTGATTGCGCTTGCAAAAGCAAAGCCGGGCGCCATTACTTATGGCGTCGAAACCTCAAGTTCCGTGGTGCCCATGATCGGGCGTCTGATCAGGAAACGGGCCAATATCGACGTGGTTGAGGTGCCCTACAAGACCAATTCGCAACTGATACAGGACGTGGTGGCGGGAAGGGTCAATTACACCCTGGGAACGCCCATTTCCGCGGATACCATGGTCCGTGCCGGAAAGCTTCGAATCATCGCGGTGACGACGCAAAACCGCTATGAAGGCCTGCCTGATGTGCAGACAGTCAACGAAACGATTCCCGGCCTCAGCGTCCAGGGATTCATGACGCTGGTTTTGCCGTCGGCGACGCCGATGGACATTGTGCTGAAACTGAACCGTGCGGTCGCCGCCACACTGAAGGAACCAGATCTGAAGAAACGTTTGACGCAGATCAGCGTCATACCGGTGGATGGTGCTTCACCCGAAGCCGTGGCTGAAGCACTGCGCGGGGAACGCGAGCGCTGGCGCGGATTCGTGAAAGAGCTCGACGTTCAGCCGGAATGACGGCCGACGCGAAAGGCCGGAGATCTATTCCGGCTTTACGCCTGCGAGCTTTGCGGCCACACCGTACAGCTCAATCGAGCGCTTCAGCAGCGTTGCAAACTCGGACGGCGTGTTGCCAATCACGGTGAGGCCGACCTGATCCAGCTTGTCACTGACATCGGGAGCATTGAGCGCCTTCACCATTTCCCCGTTGAGTCGCGCGACCACGGTCTGCTGCATGCCGGCGGGACCAAAAAATCCGAACCAACCCGGCGGTCGCTCGTAGTTGGGCAGCAATTCCGCCAGCGCGGGCACGTCGGGCAGGTGGATGTAGCGCTTGGGTTCTGCGACTGCAAGAATCCTGATCTTGCCAGCCTTTGCGAGGGCAACCGATTCGGAAGTGCCATTGAATGACAAGGTCACCTCGCCGGTGGCAAGCGCGGTGATGGCCGGCGCAGATCCCTTGTAGGGAACGTGCAGGATGTCGATGTTGAACGAGGACTTGAACATTTCGCCGACCATGTGCAGCGCGCCGCCGGTACCCGATGAGCTGTAGCTCAGTTTTCCGGGATTCCTTTTCGCGTATTCGAGCAGTTCCTTCACCGAATTGACCGGCAGGCTTGTCGCCGCCGCGAGCACGATGGTGGTGGTGACGCCCGCGGTGATCGGAGTGAAATCCTTGACCGGATCATAGGAAAGGTTCTTGATGCTGAAAGGGCTCGATGCATGCGTGCTCGAGGTTCCGGTGAGCAGCGTGTAGCCATCTGGCGCCGAGCGGGCCACCAGTTCCGAGCCGATCATGCCGTTGGCGCCGGCGCGATTCTCGACCACCACCGGCTGGCCGAAGGATTCCGATAGCTTCTGCGATACCAGGCGTCCCATAGTGTCCAGACCCGAGGCGGGTGGGAAGGGGACGATCATGCGGATGGACTTGGTCGGAAAGGATTGCGCGAATGCCGGGCCGCCGGGCATCGACAAAACCGCGATCGTGATCACGGTGGAAAGACTTCTTGTTTTCACACTGCCTCCGCGTTGGCTTGTCTTGAAGCTTCGTCGGGGAACAGCGGCTCGCAGAGGGAGACGCCGGCAGCAACCGGCGATTGAATCTGCGCCGTTCAGCCCCGACGCATCGAATCGAAGAATTCCGAATTGGATTTCGTCGCTTTGACCTTGTCGAGCAGGAATTCCATGGCTTCCAGGTCGTCCATGGGGTAGAGCAGCTTGCGCAGTACCCAGATCTTCTGCAGGATCTCCTTGCCGATGAGCAGTTCTTCGCGGCGCGTGCCCGAGCGGTTGACGTTGATAGCCGGAAAGATGCGCTTTTCGTACATGCGGCGGTCAAGGTGGGTTTCCATGTTGCCCGTGCCCTTGAACTCCTCGAAGATCACATCGTCCATGCGGCTGCCGGTGTCGATCAGCGCGGTGGCAAGTATCGTGAGCGAACCGCCTTCTTCGACGTTTCTCGCGGCGCCAAAGAATCGTTTCGGACGCTGCAGGGCATTCGCATCCACGCCACCCGTCAGCACCTTGCCCGAAGCCGGCACCACGGTGTTGTAGGCGCGTGCGAGGCGGGTGATCGAATCGAGCAGGATCACCACGTCCTTCTTGTGTTCAACGAGGCGCTTGGCTTTCTCGATCACCATTTCGGCGACCTGCACATGCCGCGAGGCGGGTTCGTCGAAGGTCGAGGCAACCACTTCGCCCTTGACCGAGCGCTGCATTTCCGTGACTTCCTCGGGCCGCTCGTCAATGAGCAGCACGATGAGGACGATGTCGGGATTGTTGGCGGTGATGGCATGCGCAATGTGCTGCAGCATCACCGTCTTGCCGGCCTTCGGCGGCGACACGATCAGGCCGCGCTGGCCCTTGCCGATGGGGGCGATGATGTCGATGATCCGGCCGGTGATGTTCTCTTCACCCTTCATTTCGCGCTCGAGTTTGAGCACCTTGTCCGGATGCAGCGGCGTCAGGTTTTCGAAGAGGATCTTGTGTTTGGAGGCTTCAGGGGAGTCGGCATTGACGCGGTCCACCTTGACGAGTGCGAAGTAGCGCTCGCCGTCCTTCGGGGTGCGGATCTCGCCTTCGATGGAGTCGCCGGTATGCAGGTTGAAGCGTCGGATCTGCGACGGGCTGACATAGATGTCATCGGTCGACGCCAGGTAGGAGGTATCAGGGGATCGCAGGAATCCGAAGCCGTCGGGCAGGACTTCCAGGGTTCCGTCGCCGAATATCGACTCCCCCTTTTTCGCGCGGTTTTTCAGGATCGCAAAAATCAGCTCCTGCTTGCGCATGCGGTTGGCGCCTTCGATTTCGAAGGTCTGGCCCATTTCGATCAACTGGCTTACGTGTTGGCTTTTCAGCTCTGATAAGTGCATAAACTTGTGATTTTGTTTGGCCGCTGTGGATACAGTACGGCTGGAGGAACAACGAGAAGAGGGAGGGGTAAGGCGGGCGGCTGGTATTGCTAATTCTGTACTGCGTACCCTTCAGCCTGCACCGATTCGGGGGAAGCGGCTCCGGCGCCTGTTGCTCTCGCCGGGGCTTCACTCGAATAAAGCTAGGGTAGACGCTTTAGATGTTGCTGTCAAGAAAGGCTGCGAGCTGCGATTTGGACAGCGCGCCGACCTTGGTGGCCTCGAGGTTTCCGCCCTTGAAAAGCATCAGCGTGGGAATCCCGCGGATACCGTATTTTTGCGGTGTCTGCTGGTTCTCATCGACGTTGACCTTGGCTACCTTGATCTTGCCTGTGTATTCGCGCGCAATGTCGTCCAGCATCGGGGCGATCGCCTTGCAGGGACCGCACCATTCGGCCCAGTAATCAACCAGGACGGGGATATCGGATTTCAGGACTTCGGATTCGAAGGAATCGTCGGTGACGTGGTGTATGTGTTCGCTCATTGCATCCTCGTTTGAAGGCGTATCCCGGTTGGGACTTGCCGTGGTGGAACCTGGGAGTTATTTCGGTAGATGAGGTCATGCTATCGGAAGTTCAAGCTTCCGTGTGCGACGCAGTCGGGGCCGGTACGGATCGCCCACAGTCCGGGGTTACCAGCGTGCTATCATATCGCCCGTAAGTACCTGATTATCACTAGATTTCACCCAAGGGCGTCGCGCCCATTTTTGCGCCTATTTCTGCCGGGAAACCACCATGGCCTACGTCGTTACCGAGTCCTGCATCAAGTGCAAATACACCGATTGCGTCGATGTCTGTCCCGTCGATTGTTTTCGGGAGGGCGGGAACATGCTGGTGATTGACCCGGATGAATGCATCGATTGCACCCTGTGCGTATCCGAATGTCCGGTCGATGCGATCTATGCCGAGGACGATGTGCCGGTGGCGCAGCGTGAATTCATCAAGATCAATGCCGAAATGGCGAAAAAATGGCCGGCCATTGTCGAGCGCAAGGACGCACCTGCCGACGCCGATCAATGGTCCAAGGTGTCGGATAAGAAGAACTTGCTGGAAAAGTAGGTCCGCCGCGGCATTTGTGAGGCCGCCCGCAGTGTCGCCGCAAAATAACCCCGCAGGGCGCTATGATGTCGCGGCATGTCCTACCCTCCCACTTTTCCCGAAATCCACCAAGACGAATTGATCGCCCGCCTGGGCAGTGACTCCGGCGTCTGCGTGGTCACGCCCAATCAACGACTGGCCGCGGCGCTGTCGCGGAATTTCGCCGAATTCCAGTCAGCCCGGGGCCTCTCAGTCTGGGAGGCGGCGGACATCCTGCCTTTGAGCGCGTTCTGGCAACGACTGTACGACGATGCGTTGAGTTCGGAGCTGGCGCCGAAAATACCGATGCTGCTCAGCGGCATTCAGGAACAGGCGCTCTGGGAAGGCATCATTGGCGGGTCGGAATCGGGAAGCCTGCTGCTCTCGGTTTCAAGTGCCGCAACGCTGGCCCGTGACGCGTGGGGACTTGCACACGCGTGGCAGATGCTGCCCAACCTGCGCGAATTTTTCGGTAATGAGGACACACGGGTATTCGCCGACTGGGCCTGGCGTTACCAAGGCAGCACCTCCCGGAACAGGCAAAGCGACAGGGCCCGATTGCCCGATCTGCTGGCGGGACATCTGCAGAATCCGGCGATTCGCAAGCCCCGGACACTGGTGGCCTGGGGATTCGACATTCTCACGCAGCAGCAGCATGCATTTTTCAATGTGCTGACGGAAACCGGCGTTGAACTCTTCGCCGATGCGCCGGCCGAACCACGAACCCGGGGATTGCGGTTCGCCGCTGCCTCGGTGCAACAGGAAATCGAAATCGCCGCACTTTGGGCGCGCGCTCGTGTCGAGGCGGCGGCGCAGGCCGGACGCCCCTGCCGCGTCGGCATCGTCGTGCCGGACCTCGGAGGCCAGCGCGAGCCGGTGGTCCGCACATTCATGCGCGTGCTCGCGCCGGGACTCGAACTCGATGCCGCGCGCCTGCCCTTCAATGTGTCCCTGGGGACGCCGCTCGCGAGCAATGCACTGGCGCGCGCGGCACTTACGGTGCTCGACATTGCCGGCAACGAATGCCGATTTGATGACGCGAGCCGCCTCATCCGCTCGCCATTCATCGCCGGCGCGCAAAGCGAGGCGCCGGCACGCGCCTGCCTTGATGCGGCGTTGCGCGGCGTGTGTGCGCCGAATACGTCGATTGAGCGCGTGCGCCGTGCCATCGCCCGCCAGACCGCCGCAGACAATGCCTACGCAGTGCGTGCCTGTCCTCGCCTTGTCGCCGCATTCGGTGCGTTGGCTGCGGCGGCAAAGGAAAACCTTGGTGGGGCAAAGCGGGCGAGTGACTGGGCGCGTGGATTTTTTGCATTGCTGGATGCCGTGGGGTTCCCGGGCGAACGCACGCTGGATTCGGCTGAATATCAGGCGTTGCAGAAACTGCACGAGTGCTTCGCGCAATTCGCCGCACTTGACAGGGTGGCGGGCCGCATGCGCTTCGCACAGGCGCGCGCGGCCATCCGTCGCGCATTGTCCGAAGCCCTGTTTCAGCCGGAGGCGCACGATGTGCCGGTGCAGATTCTCGGTGTGCTCGAGTCCGGTGGCATCGGTTTCGATCACTTGTGGATTCTGGGTCTCTCGGATGAAGCCTGGCCGCTGCCGGCTAATCCCAACCCATTCATTCCCGTGGCGCTGCAAAAAGGCGCCGGCGTGCCCGAGGCATCAAGCGCCTTGTCGCTGCAACTCGATGAGCGCATCGCACGGCGCTGGCTCGCGCAGGCGCCGGAAGTGGTTTTTTCGCATCCCCTGCGCGTGGATGATCGTGAACTGCGCCCGAGCAGTCTGATTGCCGGCATTCCCGAATGCCGGATCGGGGACTTTGGTTTGCAGCGCGCCGGCGAGGAGCGCGGCAGCTTGTACGCTGCGGATTCGCTTGAGCAGATTGTTGATGAACGCGCCCCCGCGATGACCGGCGGCGCGGCGAGCGCCGGTGGCACCGGCGTGTTCCGGGATCAGGCGGCCTGTCCCTTCAAGGGGTACGCCCTGCACCGCCTGCGGGCGCAGGGTCTGGACATGGCAAGCGACCTGGACGCATCGGACCGCGGCACACTGGTGCACAAGCTTCTTGACAAGATATGGCGCGAATTGAAATCGAGCGCCGCACTGCAATCGCTGGCGCAACGCGATCTGGATGCTCTCATCGCCAGCGCGGCCGACGCCGCCATCAACAGCCTCCGCATACACCGTCCCGAAGCGCTGGCAGGGCGGCTCGGCGCGCTTGAGCGCGAGCGTCTGATTCGAATCGCACTCGAATGGCTTGATGTCGAGCGCGCGCGGCCGGGGTTTGAAATTGTCGGCCTGGAGCAGAAGGAGTCGTTCAGTTTTGGCGGGCTTGCCGTAAACGCCAGGCTTGACCGCATGGATCGCATCCTCGGCGTGGAAGGCGGCGCCTGGGCGGTAATCGATTACAAGACGGGGAATGCCGAGGTGGGTGCCTGGCTCGGCCCGCGACCTGACGAGCCGCAATTGCCGCTGTATGCGGCGGCCGCCCGCAAGGCTATCGGTTACGGGGGCAGCGTGGTGGCGCTGGCCTACGCGCGGCCGCGCGCCGGTGCGATGAATTTTCTGGGCATAGGACGCGAGGAGGATCTCATTCCCGGTGTGAACCCCCTTGAAAAGCAAAAGTCCGAAGCCGCCAAGGCCTACCATTCCTGGGACCATCTGCTTGCCTCCATGCACGCGGAGCTGGAGTTGCTGGGCCGCGAATTCATGTCGGGTGAGGCGCGTGTCGACCCCAAGCGTGGCCCCCGGACCTGCGAGAAGTGCGATTTGCAGGGCTTTTGCCGCATCAGTGAACGCGATGTCGCCGATGCCTTCGATGCCGATGAGGAAGAGGGCGAGGCATCGTGAGCGGTCCGCATATCCCGAACGGAGATGAACCTGCCCACGCGGTTGACGACGGCGCTGCGCGCCGCGAGGCTCTCGAACCCGGCCGCTCCTTCATCGTGCAGGCGCCCGCCGGTTCCGGTAAAACGGAATTGTTGATTCAGCGCTACCTCGTGCTCCTCGCACAGAGTAATGAACCCGAGGAAATTGCCGCCATCACCTTCACGAGGAAAGCTTCCGCGGAAATGAAGCTGCGCGTGTTGGCCGCCCTGGATGCGGCGCGAGCCGCCGGTGACGATGACGGACTCGCCCCGCATGAGCGCCACACGCGCACGCTGGCGCGGCGCGTGCTCTCGCGCGAGGCGACGCGCGGATGGAACCTTGCCGCGAATGCTCCGCGCCTGCGCATCCAGACCTTCGACTCGCTGTGTGCTTCGCTCACGCGCCAGATGCCGGTGCTCTCGGCGTTCGGTGCCCAGCCCAGAAGCGTGGAAAACGCCGGACGCCTGTACCGCGAAGCGGCGCGCGCGGCTCTCGCTCAATTGGATGACGAGGCGCCTCACGCCAACGACATCGCATCACTTCTCCTGCACCTGGACAACAATCTTGCCGCGGTGGAGGAGATGCTTGCCGCCATGCTCGCGCGCCGCGATCACTGGCTGCCGCATCTGTTCGGTGCTTCGCAGCGTGAAGTTCTTGAGCACGGGCTGGCCGAGGCCTGTCGCGGCGCGCACCGCACCGTCGCCGCACTGTTTCCGGCCGCCAGCATCGATGACCTGTGCGTGGTGGCGTGCTATGCGGCTGACAACCTCGCCGCGAACGGCAGTGGGTCGCCCATCGTCGCGTGCGCCGGCATGCGGAAGCTGCCCGGTGAAGGCGGGCAGGGGCATCCGCTTTGGCTGGGTCTTGCCACTCTGCTTTTGACCAATGATGGCACCTGGCGCAGCAGGCTGGATGTCAATATTGGTTTTCCTCCTGGCGCGGGGAACCCCCGCGGATGGAAGGAACGCACCGCGGTTTTGATTCAAAGCCTCGACAGTATTCCCGGTCTCGCCGACGCACTGCATGCATTGCGCGCCTTGCCCGCGGCTGTGTACACCGAGGCGCAGTGGCAGGTGCTCGGGGCCATCACCCGTCTTCTGCCGCTGGCCGTTGCGCAACTGAAGCTGGTATTCGCCTCGCGCGGCGAGGCCGATTTCGTCGAAGTCGCGCAGCGCGCCAATCTGGCGCTGGGTGATGCCGAAGCGCCCACGGATCTGATGCTGGCCCTCGATTACCGCATCCATCATCTGCTGGTGGACGAGTTCCAGGACAGTTCCTACACGCAGGTCGCGTTGCTTGAAAAACTCGTTGCCGGGTGGAATGAGGGAGATCCGTCCGACGATGTGTACACGGCGAAGACTCTCTTCCTCGTCGGCGACCCGATGCAATCGATTTACCGCTTCCGCCAGGCGGAGGTGGGCCTGTTTCTCGCCGCCCGGCGAACGGGTCTGGGTGGTGTGGATCTTGTGCCGCTGACGCTATCCGCGAATTTCCGATCTCGCGCCGGCATTGTGAATTGGGTGAACGGCGCATTTGGCGCTGTGATGCCGGCAAGCGATGACATGGCCACGGGCGCCGTGTCCTATGCACCTTCGCAGGCGGTACGTGCCGATGGAGAGGCGCACCAAGCGGGGCGCGTGGTGGTGCACGCCGGGTTTCATGGTGTGGAGGGCGAGGCGGCGTGCGTGGCGGCCATTGTGCAATCGGCGCGGACTGCGCGCCCACAGGGCACGGTGGCGGTGCTGGTGCGCACGCGCTCGGTGCTGCGCGCCATTGCACCGGCGTTGCGCCAGGCGGGCCTCGCGTTTCAGGCGATTGAAATCGAACCGCTCGGCCACCGGCAGGCGGTTCAGGATGTGTATTCACTCACCCGCGCGCTGGCGCATGGCGCTGATCGCATTGCCTGGCTATCGGTGCTGCGCGCACCCTGGTGCGGCCTTTCACTCGCGGATCTGAATGCGCTTGCGGGACGTGATGCCCCCGGCGCGCCGGCCAGCAGCGAAAGCCAGCAGGATTTCTTTGGTGTTTTTGAATCGACACAGGCTTCGCCGGTCGACGGGGAGGGGGGTGACGGAACGCCGACCCTCTGGGAGGCTGTCTGCTCGCCGTCGCAGGGCCTCACGAGTGATGGCGCAGCGCGACTTGCGCGTCTGCGCGAATCGCTTGCGCCCATTGTGGAGAATTCCCTGCGCGGCAGCCTGCGCGCACGCGTGGAGTCCGCCTGGCTCGCGCTGGGCGGCCCGGGTTGCGTGATGGACGCAAGTGACATCGAGGACGTCGACATCTATTTCGATTGCCTTGCCAAACACGAGGAAGCCGGCGAGATCACCGACCCGGCAGAGTTCGCCGAAGCCGTGGAGCGCCTGTTCGCCCTCCCGGATTCCGCGGCGGATGAACGCTTGCAGATCATGACCATCCACAAGGCCAAGGGGCTGGAGTTCGACACCGTGATCGTCCCGGGCCTGCATGCGGGGTCGAGAAGCGACGAAAAACGACTGCTCGCGTGGATGGAGACGCCGCTCGGGGAGGACGAAGGCGGGCGCGGCACGCTGCTGATTGCGCCCGTCAATCCGGCTGGGTCCGATAATGAGCCGACCTACCAGTACCTGCGGCAACTGGAGAAGGTGAAGGCGCGCCACGAGGAAACGCGGCTGCTGTACGTGGCCGCGACGCGTGCTCGCGAGGAACTGCACTGGCTGGGCAATGGGAAGCTGGACAAGAATGGCGCCGTGGGTTCACCTCGGGGCGATTCACTTCTGGCGCGACTGTGGCCGGTGCTGGAAGCCGACTTCAAGTTGCAGCAGCAGAACCCGGTCGCCCCGCATATCGCGCAAGGCACAACCACTGCACCAACGGGAATATCGCAACTGCTGCGCCGTTTCAAAAGCGACGGGCAGATCCCCGCGCTCCCCGCGCCCGTCACCTGGGCGGCACCGCCTCGCGTTGAGACCGGGCGCGAAGCGGTGGAATTTTCCTGGGCGGGCGAAACTGCGCGGCATGTGGGCAGCGTCGTGCACCGGTGGATGCAGCGCATCGCGGAAGATGGGTTGAGCGGCTGGAACGACGCGCGGGTCGAGACACTTCGCGACGCCTTTCACGCCCAACTCGCCGCGCGCGGCGTCGCGGAGGCGGAATGCGTCGCGGCCGCGGGCCGTGTGGCCGAGGCCCTGAAACGAACGCTGGACGATCCCCGCGGCAGATGGCTGCTCGAAGACCGTACAACCGCCCAGAGCGAATACCGGCTATCGAGCATGGACGGCGGAGTACGTCGCGACTGGATCATCGACCGGACATTCGTGGACGACGAGGGAAACCGGTGGATCGTCGATTTCAAAACCTCGCGGCACGAAGGCGCGGATGTCGATGGGTTTATGGACCGGGAACGGGAACGATATCGCGGGCAGTTGGAGGGGTATGCGAAATTGTTGTCTGTAAAAGCGGACGGCGCATTGCCGGGGAGTGCTGCGGCTTCCGCCAATGGCAATGTTCGTCTTGGACTGTATTTCCCGCTGCTGGGCGGGTGGCGGGAATGGGACTACCGCGTGGAGGTTTGATATTTTGAATTCAATTGAAAGTTCAGCGAACCTCCAGGTGAAGCTTGACATCTGTGGCCTACGAGCCAAACTAGCCAGAGCGCGTCGAAGAAACCAAGCGGTGCTATAGGCCGCGAAGGCCCTTGGCGTGAAGCTGCATGTTGTGGTTACCTAGGAGCGGACGTTGAACACTCAATTAGTTACCGCCGCTGTCGCCCTGAAGGCCCGCCATACCGAGCTGCGGGAATTTCCCATGCCGGATATTCCGGCCGACGCAGGGATTTTGCGCGTGTCGGTCACGGGCGTTTGCGGCAGCGACTGGCCGATTTATCTCAATGACAAGGCCGGGCCGCGCATTCTCGGGCACGAGATGATCGGCACGGTGGAGATGCTGGGGCCTCTGGCGTTTGAGCGCTGGGGATTGAAGCTTGGTGATCGGGTCGCGCTCGAGGAGTACCTGCCGTGCGGGCATTGCCATTTCTGCCGCACGGCGGAATACCGCTCCTGTCCGGAAACCGATGCGCAGCGATTCGGCGCGGTGCGTTATGGTTCGACGCCGGTCAACAAGCGCCCTTCGCTGTGGGGGGGGTACAGCCAGTTTGTTTATTTGCATCCGCGCTCGGTGTTTCATCGGTTGCCTTCGACCGACGTGATTCCCGACCGGATCGCCGCGATGGCTTTGCCTATCGGCAACGGATTCCAGTGGGCGTATCTGGATGGCGGTGCAGGACCTGGAAAAACCGTTGTAATTCAAGGACCTGGACAGCAGGGGCTGGGGTGCGTGATCGCTGCCAAGGCAGCGGGTGCCTCCTGCATCATCGTTTCTGGCCTTGCGCGCGATGCTGATCGGCTGGATGTCGCAAAGGCGCTGGGCGCCGATCATGTGGTCGCTGTTGACCAGCAGGATTTGCGCGCTGAAGTGGAGCGCATCACCTCGGGCCGCATGGCGGACCTCGTCATCGATGTGGCCGGCGGTGGGCCGGAAATTTTCAACAACTCCCTGGCCCTGCTGCATCGGCTTGGCGTCTTCCAGACTTCGGTGAGGCGCCGCGCGCCGCTCAACAATTTCGACATCGATCAGCTGGTCACCAAGCAGGTGACTTTCCGTGGCATGCGCGGACACAGCTTTCAGGCCGTGGAGTTGGCCATACGAACGATGGAGGAAGGCAAGTTTCCCCTGCAGCGCATGACCACGCACCTGATGGGTCTGCATGAAGTGGACGCGGCGCTGCGCATGGTGGGCGGGCAGACCGAGGAGCGCTCGATCCACATTTCCGTGGATCCCTGGAAGGCCTGAAACCGGGGACCGTCTCCGGATCACTTATCGTTGGCGTTGGTGCGGAGGTAATTCCAGATCAGGTCCATGTCATCGGGGCTGATCACGCCCTTCCAGGGCGGCATCTGGTTCTTGCCGTTGGTCACCGAGTTCTCGAAACGCGGACGTTCATCGGCGCGAAGGCGCCTCAGGTCGAATGTCGAGGTGCTGGTGTTCACCATGTCGTCGCCGTGGCAGGTGGCGCAGTAGTTCCTGTAGATGCGTTCGCCGGCCTTGGCCTTGGCCGGATCCTGCGCGGATGCGGCGAAGGAAAGGGCAAGGGCGAGAAAGCCAAGAATTGCCGACTTCAATTTCGAATGCATAAACTTTCCGGTATCAGTGGGCCGGTGGGAAACCCCGTTTGGCGAGGTACTCGCCCGCTTCGAACCGGCATTCATCGAGCTTCTCGCGCATGGCTGAAGCCACCATTTTTTCCATGACATAAAGCGAATCGGCTCCCTCGGACGTCTGTTTCCTGAACTCGGTGCCGAGTGGCTTTTCCTGGTCGAGGACCCGATCAATTTCCTTCTTTACTTCGCTAAATTCGCAGGCGGCAAAGGCCGGCGCAACCGCGAACAGTGCAAAGGCCGCAAAAACAAAGCGCGGCTTGAGCCGCGCTTTGTACAACCGTTCTGACATTATTTGTCGAACAATCCAAACGTCCAGAGCGAGACGCCGGGAAGGGTGTTGACAAGGTTGGGATCGCCCAGCCGCTCTGCATACAGCGCGCCCAAGCCGCTCAGTACCGTCACATACTGTTTGCCGTTGCGTTCCCAGGTGATGGGCTGCGCAAGAATGCCCGAGGGCGTCTTGAAGCTCCACAGCACCTTGCCGGTATCCGCATCCAGCGCCTGGAATTCGCCGGTCATGACGCCGGTGAACACAAGGTTGCTCCCGGTCACGAGAGTGGAGGACCAGTTCGGGCTGGCGTATGGGACTTCCCATTTGGATTTGCCGGTCATCGGGTCAACCGCCTTCAGGAATCCGCGCACCTTGGGATCGTTATACACAGCGGTGCGCTTGATGCTGCCTCCACCCGAGGGTGCGCCGGGGGTCAGCTTGGGCGGATCCTCGGCCTGATAGGTCATGCCGATGTCGATGGTGTTGATGTAGAGGTGGTTGGTTTTCGGGCTGTAGGCCATGTGGAACCAGTTGGTCACCCCCGACAGCGATGGCCATACTGTCACGAGCCGGCCTTCATGCGCGCCGTAGTAGGGGTCGGCGAATTTGGGCCGGCCCGTGGTCATGTCGATGCCATCGGCCCAATTGACCTTGCCGTATTTGTTCCCCGCAAGGAGCTTGCCGTCTTTCGCGTCGAGCACATACAGGAAACCATTGCGGTTGGCCTGCATCACCACCTTGCGCGGTTTGCCCTGTACGGGAATGGTCGCAACAACCGGCGTCTGCACAGCGTCGTAATCGAACGGATCATTCGGCGAGGTCTGGTAGTACCACACGCGCTCACCGGTCTTGGGACGGATGGCCCAGATGGAGTTGGTGTAGAGGTTGTCGCCCTTGCGCGCGCGCGGGTTCCACGGCGCAGGGTTGGAGATTCCCCAGAAGACGAGATCCAGTTCGGGGTCGTAAGAGCCAGTCACCCACGAGCTGCCGCCGCCGGTCAGCGCCGTATCGCCGGGCCAGGTTTCGGAGCCGGGCTCGCCGGGCGCGGGAACGGTGTAGGTGCGCCAGAGGTGCTTGCCGGTGTTCGCGTCGTAGGCTTCGAGGAAGCCGCGGGCGCTGAATTCCGCGCCGGCCATGCCGGTGATCACCATGCCGTTGACGACCAGCGGTGCGCCCGTCATCGCATAGCCGTTCTTGATTGTTGCCGGTTCAGGCGAGGAGACCTTCCAGACTTCCTTGCCGGTCTTGGCATCCAGTGCAACCATCTGGTTGTTCAAGAGCGCACGGATGATCTTGCCTTCGTAAATTGCGGCGCCGCGATTGACGATGCCGCAGCACACCACGCGGGTTGTCTCTGGCGGATATTCATGTTCGACGCGCCACAGTTGTTTGCCGCTCAGGGCATCGACTGCGTTGGTCGAGTTGTGAGTCGTCACATAAATCACGCCATCGTGAACAACCGGAAAACCTTCGGCACCCCGGTTGTCTGCCATGGAATAGCCCCACATCGGCACCATGCGCTTGACGTTCGACTTGTTGATTTTGGTCAGCGGGCTGTAGCGCTGGGCGTTGTAGCCCATGCCGTACACGAGCACGTCTCCGGGGGTCTTCTGGTCGTTTAAAAGATCATTGGTGGACTGGGCCTGCGCAATCGGAACAAGCATGGCCGAAAAGGCCAGCGAGGCGAGCAGGGTTCTTGCACGAATGAATGGTTTCACGGGGTCTCCTCCATTTTTTTTCACGATGCCGCCTCCTGACGGCACCGGCGGGCAACTCGATTGCCCGAATGAATTGTAAGAGGTATTGAAAAGCATCGCAGGGCACCCGGTGCTAGGCTTGCCGCCATGAATCGAAGATCATTTATTGCGGGTGGCGCGGCGCTGGCGGGATCGGCATGGTTGGACGGATGCCTGCTGCCGGCGTCGCGGTTGCAGGCCGGTGCATCAGGTCGCGATGTCGATCTTGCTTCCCTGCAAAGGCTTCATGTCGTTCGCCTTGATCCGATATCCGGACGCTGTGCCTATGTGGCGGAAACGAAATCGGGCAGTGTGGACGGTCCCGTTTTTCACGCCCGATCCGGTGACTCTTGTGATTTCACGGTGGAAAACCGTTTGCCGCAGCCGACCACCCTTCATTTGCACGGCCTGACGCTACCGGAATCCGCCGACGGAGCGGGGTTCGATCCCATACTCCCGGGGGAGAGCAAGCGCGTGCAATTCGTGGTGCGCAATCGCGCGGGTCTTTACTGGATGCATTCCCACGCCCATGGATTTACCGCGGAGCAGGTGCATTCGGGGCTTTACGCGCTACTGTTGGTCCATGATGCCGAAGACGATGCGCTCGCCGCCGCTCTTTCCACGGGATCGGGCAATCAACTGGCGCTGGCCCTGTCGGATGTTCGCGAAGCGAACGGCACCATCGGCGCCTATGCACCCGTTGCCGGTGAATGCCTGCACGGGTGGTACGGCAACCGGATGCTTGTCAACGGAGCCTTGGATGCGGGATTCGAAGTCGCATCCGGCTGGGTGCGCCTGCGCCTGCTCAATGCCTGCAATGCGCGCGGACTGTTGCTCGCATTTCAGCCGCGTTCCTCATCCGGTGCCGGGCCGCGCCCTTTTTATCTTTTGGGCACTGACGGGGGGCTGCTCGCGGCGCCACGCCGCGTGGACAGGCTTTTTCTTTACGCGGCCGAACGTGTCGACATAGCGATTCAAATTGAACCGAAGGAAACTTTGCAGGCGCAGAGCCTGGCCTTCGATCCGCGCCACCAGATCCGCGGCAACGGAACCGGCCATGGGCATCCTGCCCGCGACAAATACCCGCCGCTTTCCGCTGCAGCGATGTGCGCAAGCGGCGATGCACCGGGCTCGCAATTGGCCGACGGCGCGGCATTTCCACTTTTTTCCTTGAATTCAAGCGGAGCGGCGGCAACCGGTGTTCCTCATATGCCCGAAAAGCTGTCTTTCCTAGGCGACGCAAGCGATTCAGGGGCAATGCCTGTTCGACGCCTGCGTCTGGATTTCGACGAGGAGCACGGGTTCATGATCGACAACCAGTCCTATGGTCTGGATGAATCCGGCATCGGCATCACGCGGGGCAGCCGGGAGATATGGGAGATTCGAAACAGTCCCATCTCCATGCCGCATCCCATGCACCTTCACGGCTTCCAGTTTCGCGTCCTTCGCCGCCAGGGAACCTTCGGGCCGGCAAGATCGCTGACGACAGAAAGCAATGGCCGCCTGCCGACCGACCTGGGGCTCAAGGATACGGTGACGATCTGGCCGAACGAAACACTGCGGATCGAGGTCGATTTTTCACTGCCGCGGACTGACGCCTTTGCCGGCGCGCAGCGCTACATGTTCCATTGCCACAACCTGGAACATGAAGACGGCATGATGATGCGCAATATTGTTATCTCCTAGCGCCGGAGCGGGTCAGTCCAGAATCTGCACGCCCCAGGGCATCGTACCCACCGGCACGTCCTTGATAAGGATTTTCTTTACGGTGTCGATGACCGACACCGAATTGGAACGTCCGTTGGCCACATAGAGTTTTCCGCCATCGCGGGTGATGGCCATGTTCCAGGGCCGCGCGCCGACCTTGATGGTCGCGGTGACCTGGTCGGTCGCGGTGTCGATGGTCATCACGGTGCCGTCACCGCCATTGGTGAGGTAGACGGTCTTGCCATCAGGGTTCATGGTCAGGCCGTTGGACCGCTGGCCGGCCTTGATGGTGCGAAGGATGCGGTGTTCCCGCGCGTCGATCACGTAGACGGTGTCGGCGCGTTCGCAGGCGACATAGGCCTTGGCGCCGTCGGGCGTGAAGGCGATGCCGCGCGGCCGTGTGCCCACCTGCAGCTGTGCGATGAGTTTGCGGCCCGCGACGTCGATGATTTCGAGCTTGTCGTCCTCCTCGGCGCCCACGTAAACAAAGCGGCCGTCGGGGGAAAACACCGCGTGCTCCGGATTGTCTCCTCGGATCTTCACGCGGAACGCGACTTCGTTGGTGGCCGTGTCGACGAAGGCCACGCTGTTGGACAGTTCGACGGCCGCGGTGACAAGACTGCCATCCTTCGAGATATAGACGCCCTCGGGCGATTCACCCAGTTCAATGCGCTTGATGATGGTGCGTTTGGCGATGTCAATCACCAGCAGGCGGTTGACCGCCTGGTCGGAGACATAGGCGATTCCCCGTCTTGTGTCGATTGCGGTGCCCCGCAGTTTGCCGCCGGTCTTGATTTCGCCGATCACTTCATCGCTCACCGTGTCAATGAGGGAAATGGATGCCCCGTTTTCGTTGCCCACCAGCGCGGTGCCGGACCAGGCGGGGTAGGCCATCAGCAATGCGGCGACCGCAGTTGCCGTGATGATCGCAAATCGTTTCATGTGTTTCCCGGATGAAGGCGGAGATGGGATCGTCATTGGAGCAGCGGGCCGGACGAATTGCAAGGGCAGGGGGCGTTACTATACGCGTGAGGGAGGGGACAGCTTGAAACAGGCGGCTTCATACACGCGCACGGCAATGGGTTTGCACTGGCTGCTGGCCTTCGGGGTGCTGGAACAGTTTTGTCTGGGCTGGTGGATGCGTTCCCTGCCGGACAAGACCGGCGAGCAGGCCTGGTGGTTCAACCTGCA
>CAIUKQ010000428.1 GCA_903899705.1 uncultured beta proteobacterium
AGGCCCAGACGCAGGAAGCGCATGAAGGACAGCCGGTCGCGGATCTGGAACTCGGTCGCGTCATCAGACAGCGTGTAGAGCGTCTGCAGGATCATGATCCTGAACATCAGGACGGGGTCATAGGGCGGGTAATCCCCCCATTTTTGATAGGGTTCGGTCGTAGAATTCAGGCGGCGGTTTTCAGCTTCTGGGCGGGTGTGATGCCGCCGAGCCCCATGTTGGGGCGTTCGTTGTTGTAGGTCCAGAGCCACTGCGTGGCATAGTCCTGTGCCTCCTCGATGCTGTCGATGATGTGCTGGTCAAGCCATTCTTGTCGAACGGTTCGGTTGTAGCGCTCGACATAGGCATTCTGCTGCGGCTTGCCGGGCTGGATGTGCTGGATCTGGACGCCGCGCTTGGTCGCCCAATTCGCCAGTTGGCCGCTGATGTATTCCGGGCCGTTGTCGACCCGGATCATTCCGGGCTTGCCGCGCCATTCGATGATGCGGTTCAGGCTGCGGATGACCCGTTCGGCCGGCAGCGAGAAGTCGACTTCAATCCCAAGCCCTTCGCGATTGAAGTCGTCCAGCACGTTCAAGAGCCTGAACGGCCGGCCATCGCCCAGTTGATCGGCCATGAAATCCATCGACCAGACAGCGTTCGGCGCGTCGGGCACGGCCAGCGTATCGGGCTGGTGACGCTTCAGGCGCTTGCGGGGCTTGATCCGCAGGTTCAGCTCCAGGTCGCGGTAGATGCGATAGACGCGCTTGTGGTTCCAGGGCTGACCCTGGACGTTGCGCAGATACAGAAAGCACAGGCCAAAGCCCCATGTCTTCTTCGCCTGCGTCAGACCAATCAAGGCATCGCCGATCATCGCGTTCTCTTCGCAGAGTTTCGGGCTGTATCGATAGCAGCTCTCGCTCACACCAAAGGCCCGGCAGGCCAGTGCGATGCTGACACCGCGTTGCGCCACTGCTGTCTCGGCCATCTCCCGGCGTTGAGATGGCCGTCCTATTTTTTTCCGAGAGCCTCCTTGAGCAGATCGGCCTGCATGCTGAGATCTGCATACATGCGCTTGAGACGCCGGTTTTCATCCTCCAGCGATTTCATCTGGCTGATCATCGACGCATCCATGCCGCCATACTTCGATCGCCACTTGTAGAACGTCGCGATGCTGATCCCATGATCCCGGCATATGTCGGCCACCGGCAATCCGCCCTCGGCCTGGCGCAACACACCCATGATCTGGGCTTCGGTGAAACGGCTCGTCTTCATCACAATCTCCTCGTGCAATGTGCCGAGAAAATTCTACGTCCGCATCCCCTCATTAGGCGGGGGGATTACCCCCTCAGCTCGGAAACCGCTCTAGTTACGAAATCCATGAAAGGCTCAGGTGAATAAGCTTGAAATGAAAATTCCAATGACATAATTGACAGACAACTCTAGGAATGGCGAAAGATTTTCGCGAGTTCAATCTGCCGCTCAAATTCTTGGGAGCGAATTGGTGGCGATGAAAGTCGATTTTCGAAGCGGAGAAGTGA
>CAIUKQ010000429.1 GCA_903899705.1 uncultured beta proteobacterium
GACACGCTGCGTAGAATCCTGTGCTTCGCTTTTGCAGTCAAAGCACATCCGCCAGAGACAGGAGTCATCCATGAAGCACCTGATAGCCTCGATTGCCATCGTTGGCGCCACGCTGACAAGCACCGCCCAGGCGCAGACAACGACACTCAAGAAAGTGCAGGACTCCGGGGAAATCGTGATGGGCGTGCGTGAATCCTCATCGCCGCTTTCATTCACCCTGGGCAACAACCAGTTTGCCGGCTACCACGTTGATCTGTGCCGGGCAATCATCGCCGAGATCAGCAAGACCATCGGCAAGACTGTCAACATCAAGTACACGGCCGTCACCTCGCAAAACCGGATTCCGCTCGTGCAAAACGGCACGGTGGATATCGAATGCGGCTCCACAACCAACAACGCGGCTCGCCAGAAGGACGTTGCGTTCGGATTGACAACCTATGTCACCGAAGTCCGCACCGCGGTCAGGGTGAAGTCCGGCATCACCTCCATCGCGCAACTGGGCAACAAGACTGTGGCAACCACGACCGGCACGACATCGGTACAGACACTGCGCAAGCACCAGCGGGCGCAGAAAATCAGTTTCAAGGAGGTATTCGGCAAGGATCACTCCGACTCATTCCTGCTGGTGGAGACCGGCCGCGCCGACGCCTTCGTCATGGATGACAACATACTGGCGGGCCTCATAGCCAATGCCAAGGATCCCAAGGAATTCAAGATCGTCGGCGAAGTGCTTTCGGTTGAGCCGATTGCCGTGATGTTCCGCCGGGACGATCCGGGCATGAAGCGCCTGGTGGACCTCACCATCGGGACGATGATGCGTTCGGGCGAACTGGCCAAACTTTACGCAAAATGGTTCACCTCACCCATTCCGCCCAGGAACACCAGTGTCAACCTGCCCATCGGGGCGACGCTGAAGTCCTTGTTCGCCAACCCCAACGACAATCCGATGGAGTCTTACGTCACAAAATAGCGGGCGGTCTCTGAAATAAAAAACGCGCCTAATGGCGCGTTTTTTATTGGTCTGGTTCCCCTACTCTTCCCTGACTCCGGTGATCTTCACCAGTTCCTGATACCGCTTCTGTTCCGCCGCAATCAACTGCCCGAATGCTTCGGGCGAACCGCCCGAAGGCGCGTCTGATTGAATCCCCTGTGAAGTAACGAACTTCGCCTTCATGCCCGGGTTGTTGAGCAGGCCATGGGAGACTTCGGCATTCAGCCTTGAAATGATGTCGCGGGGCGTCTTCGCTGGAGCGCAAAGACCAAACCAGGTCACCAGCGGAAATTCGAGCCCCGCCTCCCTGTACGTGGGGACGTTGGGAAGGTCCGCAAAACGCTGCTCAAGCGCAACCATCAGCGTGCGCGCCTTGCCGGCCTTCACAATGTTCACCGCAGCCCCTGTCAACGCAAAATAAGACACCTGCACCTCGCCACCCAGCATCGCCGGCCAGGCGAAAGATGCCGCCTTGTAGGGCACATTGAGAAACTCGATGCCGCGCGCCTTCTTCCACCACTCGATGTACAGGTGCGACGCGCTGGTGACACCGTATGTGCCGAAGGGGATCGAACCGGGTTTCGCTTTCGCCAGCGCAACCAGTTCCTGCAGCGTATTGGCAGGAACCGACGGATGAACGTGAATGCCGGCGGCAAGAAACCCATACAGGGCGATTGGCGTCATGTCCGCCGGACTGTAAGGCAGACTGGACCGGGTGTACTGGTTGATGGCCATGGTCTGCTGATCGCACGAACAAAGCTGATAGCCGTCAGGCGCCGCCTTGGAGCAGGCCTCGGCCGATACGATGCCGCTCACGCTGACACGATTCTCGACAACAAAGGGCTGTCCAAGCGCATCCTGTATCGCCTGGCCGGC
>CAIUKQ010000430.1 GCA_903899705.1 uncultured beta proteobacterium
CCTGCGCCGCATCGTCGCGAACCACTGCCCGAACCAGAACATTGGTATCGACGGCAACCCTCATTTTTTGCCGGTCCAGCCCTTTTCGGCAGCTCTGTTGATTTCTTCAATGGTGGCGACTTTCTTTGTCCGGCCAGCCAGCAGTCCAACGAAGCCCTTGATGGTTCCGGCGGGTCTCGCCGCTTTGAGCATGCCCCGGCCATCCGGCAATAAATCGAGTTCGATTTTTTCGCCGGGCTTGATGCCAAGATGTTGAAGAACATCTTTCCGGAATGTCACCTGCCCTTTGGCGGTAACCGTCAATGTGGCCATGGTGGCGTCCTCCTGGATTGCTGATACGGAAGATGGTAATGGATAATTGCCTTACCATCAAATCATGGGCCGAGCCTGGCACATCCAATCAACCAAGGGCCTGCCGAAGCAGAACAACCGATTCTTCGGTGAGACCGACGCTGGATTGAGTAAATACCACTTTGGACCGGCGGTGCGAAGGAAACCCCTCCACGTCATCATCCAGCGCGACCCAGCGCTCGATCTGCGGGTGGGCCTCCAGCCAGGCCTTGATTTCCTCGTAACGGTTGTAGTCGGAGTCGTATTCATCGAGAACCGGCGTGGCGCCAACCACCCGGGTGCGGATATCGGCCGAGAACAAGGCCCTCAAGCGATCAAGCGGATAGGCCTCACGCCAGGTGGAAGAAATGACGATCCTCACAGCGGCATATGCCGGCTCGCGCAAGAGGTTCTCAAGCAGCGGCAACTGAGCCAGGTCGCCCACGTTGCGGCGAGAGCCCGCCGGATGAAGCACGCCATCGAAATCCAGGAAAAGGATGCATGGGGGGGTCATATCCAACATCTCCGATGATTTGACTAAGTTAATGGACTAAGTCATAATTTTCCGGGTAGCAATGAATGAGGCAATTTTGGTGATTAACGTTCACGACGCAAAAACACAATTCTCCAAACTGCTCGAAAGGGCCCATGCCGGTCAGGAAATCATCCTGGCGAAGGCGGGCAAGCCCTATGCGCGCATGATGCCACTTGCGCCGGAGACACCCAAGCGCGAGCGCGGGCGGCTAAAGGGTATTGATGACGATCATTTTTTTGATTCGCTCCCCAATTCTGAACTCAAGGCCTGGGAAGGCCGTTGAAACTGCTGCTGGACACCCACACGCTGCTCTGGTGGTGGAAGGACGATCCGCGCCTTTCGACTCGTGCAGCGGCCGCAATAGCCGATGAAGGCAATACCGTGTTCGTCAGTGCAGCCAGCGCATGGGAGATTGCGACAAAGAACCGCATAGGAAAGCTGCCGGGCGCTGAAACAGCAGTTCGCAAATTCAATGAGTTGGTCGCGGCTGACAGCTTTCTTCACCTCGCTGTTTCTTACCATCACGCGCTGATTGCAGGCGGATTCGATATCGACCACCGTGACCCATTCGATCGCATGCTCGCTGCGCAATCAACGATCGAAGGTGCAACCCTCGTCACTGACGACGACAAGATGAAACTGTTCCGGGTTAAATGTCTTTGGTAATGCAGGCTCAATGCACGATGGCTACCTGATCAAAGTCTGAACTTCTATCAGCCCACCCACTTGCGCGCATTGCGGAACATGCGCATCCACGGGCTGTCCTCGCCCCATGCGGTGGGGTGCCATGACATCTGCACGGTTCTGAACACCCGCTCCGGGTGCGGCATGACGATGGTGAAGCGGCCATCGGCGGTGGTGAGTCCTGTAATGCCGTCGGGCGAGCCATTCGGGTTGGCCGGGTATTTGTCGGCCGTCTTGCCGGCACTATCCACATAGCGCATGGAAACCAGGGCTTTGTCGCGAGAGCCTTTCACATCGAAGAGGGCGCGGCCTTCGCCGTGCGCGGTGGCGATGGGCATGCGGCTGCCGGCCATGCCCGTGAAAAAGATCGACGGGCTTTCGGGAATTTCAACCATGACGAGGCGCGCCTCGAACTGTTCGGAGCGGTTGCGCACGAATCGCGGCCAGTGCGATGCGCCCGGGATCAGGTCACGAAGATTGCTCATCATCTGGCAGCCGTTGCACACACCGAGCGCAAAGCTGTCGGACCGCGAAAAGAATTTTTCAAAGTCGGCGCGCGCCCGTTCATTGAACAGGATCGATTTTGCCCAACCGGCGCCGGCGCCGAGCACATCACCGAACGAAAACCCGCCGCAGGCTGCGAAGCCCTTGAAATCCGCCAGCGATACGCGGCCTTCAATGATGTCGCTCATGTGCACATCAAAGGTCTGGAATCCG
>CAIUKQ010000431.1 GCA_903899705.1 uncultured beta proteobacterium
TGAAGCGCCCCGAGCGCGGCCAACTGCTGCCCTCGCACGGCCAAGGCATTGCCCTGGACAACGGCCACGCCACCACCGACAACGTCAATTTCCGCGGCAGGCCGGTGGCCAAATGGATTCCGATCTACGGCGAGGCGGCCAAGCCGGAGATCGAGCGCATCCGGGAAGATTTGGTCACGCGCCTGGGCGAAGCACGCGCCGCGCGCGTGGCTGACACCAACCGCAATCTCATCATCTTCCCGAACCTGCTGATTGCCGACGGTTCCGCCGTCACTGTGCGCACCTTCCACCCCATGGGCCCGGAGCGCATGCGCGTCACCGCCTGGGCCCTTGGTCCCGTCGAAGAATCGCCCGAGGCACGCGCCATACGTCTGGATGCCTTCCTCACGTTCTACGGTCCCGGCGGATTTGCAACGCCGGATGATGTGGAGGCGCTGGAGATGGTGCAGCGGGGCATCTCATCCACATGGCGCGAAGTGCCCTACTCGGTGATGTCACGCGGCATGCACAAACCCGGCGAGCAACTCAACACCGATGAACTGCACCTTCGCGCCTTCTGGCTGCAATGGGAAAAAATGATGCGGGACGATGGCGATGGCGATGGCGATGGCAAGTAACGTGAAGGCAGGCGTGGTTTCCCGCGCACAGGTCGAGGACTTTCTCTACGAAGAGGCGGCGCTGCTCGATGCCTGGAAGCTCGATGACTGGCTGGCCCTGCTCACCGAAGACGCGATCTACCGCGTCCCGCCCAATGACCGGCCGGGCAATGATGCGAAGGACACCCTCTTCACCATTGCCGATGACATCCACCGCATCCGCGCGCGCGTCACTCGCCTGAAAGACAAGAACGCCCATGCGGAATATCCGCTGTCGCGCACCCGGCGCATGATTGCCAATGTGCGGGTGGCAGGCGTGGAGGGCGACACGCTGCGCGTTGAATCAAACTTCGTTGTCTACCGCTTCAGGCGCGATGGCGACATCCGCGAATTTGTCGGACGCTACCTGCATCAGTTGCGCGTGGTCGAGGGCGCACTGCGCATCTGCCGCCGCGAGGCCATCATCGACGCCATGGAACTGGGCGCGCTGGGGCTGGTCAGCTTTATCCTGTAAGCCCGTTAAATCATAAATATTTGATTAATAAGGCTATTCAGGCTTTATTCCAGCAGCCTTCACGATCGCTGCGGTGCGCTCCAGATCCCGCTTGAGACTCGCAGCAAGCTCCTCCGGCGTGCTCGTCACCACCACCAGACCCAGCGCATCCATGCGCGACAGCACTTCCGGATTGTTGATGGCCTTGATGATCTCGGCGTTCAGGCGATCGACAATCGGCCGGGGCATGCCGGGCGGCCCGAAGTAGGCAGTCCAACCCGGTGGTGGCTCGTAACCCGGAACCTGTTCGCCGATGGTGGGCAGATCGGACATGAGCTTGTAGCGCTTGCTGTTGTTGAGCGCGATCAGGCGAAGTTTGCCCGCCTTGGCGAAAGGAAACACCGTCCCGAAGATGGTGAAGTTGATCTGGATGCGACCGGTGAGCGTATCTGTGGCCGCCTGATTGCTGTCCTTGTAGGGCACGTGCAGCATCTCCACGCCCGCCACGGTACCAAGCAATTCAGCCGACAGGTGATGCGTCGTGCCCACACCGGAGGTGGCGTAGGTGAGCTTCCCCGGATTGCTCCTGGCCCAGGCAATCACATCGCCCATGGACTTGAAAGGCGAATCCGGCGGAACCGCGACTGTCAGGATCGCCTCGCCGAGTTTAGAGATTGGCGTGAAATCCTTCACCGGATCGTAGGGCACCTGGCGTGCCAGGAACACCCGGTAGAGTTGCGCGTTGGTGGTGGTGTAGAGAAAGGTGTAGCCATCGGGCGCTGCGCGTGAAACCTGCGCCGAGGCGATCGATCCGGCACCGGCGGTGTTCTGCTCGATGACAATGGGCACGCCCATGGACTCCGACATCTTCCCCGCCACCAGCCGCGCAATGGTCTCTCCGCCACCACCCACATTGAGGATGTTGTGGATGGGCTTGGACGGATAACTCTGGGAGAACGAACTGTCCATTGATACCACCGATACCAAAGCACAAACAGCGCAAGCCAGTTTCATCGTTCGTTCTCCATAGAGTGGACAACTGAATCAACCAATTACTTCATTGAGATCTACTTCATTGCGATCTACTTCACTGAAATCTATTTAACTGCGGCTTTCAATTTGGGCATGACATCGCGCGAAAACAATTCCATGGACCGCATCGCGTGTTCAGGCTTCAGGTTGCCGAAGGAAAATACCAGCAACAGGTAATTGATGCTGGTCTCCTTCACCGATTCGATCAGGATATCCAGCACCGTCGAAGGCGAGCCCGCCACGAGGCGCGTGACCGAATCCTTGGACTTGGGATCCAGGCGCGGCAGCAGCGGCGCCCTGCCATGCTTGGTGGTCAGGTGGTTGATGTGGGAGAGCCAGACGGCGAATGCATCCATGCCGAGCTTTTCCGCCTCGGCATCGGTATCGGCCACCACGATCAGCTGGCTCTTCCCAAGGCGAGGATGGGTGACATGCGCGTTGTGCCGGCCCGGGTCATCCCGGTGCTTCACCCAGGTCTCGCGATACTGCGCATACAGCGCCTTCGTCTCCGGGTGGCTGGTGTTCAGCACCGTGTGATAGCCGTGCTTTGCGGTGAAGTCGATGGAGTTCTTGTCGCTGCTTGGAAACCAGAGGGCCGGATAGGGCTTTTGCACAAAGTGATTGTGAAGCTCAACATCCTTGTAGTTGTAGTACTTGCCGCTGAAATTGAGGTTGTCCGTCTTGCTCGCGGCA
>CAIUKQ010000432.1 GCA_903899705.1 uncultured beta proteobacterium
TCCGCGCCACCGCCAGCATCTGCTGCTCCCCGCCGGACAGGCGTGTGCCCTGGCTCGCCGAACGTTCCTTCAGATTGGGGAACATGTCGTAAATTTCCGCGACGCTCATGCCACCACTGGCGAGCACCGGCGGCAGCAGCAGGTTTTCCCCGGCCGAGAGGCTTGCGAATATGCCGCGCTCCTCGGGGCAATAGCCCAGGCCGAGGCGGGCGATGCGGTGTGTCGCCAGGGCGATGGTTTCGGCGCCTTTGATGGAGACGGAACCCTTGCGGCTGCCGGTCAGTCCCATGATGGCGCGCAGCGTGGTGGTGCGCCCGGCGCCGTTGCGGCCGAGCAAGGTCACGACCTCACCCTCGTTCACCGTGAAATTGACGCCGTGCAGGACATGGGATTCCCCGTACCAGGCATGCAGGTCGCGGACTTCAAGAAAAGGGGCGGCGAGAAACGGTGCTCCGGAAGGGATGCTCATCAGTGCGCACCGGCCAGTTCGGTGCCGGCGCCTCCCATATAGGCCTCAATGACGGCGGGATTCTTCGACACCTCGGCGTAAGGTCCCTCCGCAAGCGTGGCACCACGCTGCAATACGGTGATGGTGTCGGCGATGCTGGCCACCACGCTCATATTGTGTTCCACCATGAGCACGGTTCGATTGGCGGATACCTTTTTGATCAGCCTGCGGATTCGATCGACGTCCTCCAGGCCCATGCCCTGCGTCGGTTCATCGAGAAGCATGAGTTGCGGTTCCATCGCGAGCGTCGTCGCAATCTCCAGGGCGCGCTTGCGGCCGTAGCTGAGTTCCGCTGTGACGGTGTGCGCATAGGATTCGAGATCGACCTCGGCAAGCAGTTCGATGGCGCGGGGATTGAGGCTCTCAAGGGTCTTCTCGGAGCGCCAGAAATGGAAGGATGAGCCCAGGTTTCTCTGCAACGCGACGCGCACGTTCTCCAGAACCGACAGGTGGGGAAAGACGGCGGAAATCTGGAAGGACCTTATGACTCCCCGGCGGGCGATTTGCGCCGGGGCGTCCCGTGTGATATTCCTCCCGTTGTAAAGAATCACGCCTGAAGTGGGTGCGTGGAATTTGGTCAGCAGGTTGAAGCAGGTGGTCTTGCCCGCGCCGTTCGGCCCGATCAATGCGTGTATGGCGCCGCGGCGCACGTTCAGATTCACATGGTCCACCGCGACAAACCCCTTGAATTCCTTGGTCAGCTGCCGGGTCTCAAGAATTATTTCCGTACTCATGGTCTACTTTCGCCCGCCCGGCCCAATCGAAGCGAGGCTTTGCTCCCGGAGTAATGAAGAAATCTGCTCGTTGCACTATATAACATCGCAAATCCGGCTCCAAGCATTTGGAGCCTATCCGCCAGTCAAGGCAGAACGGGAACAGGGAAATGAATATTCTGAAGGTTGATGTCGCCTCCATTGGCGCGGGCTTTGCCGGCATGGTGTCCGCCTGCCGCGCCGCGAAATCGGGAAAAAAAGTAGCGGTTCTGGAGAAGGGCACGGAGGACCTTTATGCCTGCAGTTCGCGCTGGACCACGGGCGTTTTTTCAACGCTGGGCAACCCCACGCTCTCGCCCGTCGAACATCTGGAACAGGTCATCTCAAAGGCCAATGGCGCAGCGAAACCGGAACTGGTGCGCGCCATCGCCGAAAACGCGAGGCGCGCTCATGAATTCCTCAAGGAGGAGGGCGTGCGCTTCATCAACTATCCGACGGCCACCGGCCAGCAACTGATGCTCGCGCCGCCGCGCAGCCGGGGTGAAGGGCTCGATTGGGAGGGACACGGCGGCGATGTGTCGCTTCGCCGGCTCGAGAAGAACCTCAACGAGCGGGGCGGCCAGATCGTGCGCGGCACACGCGCCGAATCGCTGATCATGGAAAACGGCGTCTGCATCGGCGTGAATGCGATGCAGGCGGGCGGCCCGTTGCGCGTGGAGGCAAAAGCCGTTGTCATTGCCGACGGGGGATACCAGGCCAATGCGGAGATGGTGAAGCAGTTGCTGGCGCCGCGTCCCGATCGCATTCTGCTGCGCGCCGCACCCGGCGGCCAGGGGGACGGCATTCGCATGGCGCAGGCGGCCGGGGCCGACGTCGGCGGGTTTGGAAAATTCTACGGTCATGTCCATCACCGTGACGCGATGAAGAACAACCGCCTGTGGCCCTATCCGCATTTCGATGCCATGGCCGAGTTCAGCATGATCGTCGGGCCCGACGGCCGCCGATTCATGGACGAGGGCTGGGGCGGGGTGTGCCAGGCCAATGCCATCGCGCAACTGGAAGATCCGCTGTCGGCCATCATCATTTTCGACAATGCCATGTGGGAGGGGGAGCCGGGAAAGGCAAGGCCCACCGGTGTCAATCCCTACCTGATCAATGGGGGCGGCTGGATGCACAGTGCGCCGGACCTTGCGTCACTGGCGGAAAAGGCGGGACTACCCGCGGCGGCGTTGCAGGAGACGGTGCGCGGGTACAACGAGGCGGTGAAAAGCGGGAGGCTCGGGGATCTCAGCCCGGCACGCAGCGTGAAGGAACACAAACCCATGCCCATCGCCGTGGCGCCATTTCACGCCGTGCCCCTTTGCGCCGGGTTGACCCTGGGGATGGGCGGCATTGCGATCAATGCGCACGCGCAGGCGCTGCGGGCTGACGGCAGTATCATTCCGGGCCTGTATGTGGCGGGTACGCCGGTGCAGGGCCTGGAAGGCGGGCCGCGCGCGACGTATCTGGGCGGTTTGTGCAAGGCGTTCACGCTGGGTCTGCTGGCCGGCGAGCACATTGCTTTAAGTATTTGAAATAAAAGGAAAATAAGATGGATGCAAAAGTCAGGGAAGCAAGTCTCGACCCCGTGACCCTGGAGGTGATACGCAATGCCCTGCCTGCAATCTCCAATGAGATGGCGGTGGATTTGCAGCGCACCTCCTACAACATGATCATTTACGAGATCCGCGATTTCTGCACCGCGCTGGTGTTGCCCAATGGCGATCTGGTGTCGCAGAACGTGGGCGGGGTTTCGCACTTCATCGCGGATCTGGGCGTCATGATCACCGACGGCATGCAGCGCTATGGCAGCGCGGGGTTCAAGCCGGGCGACGTGATCATCAGCAACCATCAGCGCGTGGCCGGACAGCACCTGAACAACATCGTCATCTACATGCCCTATTTCCTGGATGGCGAGTTGCTGATGTTCGCCATCGTGCGCGCGCACTGGATCGATGTGGGCGGCACCAGCACGGGCTTTGGCGCGGGCGCGAGCGTGGCCGATCCGTGGCTGGAGGGCCTGCAACTCGACCAGCTGAAAATCTACAAGGAGGGCGTGGTTGACGAAGGGCTGTACCGCCTCATCAGCGACAACATCCGTCATCCCGAATCATCCCTTGGCGACATGAAGTCGCAGATGGCCGCCTGCCGTCTGGCGCTGCGTCGCCTGGACGAACTGTTCGAGCGTTACGGCAAGACCACCGTGATGGCTGCCATTCAGCAACTGTTCAACGAGACCGAGACCAAGTGCCGCAATGTGGTGGAGAAATTTCCCGATGGCGTGTATGAGGCGGAATCGTTTCTGGATGACGATGGCGTAAAGAAGGGAGACCCGGTACGGCTGCACGCAAAAGTGACGATCAAGTCCGGGGCCATGACCATCGATCTTTCAGGCTGCTCTCCGGAGCGCACCGCGGCGGTCAATTCGCGCACCTACGCGGCCCCCCGTATCGCCTACAAGGCGCTGACCGCGCCGCTGGCCGATGTCAACGAGGGATCATTCCGCGCACTGGACTGCATCATTCCCGAGGGCAACATCATGATGGCGCGGCATCCCATGCCGATGGCCGCCTGGAGCCAGATACTTCCGCTGGTGGTGGATACCATCCTCGCGGCGCTCGCGAAGGCGGTGCCGGAGCGTGTGCCCGCGGGGCACTTCGGACTCATGGGCGGCGGCGGCGTGTTCTTTGGGCAGAACCCGAAAAACAAGAAACGTTACGTGGTGATGGCCTCGGGTGGCGGCGGCTGGGGCGGTCGGCCGTTCGGTGATGGCGAATCGGCTTCCGTCAATGTCTGCCAGGGCGATGTGCGCCGGGCATCGGTGGAGGAGATGGAGCTGAAAAGCCCGGTGCTCATCCAGGAGTACGGGCTCCGGGTCGGGACGGCAGGGCCGGGGAAATTCCGCGGCGGCATGGGCGGGCGCATGCACATCAAGAACCTGATCGAGGGTCGCTGGAACCTCCACCGACCCAAGCGCGACAATTGTCCCGCATGGGGCCTGAACGGCGGCATCGAGGGTGCCAACGGCATCCTGACCATGAAGCTCAAGGGTGAAACCGAGTTTCGCGAAGCCAATGTCACGCGACATCTGGTGCCGGCGGATACGGAGGTCATCGTCAACCAGGGCAGCGGCGGCGGCTGGGGCAACCCCCTGGAGCGTGATCCCGAACGGGTGCTCTGGGATGTGATCGAGGAGGTGCTCACGCGCGATGCGGCACGCGAGCAGTATGGCGTGGTCATCGGCGAGAACCTTGCAATCGATTTGCCGGCCACTCAAAGCCTGCGCAGGACCGGCGCTGCAAGTCCCGGTGCGCGGCAATAGCTTGACTGCGCAATCCATCAAGGCGATATCGCTCGATCTCGATGACACGTTGTGGCCCTCGGGCCCGGCGCTTGAGGCCGCCGAGGCGAAGCTGCATGCCTGGCTCGAGTCCCATGCGCCTGCGGTTGCTGCGGCGCTGCCGCCGGTTGAGTTCGCGAAGTTTCGCCGAAGTCTGGCTGCAGAGCTCCCGCA
>CAIUKQ010000433.1 GCA_903899705.1 uncultured beta proteobacterium
CATCATGCATGGTGGCTGGCTCCTTGAGTGTTGGATGGTTGTTTCGCAACTCCAACTTAGCACGCATCGAGCCGGCCTTTTTACACGACACTTCAGGGGCTTATCCTTAAGTAAGTACCATTCGGCGTAGGCCCCCTTGTTCAGTGCTTACTTAACTCCCTAGCCTCGACCACCCACGATGGCGTGTCCTTCTGCGCGCCATCGCAACATGCCACCGGCGAGGTTCGCAACATCGGTGAATCCGGCCTTCTGGAGGATGACCACCGCCTGCGCTGAGCGCGCGCCGGAACGGCATACGCAAACCACCGGGCGCTCCTTGTCAATTTCTACGGCACGCGCGGCCAGTTCCCCCAGAGGAATCAGCGTCGATCCGGCAATTCGCCCGATGGGTCCATTGAACTCATTGGGCTCCCTGACATCGATGATTTTCAGTCCAGCGATGGCCTCCTCCAGCGCCTGCGGCTGGATCTCCCATATTCCGCTGAACGTATAGGTGAGATGTGCCCAGCCGGGATCGCCACCGCCAATTTCGGCCACATCGGGTTTCCCGCATTTCAGGTTGGCCGGGACCGCGACGTCAATCTGCCGCGGATGCGCAAGACCCAGATTGTTCATGTACCCGGTGAAATCCTGCTCACCGATATCACCGCCAAGGCGCGGATTGAAGCGGCGCTCCTCCTCCACGCTGGTGACCGTGAGTCCGCGATAGTCATGAGCCGGATACAGGAGGCAACCGCTCGGAAGCGTGAAAATCTGCGTGCGCACGGACGCATACATCGATGCCGGGCTGCCCTGCTGAAAATCGGTTCGGCCGCTGCCGCGTATCAGCAGGCAATCGCCGGTAAATGCCATGCTCTGGTCATCCAGCACGTAGGTCAGACACCCGTTGGTATGCCCAGGGGTGGCGCGAACCTCCAGATAACGCCCGCCGAACGCGACGGTGTCCCCGTGCTTGAGCAGTTCGTCCGCACCCGCAGCCCCGCCCGCCGCAGCCAGCGCAATGCCGCTTCCCATGCGCTTTTTGAAAAGCCATGCGCCGGTGACATGATCGGCGTGCACATGGGTCTCCAGGGTCCACTTGAGCGTGAGATTCAGTTCCTTGATCAGCGCCGCGTCGCGACGTACCTGCTCGAACACCGGATCGATGAGCAATGCTTCGCGGCTTGCCGTGTCGCCCAGCAGATACGTGTAGGTGGAGGATTGCGGATCAAACAACTGGCGGAATATCAGCATCATCTCCCCCTCTCAGAAACGCGAAAAATCGGGTTTGCGTTTCTCGAAAAACGCGGCAAATGCCTCTTTCGCCTGCGGCGACGCGAGACACTGCGCGAAAATCCGCGCCTCGGCGCGCATGGCCTGATCGATGCATGCCAGTTCGCCCTGCTTCATCAGTCGCTTGGTTTCCCTGAGTGCAAAGGGTGGCTTGGAGGCCAGCTTGCGCGCGGTCTCCATGGCAAATTCCCGCAGTCGCTCGACCGGGACGATGGCATTGACCAGACCGGCCGCAAGCGCCTGCTCGGCCGAAAACGGCTCGCCCAACATGAGGAATTCAGCCGCGCGCTGCCATCCAGCCAGCCGCGGAAGCAGGTAGCTGGACGCCGCCTCGGGGACAACCGCCAGATTGACAAAGGGCAGTGCAAACCGCGTTTGTGGCGCCGCATAGACGAAGTCGCAGTGCAGGAGCATCGTTGTTCCGATCCCGACGGCTGAGCCCTCCACTGCGGCGACAAGAGGCTTTTCGAAGTGCGCGAGCGCCCGCAGGAAACGGAAAACGGGGGCATGCTCTTCAGCCGGCGGAGATGCCACAAATTCCGCCAGGTCATTCCCCGCGGTGAAATCGCCCCCTTCACCCAGCATGAGCACGACGCGGCAGGAATTATCGCCACCGGCCGAACCCAGAGCGTCGGCAAGCAACGCGTACATTTCTGCCGTGAGCGCATTTTTTTTGCCTGGCCGATTGATGCCAATGGAAACGACGGCACCTTCGCGCCTGACCAGAACGGGGGCAGACTCCATGTAATCACCAGCAACTAAAATTCCATTCTACTAGCGCCGTGCCGCTCGTCCCGGTGAAATTATGGGATCATCAACCGGCCCACTCAAGGGTGGGCGCGTCCACAAAGATATCGAGCAGCCACGGAGCACACCCGCATGTCCAGCGCCACCTATGCCCTTCACGGCGACATCGCCGTCATCACCCTCGCCAATCCCCCCATGAACACCCTGGCGCATCCCATGCGTATCGACATGCATGATTTGCTGATAAAAGCGGTCGCGGATTCAGCGGTCAGGGCCATCGTGCTGACCGGGGGCGGCAGGGCATTCTGTTCGGGCGCCGAAATCCGTGAATTCAATACGCCGGCGGCCAATGAGTTTCCCAATTCGAGGGACCTCGTCTCCGCGTTCGAAACCTGTGCCAAGCCGGTCGTCGCCGCGATTCACGGCGCAGCCATGGGCGGCGGGCTGGAAGTGGCCCTTGCCTGCCACTACCGGGTTGCCGCAACGGGCGCGCAACTGGCACTGCCCGAACTGAAACTCGGCCTCATTCCCGGCGCCGGTGGCACCCAGCGCCTGCCGCGCGCGCTGGGGGTGGAACGCGCCCTCGACATCATCATTAATTCAAAGACTGTCACATCGGACTCGGTGGCGGGAACACTGCTGGTCGATGAAATCATCCAGGGCAACCTGGTCGATGGCGCCGTGGCGTTCGCGCGCAAACTGCCGGCCGGGACAACGGCCTTGCGCAAACTGCGCGATGTCGCTCCTGTCATCGACAACGCCACCGCATTTTTCGCTGAGCAACGACAGAAGGCGGCAAAATCATGGCGCGGCTATCCGGCGCCTGCCAAATGCATCGATGCCATCGAGGCCTCGCTGACCCTGCCAATGGACGAGGGCATGCGCTATGAACGCAGCCTATTTGACCAGTTGCTCGAAGGCAGCGAATCGAAGGCCCTCCGGCATGCCTTTTTCGGCGAGCGCGCTGTCGCCAAAATTCCCGGCATCGCAGAAGATGCCGGCACCCGCGACATCAAAAGTGTCGCAATTCTGGGCGCAGGCACCATGGGCGGCGGGATAGCCATGGCCTTCGCCGACGCCGGCATTCCGGTCCAGATCCTCGACATGAAGGCCGAGGCTCTGGAACGCGGGTTGGGCGGCATCCGGAACAATTACGCGGGAGCGGTGTCCCGAGGCCGCCTGAAGCAGGCCGACATGGACGCCCGCATGGCACGCATCCGCGGCACACTCTCGATGGAAGAAATCCGCGATGCCGACCTGGTGATTGAAGCGGTGTTTGAAGACATGGCGGTGAAGCGCGACGTCTTCACGCGCCTCGATGCCACCATGAAGCCCGGCGCCCTGCTCGCCTCCAACACTTCGAGCCTTGATCTGGACGAAATCGCCGCCGTCACCAAGCGGCCGCAAGACGTGGTTGGTGCACATTTCTTCAGCCCGGCCAATGTCATGCGCCTGCTCGAAGTGATACGCGGCGCGAAGTCCTCGCCGGACACTCTGGCCTCGACCATGAAGCTCGCAAAAAAACTGAAGAAGGTCGCGGTGATATCGGGCGTATGCGACGGATTCATCGGGAACCGCATGATGGATTTCTACCTCCGGCAGGCGGAGTACCTTCTCGACGAAGGCGCACTGCCCGCGCAGGTTGACAAGGCATTGACCGACTGGGGCATGGCCATGGGCCCGTTTGCCATGTGCGACATGTCGGGCAACGACATCATTTACCACATCCGTGCGAGGCGCCGCGCCGCCATGCCGCACCTGCCCTATTCCCTTGTGGGCGACCGCTTGTTCGAATTGAAGCGATTCGGCCAGAAGACGGGGTCGGGCTATTACCGGTACGAAAAAGGCAGCCGCGCTCCCCTTCCCGATGACGAGACGACAAAACTGATTGATGAATGCCGTGCAACAGCCTCCGTCAAAACCCGCGAAATCAGCAACGGTGAGATTGTCGAGCGTTGCATTTATGCCCTGATCAATGAAGGTGCGCATATCCTGGAAGAAGGCATCGCAGCACGCGCTGTGGATATCGACATGGTGTATCTGGCCGGATACGGCTTCCCGGCGTATCGCGGCGGACCGATGTTTTATGCGGATACAGTCGGCCCGAAGAAACTGGCCGCCTCGATCGCCGAATTTGCAAAGGGCTACAGGGGGGACTCCTGGAAAATTGCCCCGCTGCTCGAACGCATTGCAAATGAAGGCAAGACCTTCAACTGAATCGACTGGAGCGCACCATGGAAGTCAACCCGGAACTCACGCGCTGGAATTCCTGCTTCGGCGCCAGCGGTTATCTGTTCGGCACCGCCCCCAACGCCTTCCTTGCGTTACAGGCGGGCCGCCTCAAAGCAGGCGGCACGGCCCTGTCCATTGCAGATGGCGAAGGCCGCAATGGCGTATGGCTTGCGGGACAGGGGCTTTCCGTGACAGCCTTTGATTTTTCGCCGGTGGGCGCGGAGAAGGCGCGAAAACTCGCCGCCGACCGGGGCGTGACCCAAAAATACACCACGCAGATCACGGAATTGTCGGCCTGGGACTGGGATGCCGCGCAGTTTGACGTCGTCGCGGCCATCTTCATCCAGTTCGCCACACCGGCCGAGCGCGCCCACATGTTCGCGGGGATATGCCGGGCGCTGAAGCCCGGCGGGCTCCTGCTGCTGGAGGGATACCGGCCCGAGCAGATAGCCTACGGAACGGGCGGCCCGCGCGTGCCTGAACAGCTTTACACGTCAGCGCTGTTGAAACAGGCGTTCGCCGCACTGGAAATCGTCGAACTTCGGGAGTACGACAGTGAAATTGACGAAGGTGAAGGACATGGGGGAATGTCCGCCCTGATTGATCTCGTCGCGCGCCGCCCCGTCAGGTAATCGGGCAATCAACCGGCATTGGACCGCTTGCAATTGGCATAACTCACTGCCGTGCCTTCGGTCAGAAATGCTTCGTCGCCCTTGATGTTGAGAGTGGCGCGGCCATTTGTGTAGCGCCCGGCGGCGGCCCCCGGCAGGGGGTCAAGGCGAAACTCCCGATCGGGAAATTTGACCCAGGCGCTTTGAGTGGAAGTGTCGATCCGGGCCAGAAATGACTTGTTGCCCTCGCACTGGTAGACAACGGTTCCCGGCGCAAGGACCACCGCTTCCTCGCGATCTCCCCGCCACCAGTCGCCGACTTTTTCGACGGAGCCGCATCCGCCCAGCACAAGCGCAAACATAATCCAGGCCGTGACCCTCAAGGCCGCTGTCGTTTGGGTTCGAAACATGTCATTCAGCCTTTGTCAAAAATGCGGAACTCACTGGCACCTAGGGGCAAGAGTACTCCATGCGTCCGCGCATGCTACCGAACGTCAACAGTCAGGCTCACCTGGCGGCGCCTTCGGGAGCGGGTTGAAGCCAAACAGGGCGGGTACCGCGGCTCGGCAAACCGGTTTCAGGATGACCGTCCGGCCAAACAGGCGATATGGTGTCTCTTCTTTAGAACCAGCCAGTGCCATCAGGGCTTCGCCGCCGTGCAGCACCGGATTTTCCGCCGACAACCGGTCGACCAGCAAGGAGAGCTCGCGGTCATTGACAACCCCGATGCCCAGTTCCGAATCCACAATCAGGGCCCCCGCTTCATCAATGAGAATCGAAATGACCGGTCCGGAGGGATCTCCATTCTGCGCGACCAGCGATTCGGCGTCGTCGGCAAAGCGGAACACCCAGGGTGTGTACTCG
>CAIUKQ010000434.1 GCA_903899705.1 uncultured beta proteobacterium
ACCGATGGAATGGCGGAGACAACCTGTACTGACTGCGCCGCCTTCAGCCGCGTCTGCGCCAGCGCGACAAACAGTCCCGACGGATAGTTGTCAATGTAAGCCTTTAATTCGTCAGGGTTTTTCGAGTCCTTCACGGAATCCCAAAAGGCGCGGTCATTGACCGTTGGATCGAAGGCTGCAGGGGCATTGCCGGACGGGGAGGAAAGCGAGGCGGTCTGCGTGCCTGCGCCTGTGAAATAGAAATCGCCGTTGGACTGGTCGTAGATGGCGGGATTCTGGGAGTGACCGACGCGAGCGGCCTGTTCACGAACGGAACTGCGCACCCTGCGCACCATGTCGTCCACGCGAACGCCCGGTTCGCGCAATTGTTTGATGAACTCACGCGTGAAGAGGCCGTTGGGGTCCCGGTCGACATCGGAGAGTTTGTCCAGGGCCTGCTCGTTGACGCCGGCCGAATAGACGACCATCAGGCCGTCGGGTGCGGACGGAATGGTCAGGCCGCGACTGCCTCCGATGCTGCGACCGGCAACGCGCGGAAAAGGATTGTCGCGGCAGGCGTCGATAATCATCAGTGTGAATTTGGCTTTCGCCGTGGAGAGCCTTTCCATCACCCGGCCCATGTCGATGGCTTCGTCGGCGAGATCATCGGCGCGCGACAACTGGACATCGACGGGAAGCAGGAAGTTGGAACCCGATACCTGCACGCCGTGTCCCGCATAAAAAAGAATGCCGACACCGCCGCCGGACACCTTTTCGACCAGCTCTCCGACCGCCTGATTCATGCGCCGCCGGTCGAGGTTGGCGTATTGCATCACCTCGAAGCCCATGCGGCGCAGTTCGGCGCCCATGGCCCGCGCGTCGGCGACGGCGCGCTCCAGTTTCGGAACGGTTTGATACTGGTCGTTCCCGATGACGAGGGCGACGCGGCGCTCCGTGCCCGCCGCTGGCACGGACGGTGCCTGTCCCCAGAGTGAGCCCGCGACAAGGGCCCATCCGACTGCGACGATGAAAAGCTGCAGCCGCCGCATGACCGGTTACTAGTCGAGACGCAGGCCGGTGATCTGGACGATCTTTGCCAGCTTGGTGTGCTCTGACTGAAGGAACGAATTGAATTCCTCGGGCGATCCGCCGGAAGGTGGCGCCTGCTCGAAGCCCTGTCCCTCGACGAACTTCTCGCGCAGCGCGGCGTCGGTCAGCACTTTTTTCATCTCGCCGTTCCAGCGCATGACGATGTCGCGCGGCAGGCCGGCGGGTCCCAAGAGTCCACCCCAATTGAGGATGGTGAGGTCAACGCCGGCTTCGCGGAAGGTTGGCACGCCGGGCGCCAGCTTGGAGGGCCCCTCTCCGATGATGGCCAGGGCCCTGACCTTGCCGGCGCGCACCTGCGCCATTGACTGTCCCAGTCCGAATATGGCGGCATTCACTTCGCCCGAGACCACGGCATTGAGTGACTGCACGAAGCTCTTGTAGGCGATGTTCTGGAACGAGGCGACATTGGTCTTCTTCCAGTAATCGACATACATGCTGGAGTTGGTGGCGGGCCCGGGCGTGCCGAAGTTGAGCGCATCCGGCTTGGCCTTCGCCAGCGCCAGCAGTTCACGAAGATTGTTTGCCGGCACGGAAGGATGGACGATCAGCGCACTGTAGAGGTAGCCGAAATGGATGATGGGCGTGAAGTCCTTGGCGCCGTAGGAAAGCTTGTTGTAGGCCTGGACATTCAGCACCGAGGTATACACGTCGCCCGTGCAAAGGTTGTATCCATCCGGGGTGGATCGGGCGCAGATCTCGCCCAAGGGCACGTAGTTGGCGCCGGTCTTGTTCTCGATGATGATGGGCTGCCCCAGCCCTTGTTGTAGTGCCGGCGAGATGCCGCGCAGCACGATGTCGTACGGGCCTGCCGGTGCGGAGGTGTAGATGCGCACGGGTTTGGACGGATAGGCCTGCGCGAGTGCCTGAGTTAGCGGCGCGCACAGCGGCAGCGCCGCGACAGCCCCGGCCACCAGCGATTTCTTCAGCATTTTCATGAGTATTTCGCCTTTGCAAAAAGATCGTTGATCATTAACGGGTAAGCGGATTTCGCGGCCTAGGGCTTGATGAACTTCAGCGTCATGCGATCACTCTCGCCGATATCGGCGTACTTCTGGCGATCCACATTGCCGTTCCGGTAGGTGGGCGGAAGTGCCCAGACGCCCTCGGCATAGTCCTTGGTGTCTTTCGGGTTTGCGTTGGCCTCGGAGCGGGCGCCGAGTTTGAAACCGGCTTTTTCCGCGAGGGCGATGACATAGTCTTCGGTCATGTAGCCGGAGCGTTTCATGTCTTCGAGTGTCGCTGAGGGCCGGGCACGATGCTCGACCACGCCGAGCACGCCGCCGGGCTTGAGCGCGTCAAAGAAGGCCCGGAACATTTCCCGGTCGTTGCCAGATTCCACCACCCAGTTATGCACGTTGCGGAAGGTGAGAACCAGGTCGAGCGAAGCGGGCGGCGCGAGGGTGGTATGTTCAGGCGCCCGAACCGAAGTGACGACGACCTTGCCGTAGAGCTCGGGATCTTTCGCAAGCTTTTCCTGGAATCCCAGGCGCGACTTGCGGTAGGCATCGGAGGTCTTTTCATCGATGGGGAAGTGCGCCGCGTAGTAGACGCCCTTGTCGCGCAGATAGGGCGCGAGGATCTCCGCATACCACCCTGCGCCCGGCCATATTTCGGCGACATGCGAATCGGGACGAATGCCGAAGAAAAGCAGTGTCTCCTTTGGATGGCGGGAGGGGTCGCGTACCGCGAAAGCAGGCGTGCGGTGCGCGCCTGCGATGACTTTTGCCAGCGATGCTTCCGACTCCGCGGGCGCCTGGGCGAAGGACAGCGGCGCGAACGGCAAAGCCATCAGCGCGAAAGCGAAAATACGATTCAAGTTCATGCCGTTATCCCCATTTAAGCTGTCCGTCCGCGGCGTCGTTGCCGTGTCCGCCTAGTCCGCCTTGATATTTGCGGCTTTTGCGACCGCGGTCCAGCGCGCGATATCGGCGGCGAGGAACTTGGCAAATTCGGCCGAAGGGCGCCCGTCGGGCTCGACGCCCAGGCCGATGAGCTTTTCCCTGACTTCCGGCTCTGCCATCCCTTTGACCAGTTCGTCACGTATGCGGGTGACGATGGTTGCAGGCGCATTGGCCGGGAGAAACAGGCCCATCCAGATGGTGACCTCCATGTCCTTGACGCCTGCCTCGGCCATGGTGGGGATGTCGGGCCAGAACGAATGTCGCTTGTTCGCGGTAACCGCGAGTCCGCGGATTTTGCCGGACTTGAGCAGTCCGATGGCTGGTGGCGGATCGGAGAACGCGATGGTGATTTCACCCGTCATGACGGCCGTATTGAAATCGGCGCTGCTCTTGTAGGGGATGTGCTGGAACTGGGTGTTTGTGCGAATGTTGAACAGTTCGCTGGTCAGCTGGAAGGTCGCTGCCGTCGATCCGTAGTTCATCTTGCTGGGGTTGGCTTTGGCCATCGCAACGAGTTCAGCGACATTTTTCACCGGTAACCCGCCGCTGACCACCAGGATCAGCGGAAACGAGCCGATCATCGTCACCGGCGTGAAGTCGTTGATGGGCGAATAGGGCATCTTGGAGAAGATCGCGGGGCTGATGGACATCGGTCCCGTGGGTCCCATGAGCACGGTGTAGCCGTCGGGGGCGGCATCGGCAACCGCGCGCGGCGCGATGAAACCGTTGGCCCCCGGGCGGTTGTCCACCACCATGGGCTGGTTGAATCCCTGACCCAGCCTTGCGGCAACGACACGGGCGACGATGTCATTGCCGCCGCCTGCGGCGAACGGAATAACAAGCTTTAACGGCTTGGAAGGAAACGCCTGTCCCAGAGCGCCGGTGGCACACAGGGTGGTCGCGCAGGCAAGGGCAGAGGCAATCGCTTTTTTCATGGACTCTCCAATGGCTTGGGTTCTGAACCCCGCCATTGTGCCTAATCCGCGGCGCGCCGGTGCGGAACCGCGCGTTTAGGCGCGCGTAGTGGATATCGCGCGCTCAGGCGCGCGCGGTGGCCGGATCCAGCCTCGCGAAGGCGGAGAGGAAGACCATGCTGGATTTGACTTCCACCAGCGCGGCGCAGTCTGCGGCTAGGGCTTCGGTCAGCACCGGGGTGATCTGCTCGTCGTTCCCGATCACCCAGGTTTTCGCGCCGAATGCCCGACCCAGGGCCGCAAAATCCGGATTGGAAAGGCGCGTGCCCATGATGCGGCCGGGATAGGCTTTCTCCTGATACTGACGGATGGTGCCGTAGCTGCCGTTGTTTGAGAGGAGTATCAACGGCTTCGCGCCGTACATGATGGCGGTGGCCAGTTCGTTGCCGGTCATCAGCATGCCCCCATCGCCGACAAGGCACACGACTTTCCGGTTCGGATATCGCAGCGACGCGGCAACCGCGGCCGGCACGCCGAATCCCATTGCGCCCGCCTCGCCGCCGATCAGCACCTGCTGGTCGCGGAAATAGTAGTGGCGGTGCATCCAGGTCGAAAAGTTGCCTGCATCATGCGTGGCGATGGCGTCGGGCGGCAGCAGGCGGTTCAGGGCTTCGATCACCGAACCATAGGCCACGCCGTCGTCGGCTTTCAGGGGCATCCAGCGCATCAGTTCTTCGACGTAGCCATGCGTACGCTCAATCCATGCGGCGCGTTCTTTTGGAACCGCCGCAGGCGCGTGTTTCAGGAGTTCCGTCAGGAAATCTCGACACCCGGCCTGAATCGGCAGCTGCGGCTTGTAGACGCGACCCAGTACCTCGCGCGCCGGATGCACGTGAATCAGGGGCTGGGTGGGCACGGGGGTCATCGGAAACCGGTAGCCTTGAGTCGTGACATCGCCCAGGCGACTGCCCAGTGCCAACACCAGGTCGGCGGGTTGCAGCGTTTCCAGGTGAGCGGCGGGAATGTTGTAGCCCAGATGGCCGGCGTAATTCGCATGCCGGTTGGGAAACAGATGCTGTTGCTTCCAGCCGACCGCAACCGGCAACTGGAACGCCTCGCTCACCTTGACGAGGAGCGCGACGTCCTCTGGGGGAAGCGAGGCACCCACGACCATGACGGGGCGCAGCGCCGCGGTCAGCATTTCTGCGGCGCGCGCGACATCCGCTGTACCTGGCGCGGGAATCGGTGCCATCGCCGCCGGCATCGCGGGACCGGATGCGGGGTCGAGGAGCATGTCCTCCGGCAGGGAAATGAGCACCGGTCCGGGAATGCCCGAGGTGGCACAGGCGATGGCCTCGGAGCAGACGGCGGCGAGATCTTCTCCCTTGAGAACCTCCCAGACACCCTTGCACATGCCGCCGAAGGTTTTCTTGTAATCGACTTCCTGGAAGGCGCCGCGGCCGATGTCCTTCCTTTCGATTTGTCCGATGAGAACCAGCAGCGGCACGGCATCCTGCTCGGCCACATGGACCGCAAGCGATGCATTCGAAGCACCGGGACCGCGCGACACGCACACCACGCCGGCGCGCCGCGTGAGTTTTGAGTCGGCCACCGCCATCAGGCCCGCGCCGCCTTCGTGGCGACAGCTCACCAGCTGAATCGAAGGCGTGTCGTAGAGCGCATCGAGAACCGGGAGGTAGCTTTCGCCGGGGACGCAGAAAATGCGGTCGATACCGTGCGCGACCAGGGTTTTTACCAGTGCTTGGGCTGCGTTCATTCATTCATCCAAAAATTGCGCGAGTCCGAGAATATCAGCCCCGGACCCCGTATGCGTTTTTCGCATCCGGCGGGACGGCGCAGGAAAGGGCTCTAAGCCGTCCCCTGCTTTGATGCTTCAGATTTTCACCAGTTCCACGAGCGGCACCCCGGAGCGATACCGGGCGATGTAGGCATCGGCGTCGATCTCGATGCCGGAGGGGTTCTTCTGATACGACTCGGTTTTGAAGTAGCCGAGGTATTCGCCGACGGTCGCGAAATTGTTCGCCGAGAGTTCAACGATATTCTGGTCGGGGTCGCGATAGTAGAAACTCGTCCCCGGGCCATGGTTTGCTGTGCGGTGCGGGAGTATCCCGATGGCCTTGAGTCGCTCGTAGCGCGCGAACAGGTCATCCATACCGGCATTGCGAAATTGCATGTGATGCAGGCCGGGATCGCCGGAAGGTTCGCTTCGTGTGCCCGCAATCTCGAATATCGCCACCACCTGCGCGTACGGATGGTCATAGTTCAGGCGGATGAAACAAAGGCGCACATCGGTCGCCCGTTCCATCCGGCCCTTCACCGCCTGCGCCCCGGGCGCGGGACTGTTTTCATAGAAAGGCGCGAGACCCAAAACCCCCGAATACCACGCCTTCATGGCCTCGTATTGGGCCGTCTTCAAAACGATCTCGCTGATGCGCGGCGGCTTGAGATCGGTATTCATTCCGACCAACTTGTCACGCTCGGCGGGAATGGACATGTCCATGGCGTTCTCCATGCATTGAAAGCGATACGAATAGTGTGCATGCAATTCAGGGATGATGCTGCGGGTCAATCGTCGTTACGCCGGCGCCAACGGATTGCCCCGTCTGGAGTATCGTTGCCGCCAGCCACGGACTGACCACGGTTCTTGGCAACGATTCGGAGGGTAATCCATGTCATTTCTCAGTAGAACGGTATTTGCGGCGCTGATCGGCGCGTTGTCGTCGCTTTCCCAGGCGCAGTCCTATCCGGCGAAACCGGTACGCATGCTGGTGGGCATCGCCCCCGGGGGCGGCCTGGATACCGGCACGCGCACGGTTGCGAACAAGCTTGCTGAATTGCTGGGGCAGCCGTTCATTGTCGAGAATCGCGCGGGCGGCGGGGGCAGCATCGCGGCCGCGGTCGTGACCAGCGCCGCGCCGGACGGCTACACGTTGCTGATGGCGACCACCACCATCATGATTCATCCGGCGGTGTTCGCGAACCTGCCCTATGACCCGATAAAGAGTTTCACGCCGGTCGGCGCCGCGGGCACGGAACTGCTGGTGATTTCGGTCAATCCTTCGGTGCCGGCGAAAAACACGGCCGAGCTGATTGCCCTGTTGCGCGCCAGTCCCGGCAAGTTCAACTATGGCACCCCTGGAATAGGCACGGCGCATCACCTGGCCATTGAAATGTTCAAGAAGCAGGCGGGTGTCGACATCGTTCACGTGCCCTACAAGGGCGCGGCCCTGGTCACGCCCGACCTGATCAGCGGGCAGATTCCCATGGCGATGATGAGTGTGAACACCACGCTGCCCCAGGCCAAGGCCGGAAAAATCCGTGTGATCGCGATCAGCAGTCCGGTGAAGCTCTCGGTGGCCGATTGGCCCGCCATCAGCGAAACGCTGCCGGGATTCGACGCTTCTTCGACGCGCCTGTTGATGGGGCCGGCCAACATGCCGCGCGAAATCGTGCAGCGATTGTCAGACGGTCTTCGCCGCATGATGGCCTCGGAGGATATTCAGCGCGCGTTCACCCAGCAGGGCGCGCATTGGCAATTTGTCAGTCCTGAAGAGCTTGCGGCGAGCATGCGGGTCGATCTGCCCAAATGGATGGCCGCGGCCAAGGATGCCGGCGTCAAGCCCGAGTAGTTTTCCTATTCGGGCTGTATGCCCGATTTGCGGATGATGTCGCGCACCAGCTTTTCTTCCGATTGAAATAGTTCCGCCGACTCCGCCAGTGTGCGTGGCGCCGGACTGCTGCCGATGCGGTCTGTGAATTTCACATAGTCGGGTGTTCTTATCATTGCGGTGGTCACCCCGTTCAGGCGTTCGAGCACCGGCTGCGGTGTACCGCGCGGCGCGAGCAGAATGCTCCACGAAGTGAGAACCATGCCAGACGGGTCGGCTTCGCGGAAGGTCGGGGTGTTGGGCAGGGCGGGATGGCGCTTCTCTCCGGTGGTGATGATGGCTTTCAATTTCCCCGCCTTGATCTGTACGAGCAGGTTGGCGGCCGCCGAACAGGTGAAGTCCACGGTGCCCGCGAGGGTTGCGGCCATGGCATCGGTGACGCCCTTGTAGGGAATGTGGCGCACCGACAGGCCTGCGCGGTCTGCCACCGCGGCGCAGGTGAGATGGCCCGGGCTGCCGACACCGCCGCTGCCGTAAGTCAGCGCGCCCGGCTTTTCCTTTGCCCAGCGGACGAAATCCGTGAAACTCGCAACCGGTACTTCGGTGCGCACGGTGATGGAGAGTTCGGATGCGCTCATGGTGGTGATGGGCACGAAATCGCGCACCGGATCAAAGGAGAGGTCCTTGATGAGCGAGGGCAGGGTGAGGTGCTGGCTGGTGGTCATGTACAGCGTATAGCCATCGGGTTTTGCCTGCGCCACGGCCTGTGCGCCGATCACGGTGTTGCCGCCGGGTCGGTTCTCGACGATCACCGGTTGCTTCATCTCCGCGGTGAAACGCTCGCCCACCATGCGCGCCTGCAGGTCGGGTGCATTGCCCGGCGGAAACGGCACCACGATGCGAATGGCCCGTTCCGGATACTGGGCCTGCAGTTCGGGCGAGAGGGAATAACCACAAGCGGCCGCAAATACAAGGAATGCGACTTGCGGATGAGAGCGGCCGGGGTGTGAGCTGAGTGGGATCATGATTCTTAAAGGTGATTGGCCTGGGATTTACTCGGGCACGATGCCCAGGGCCTTGACAAGGGCGCCGGATTTTTCGATGTCGGATTTGAGTGTGCCCGCCAGCTCCTCGGGCGTGCCCCCGATGGCCGCAATGCCCGATTCGTCGAAGCGCGCGAGCAGATCCGTCTGCTTCAAGGCCTTGTTGATCTCGGCATTGAGGCGCGTGATCAGCGGCCTAGGCAGTGCCGCCGGGCCGAACATGGCAAACCACGATGCCGCCTTGGTGAAGCCGGGCACCGTCTCCGCGACCGTGGGTATGCCGGGCATGCCTTCGTAACGTTTCAGTTCCAGCACGCCGAGCACCTTCAGCTTGCCTGTTGACATCAGGGGTTTGATGGCCGATGTTCCGGGGAAATAAATGCTCACCTGGCCGGCGATGACCGCATTGGTCGCGGGGGCCGCACCCTTGTAAGGAACGTGGAGCATTTCAATGCCGGTGGTGCGTTTGAAAGCTTCGCCGGTGAAATGC
>CAIUKQ010000435.1 GCA_903899705.1 uncultured beta proteobacterium
CCACTGTGATCACTCCTGATTCCCCGCTCAAATATTGAGCAGGATAGTCATTCGGTGTGGGTCAAATTTGGACGGAAATTACCCCCTCAAGTGGGTCAGTTTTGGTTGGACGTCAACAGCCTTATTTCCACCCTGCGAAATTTCACCGTTCCAGTGATGTGCTGAAGCGCGATGGGCCCGCGCGTGTACTTGGCGCTTTGCGCGCTGGCGACGGAATTGCCATTGAGGGTCACCGTCAATTGCGTTCCCCTTGCGGCAATTTCGAACCTGTTCCATTGGCCGGCAGTCTTCAGGGGAGGCAGCACCTTGGCAAGATCGGTAATTGCCCCGGTGCCGGTGCCATCGGTTCGCGCATCGGCGATCTGCACTTCATAGGCGGTTGTGGCACCGACCTTGGCGGGATCCGAGGCGCGCAGGAACACCCCGCTGTTTGCATCGGCGGTCGCCCAGAATTCCACCCTGAGATCAAAGTCGCCATAACTTTCTTTCGAAACCAGGTAGCTCGGCGTCTTGCCTCCTTTGTCGGCCATCACAGCGCCATCGCCGAGGCTCCAATTGGATTCGCCGGTACGGGTCCAGCCGTCGAGGCTGCTGCCATCGAAAAGGGTGGTCCAGCCACGGGATTGCGGTCCGCCCGCGCAGCCGGCAACAAGAATCGACAGGCAGAATACGATCATGCAAACGGATGAATGGCGCTTCATGCTGGGGTCTCCTGAATCAAAAACGCAACAATACAAGGCATGGTCCTGATTTACGATATCAATGGATTCAAGCGCCTGGCCATAGGCACTTGCAGGCAACGCCCTTAGTTTCTGGCGTCATGCCTTTCCAGGACATGGCGCCAACCCAGCAATTTTTCGTCCGCGGTTAGGAGCGCGGCGCCAGACATAATCGCGCTTGCGACGATAAACCGGTCGGCCGGGTCGTCGGGCAAACCTGCCAGGTCAAGGGCTCGCACTGCGATGGCACCATCCAGCGCGATTTCGCGCACTCCAGCCGCGAGTATCTCCTCGCGCCAGTTCTTTACGGGCGAGGGAAGTTTCAAACGGCGGCGTGAATGCAGCATGCCCGCCTCCCAGAATGAAATCGACGCCACCGCGACCTGGCCTTCGGTCCAATGACGATCGATCAAACTTCGCGCCTTGCGTCCCAGCTTGCGCTCGTCATTGAGCACCCATACCAGGACGTGCGTGTCGAGCAGGATCACTTCATCGCATCCCAAAGGCCCGCGCCCATGGATGAAACAATATCGCCTTTGATGGCGATACGGCCTTTGTGCAGCCCGATCAGCGATTTGGCCCGTGGCGGATGGTGTGGATGGAGTTCGGCCACCGGCCGGCCATTCTTGGTGACGACGATGGTTTGACCGGTGCGAGCGACTTCGTCCATCAGCGCGAGGCATTTGGCCTTGAATTCAGAGGCTTGGATGGTGGACATGAATGCTCCCTTGATATGACCACTATTATGACCATAGTCGAAATCCCGGTCAAATTGGAGTCCAAAGCGAATCCCCTTGGCAGGCATTTGGTGGCCGCGCTCGCGGGCGCGCGAATCAGCACCCATGCTGGCTTCGGCGTTGTGTTAATTTCGCCCGCATCCATTCTCTGAACGAAAGCTGCCTTCATGGTCAAAACCAAACCCCGCGCCCCCGCAATCGGGCGGCCCAATATCGGACGGGCAAAGCGGCCCTTTGCCATCGACGTTCACGCCCACATAAGCGACCCGATGGTGGGCAAATTCATCCGGGAAACGGCCGGCCGTACCGGCGGCGGGTTCGTCACGACATCGGGGGTCAGCAAGGCCATGATCATCGCTCAGAAACGCCACATGGACTACGTTCGCGAACGCCAGCGCGATATCCCCTTGAGGCTGCGTGAACTGGATGCGATGGGGATCGACATGCAAGTCATCTCCTCCAGCCCCGCCGCGGGCTGCTATTGGGCCGAGGGCAAGACGGGGCTCGAGATGGCGGCGCACAACAATGACCTGGTCGCTGAAACCGTCGCCAAATATCCCGATCGTTTTGTCGGCGTGGGAACGGTGCCCATGCAGGATGTGACTCTTGCGGTGAAGGAGTTGCGCCGCTGCGTGCGCGAACTCGATCTGCGCGGGGTCATCATCGGTTCATACGTCGAGGGTATTGAACTGGGCGACAAGAAATTGTGGAAGTTCTGGAAGGAACTCGAGGCGCTTGACGTGCCCTGCTTCATCCACCCCGACGGCTTCACGCATCCGCAACGCCTCGGCAAATATTACATGTGGAACACCATTGCGCAACCGCTGGAAGAGGCACTCGCGATGTCATCATTCATTTACGAAGGCGTGATGGATGCATTCCCGAAACTCAAGATCCTGATCTGCCACGGCGGAGGATATCTGCCTTTCTACAACGGCCGCGCCGACATGGGATATATCGCACGGCCCGAAACCCGCGGCAAAGCGGCGCACAAACCCTCCGACTACTTCAAACGATTTTTCTACGACACGGTTTTCTACGACGACAAGATGCTCGAATTCCTGGTCGAGCGGGTTGGCGACAGCCAGATCATGATGGGGACCGACTTCCCCCACTTCGCGCAACAGTGGAATGGTGCGGAATTCATCTCCAAGGCGAAGCGCCTCTCGCAGCAGACCAAGGAACGAATCCTGTCAAAAAACGCCGCGAAGCTGTTTGGCATCCGGCTCTAGGCAGGCGGCAATGATGTCAAGCCTGGCAGGCTTGACATCATTGCCTTTGCATCCGATCCAGGTGAAATGCGGCATCGCCAAATAGCTGGCCGATGACCAGAAGGCGCTTTGCATAATGGCCGACACGGCATTCGTCGGTCATTCCCATGCCGCCATGCATCTGGATTGCCGAAGCGCCGACTTGCCGACCCAACTGCCCCGCAAGAACCTTGGCCGCGGAAACCAGACGTCGGCGCGTGTTGGCTGGGTTTTCTGGTTCCACATCCTGCGCCCCGTTGCCCTTGCCTGCCCCCGTAGCCGAAGCGTCATCGGCTTCGACCGCCATCGCTGCGGCGCATGCCATCGAATCCAGCTGTTCACGGGCGATTGCCATATCGGCCAGTCGATGTTGCAGAGCCTGAAATTTGGCAAGCGGCGAGCCGAATTGCTGACGGGTGCGAAGGTGTTCCGCGGTGAGGGAAATCAGCGTGTCGACGGCACCGACGGCTTCCGCGCACAACGCGGCGCACGCGGCATCCAGCGCGCCCTCGACATGGCCCGCCGCAGTCCCTATTTCGCCCAGAACACTGTCAGCCGCAACCTCCACATTGGTTAATTCAACATGCGCGGCACGACGTCCATCGAGAGTATCGAATGGCATGACTTTGACGCCTGCGGCATTGGCCTGAATCGCGAACAGGGAAAGTCCCGCCCGATCCGCCGTGTCGCCGGAGGTGCGGGCAAGCAACACGATCCAATCCGCGCTGCCACCATGCAACACCAGGGTTTTTCGCCCCGTGATCGAATACCCACCGGGAGTCTTCCTGGCGAGCGTCGAAACCCGCCACCAGTCGTAGCGGGTATTTTCCTCGTACAAAGCGGCGGCAACCCGCAACCTTCCCGAGATCAAATCCGGCATCCATCGCCGCAACTGCTCGGCCGTTGCCGCACGATTCAACAAAGCTCCCGCGAGTACGACGCCGGGCACAAATGCGTCACCACCCAGTACCCGACCCATTTCGCCCGACGCCAACATGACTTCAACAGCGCCGTGGCCACCGCCACCGTGTTCCACCGCAAAAGGCAGACCCAGCAGTCCCAGAGCCGACATCCCCTTCCAGCGCACTGCGGCGATTGCTTCAGTCTCCGGTTCGCCCCGGTACTGAGCAGGGTATTCCCCCTCCATGAATCGCCGCACCGCTTCGCGCATCTCAAGATGATCGTCATTCAGTGAAAAGTCCATTTCCTGCCTTTCAGTTCCGGTCGCCGGAATCAAACACCGAGCGCGGCGCGCCCGATCAGCAGGCGCTGTACTTCGTTGGTGCCGCCGTAGATCGAAGTTTTGCGGGCGTCAAGATCGTTGGCCGCAATGGCGACGTACTCCGGCGCAACCGCCGCCTGATCCAGGTACTCAAGAAACAATGCCTCGCTGGAAAAGGGAATTGCCAGCGGGCCGGCAATCTCCATCAAGGTGGCGTGCACCGCCTGGCGCAATTCGGTGCCACGCACCTTGAGCATGGAGGCCTCGACTCCTGCGAAGCGGCTCTTCTGATTCACCGAAAGAATTCTCAGCGCGGTGAATTCGAGCGCCATCAATTCCACTTCGTGCTGGGTGAGCCGCGTCTGCAGCACCGGGGCGTTTGCCAGCCCTTGCGCAGCGGCGAGATTGCGCGCCCGCGCGAGCTGTTGCCGCGTCAATCCGATGCCGGCGATGCCGGTGCGCTCATGACCCAATAAATACTTTGCATAGGTCCAGCCCTTGTTCAATTCGCCCACCAGGTTTTCGACCGGCACGCGCACATTGTCGAGAAAGCATTCGTTCAGATCGGTGCCGCCCTCGAGCATGCGAATCGGTCGAACCGTGAATCCGGGGGATTTCATGTCGATGAGGACAAATGAAATTCCCTCCTGTGGCTTGCGGGCATTGGGATCGGTGCGCACCAGGGCGAACATCATGGTACTCCAGTGCGCATACGACGACCAGATCTTGTGGCCATTGACCACGAAGTGCCGGCCGTCCGGCTCCAGGACCGCCGTGGTTCGCAAGGAGGCCAGATCCGATCCGGCTCCCGGCTCGGAGAACCCCTGGGCCCACCAGGTGTTGCCCGCCCGGATGTCGGTCAGGTATTTCGATTTCTGTTCAGGGGTGCCATAGGCCATCAACACAGGTCCCAGCATCATGACACCCGCCGAGCCCACTCGCGGCGCGCAGGCTCGAGACAACTCATCATCAAACAGGTGCCGCTGCAGATGGTTCCAGCCGGCGCCGCCATATTCCTTGGGCCAACTGGGTGGAAACCAGCCCTTTGCATCCAACAGGCGAAACCACCCGAGCAGGTCGTCGCGCTCCACCCGGAGGCCAAGGCGGACCTTCTTTTGCAGATCGGCAGGCAGATTGGCCTCGATGAACGAGCGCACCTCGCCTCGAAAGGCCTCGTCTTCCCCGGAAAATTGCAGTTTCATTTCACGCTCCAGATTCTTGGTAGTGTCCCGCCCCGGATCAATCGAGGCGGATCGCGGATTCCTTGACGACTTTGGCGAGTGAATCCCGCTGTGCGTAAATGAACGCGAGGTACTCTTCGGGGCTGTTGCCAATCACCCGCAAGCCACTGTCGACCATCAGTCGATTGAGCGCGGGATCGCGCAGCGCGCGCAGAATTTCCTGGTTAAGTTTGAGAATCACCGGTCTCGGCGTTCCCGCCGGTGCCACGAAACCGAATGTCGCATCCAGTTCAACCCCGGAGTATCCGGCCTCGTCCATGGTCGGAACATTTGGAAAGCCGGGCGCGCGCACGGGCGAGGCAACTGCCAGTACCTTCAAGCGGCCGTCGCGCGCAAGCGGACCGGCCGAAACAATGGCATCGAAAAAGAAGTCCACACGACCGGCCACCAGGTCGAGGAGCCCCGGGCCCGAGCCTTTGTAAGGAACATGTTCCAGATCCGACTGGGTGCGTGATTTGAGCAGCGCGCCCAGCAAATGCCCTGCGCTGCCGGGCCCTTGCGAGGCGTAGGTCAATCCCTTGGGCCTGGCCCCCGCCAGCGCAATCATTTCCCGTACCGTGTTGGCCGGCAGGTTGGCCGGAACCACCAGCAGATGTGGCGTCGCAACACCCAGGGTGATCGGCGCAAAATCACCGGTGCCATAGCTCAACTTGGCAAACAACAGTGGATTAAGAGCGATATGCCCCGTGGCCGCCATCAGGATGACATGACCGTCGGCGGCTGACTTCTTGACAAATTCAGCTGCGACGATGCCGCTCGCGCCAGCTTTGTTTTCAACCACCACCGGCTGCCCGAGGGATTCGGAAAGGCTTTTCCCCACGGAACGTGCAATCGGGTCGGTCAGACCACCAGGGGGAAACGGGACAACGATGGTTATAGGCCGCGAGGGGAAATTCTGAACGTTTGCCGCGCTCTGACCCAATGCCGACGGTATAAAAACACAGGCATAGCCAATCGCAAAAATACCTGCTGATTCCAATAGGCGATTCATGTTACCCCTTTGTCCTGACAATTCATGGATCCTAACCCAGGCCTTGATCCGCCATCTGGACACTGATCCTGTTCGTACCGCAGAATCCGGCGTCAATGTTGTCAATAAGCTGCAGCGCGACATTGATGGTGATAACCAATAGTAGTGGCAAAGAGGAGAACCGGATGCTATCCATGAAAGACAACGAACGACTCACCCGCGTCGGACCCGGCACGCCCATGGGTGCAATGTTGCGGGAACTCTGGACGCCTGCCGTGCGCTCCGCCTCATTGAAGGCAGGCGGCGCGCCCCAACTCTTTCGTTTGCTGGGCGAGGATCTGGTTGCTTTTCGGGGCGAAGACGGGCGTGTCGGTATCCTTCAAAAGGCCTGCCCTCACCGCCGCACCTCACTCGCCCTGGCACGCAACGAAGGCAATGGCTTGCGCTGCATTTTCCATGGATGGAAATTCGATGGATCGGGGAGGGCGCTGGACTGTCCCACCGAACCGACCGAAAAGCGCAAGGCGTTTGCCGCCCGGGTGCCCATCGTGCATTACCCCGCAGAGGAAGGCGGCGGCCTAGTCTGGGTCTACATGGGCAGACGCACTCCGCCAAAGTTCTACAATTTCGAAGCGCACTTTCCTCCCGCGGAATTTCTGATTCGCCGCGCCATCGTGCATGGCAATTGGCTGCAGGGATTCGAAGGCCAGCTGGATTCGGCGCATCTGAATTTTCTGCATTCATCCTCGGTGCCCCGCGGTCCAAATACAGCCGGTGTGCTGGTCACGCACGATTCGGCCCCGAAATTTGAATTTGTTGACAAGCCTTACGGATTTCGCGAGGCGGCTTTGCGCGGGATGCCTGACGGATCAACCTATGCGCGCATCCGTGAAGTCGTTTTGCCCTATTACTCGTTCATTCCCGGTAATCATGGAGATCCCCGACTGGTCGTGATTGTTGTCCCGATTGACGACGAATGGAGCGCTCACTGGTACTACTACCTGAGTCCCTTTGGTCCGGTGCCGGACTATTACAAGGAGGCGGCTTACGCCGGCACCGATCCGGATGATGACAACTTCGCCAAGGATCGCGGCAATGAAGCCAATGCATGGCACCAGGATATCGATGCGATGAAGGCCGGCCATTTCAGCGGAATCCTGAAAAACTTCGTCTATGAGGATTTCATTGTCGAGGAATCCATGGGGCCGATCATGGATCGCTCCAGGGAGTTTTTGGGAACCAGCGATGCCGTCATTGTTCGAGCCCGTCGCATGCTTCTAAAGGCGCTCGAAGAGCACAAGCAGGGCACATTGCCTTTCGGCGTGGACCAGGATCTCGACTATCGTGAAGTTCGTGCCCTTGCAATCCGGTTTCCGAAGGGGACAAACTGGAAATCCATCGACGTCAGGAATCCACCGGATTTTGACAAATAGCGCCCAAATTCGACCTTTATCGGCGTGGTTACCTGGGAATCCTGTTTGTCGGCGCATAGCCGATGTTTGCTTCGACCCGCTTCTGGATCGAATCATGCTCGGCAAGGCCGTATTTGCGATCCCATGAACGTGCCTTGTCAGGAAGTGCGCCAAACAGGCCTTCGGCCCAGGGGGTGTGTAGGACGCCATGCGGATCAGGCGCAACCTCACGGGGCGCATCCCCGAACAGAAGCCCTTTGGTTTTGAGCTGCGCAATCATCCACTCCAGGGCAATGTCGGATAAGCCGCTTTCCTTTTTCACGCTTGGGTAGCCGCCGCCGACATCGGCATGCGCGCCTGGAAACGCCAATTGCGTTATCCCGGCCCTGGAAGTCCAGAGCGTGGGCGGAAAATTGATGCGCCGTTCATCAAGGCTCACCGCATGGAGTCCAAATCTCACCTTGCCGCCGAGATTTTCATCGGCGAACCGGAACAGGTCGAGTGAATCGCCTTGTTGATCGAACACCGGAATACCCAGAGACCCCACGGTATCCCAGACCGCGACGCATTCAACCGGTGCTGCGACGGTTTGTTCGGAGGCTATGGGCAGGCGGAAGAATCCGGGCAACCGGCCCACGGCATTCAAAAGGCTATGCTTGAGAGATTCAATTGGGGATCTGTTGGCCGCCTTTTCCCGGTAAGAGCGCCATGCCGAAGTCGCCAGGGTATAGGCGAGCTCCCTGTCCTCAAGATCGTATTGGGACGCATCGAGCAGGCCCTCGCTGCAGATCAGTCCGGCAAGCGCGCGCGCCGTGTAGGCACCGCGACTGAAACCGGCGATGAATATCCTGTCGCCTGACACGTAATTGCGGCTGATGTAGGTGTAGCCGCGGACAATCCGCGCGATGATTCCCGCTCCGAATGCGCCGCCCAGGATGCGCATGACGGGATTGTCCGAATCGCCGACGCCGTGAATGTACTTCGCAATCTGAACGTTTTCATTGCCGACCGTCAGCACTTTTTCCTGCTCGTTTTTGAGACGTATGCTCGCCCAGGTATTGTCTCCCTGCAGGATCAGGAACAGCTTCAGGACATTGGTTATGTCGGGAACACCATCCTTGTTTTCATCCTCGTCCGGGCCGTTCCAGGTTCCGTCGGCGCAGAAAACGATGTTCTTGGCTGTTGGCATCTCGAAATCTCCTTTCCAATTTTCGCAATCTGATCAACGTTTGCCCGACGCCCGTTTCGAATATTTTTCCCCGCATTTCACATGCGGTTAGCCGGCTTCAGACGACCGGGTTCAATCCTTCAACATATCCCTGCGCGACGCTCGCAATGGTGAGCAGGTCTCCCTTGGGCTTCGCTCCCGGGGCGGGTAACGAAACGTGGCACCACTTGCCGAATTCGTGGATGACCTGATCCGTCACGATTCCGGCGGCGACTATTGCACGGCATAAATCAAGGGGCGTGCCGAACTGCGGGCAAAGGATGTCCGCGGCCAGGCCATACATGTGTTTGCTTTTTTCCGCGCCGCCGATTTCCCTGTTCAGCGCCGGCGATCGATAGCCGCTGTTGACCAGGAGGTCCCGCCCGCCCACGGCGGCTCGAACCTGCTCCAGGCCCTGCGCCAGAATGTGAAGGTTCGCCAATATTTCCGACGGTGGGGTATTGTCGATGTTTTTACGCGTGGCGGTTTCCGAGGCGATGAGTGCCTCGAGTGAAAAGTGTTCGGTGAGCTGCATGGCGTCTGACCTATAGCAACGTGGCGTGGTCTGGTTGGGTCAATTGTAAATCCGGCATCATGGCGATTAAAATTTTTCAGGAAATCCAATAATGCAATGGCTGGCCAACCAGGGATACGTGCTGATGGCGATCACCGCCGTCATGTGGTCGGGGAACGCGGTGATCGGGCGCGCCGTTCACGAGGTCATTCCGCCGATCGGACTCGGTTTCTGGCGCTGGGTGGTGACCCTGCCGGTGTTCGTGGTGCTTGCCTGGCCTCATTTCCGCAGGGAATGGCCGCTGGTGCGGCAACACTGGCCGATCCTCTTGTTGCTGGGGTTTCTGAGCATTACGGTCTACAACACCTTCGTCTACATCGGCCTCAACACCACGACCGCGATCAACATGCTGCTGATCAATACCGCGCGCCCGGTGGTGATCGTCTTCCTGTCCTACCTGTTTTACCGCGAACGGGTGACGCTGGTTCAGGCGGGGGGATTTGCGCTGGCGTTGTCAGGCACCCTCACGATACTGGCACGCGGCAACTTTAATGTTTTTGGCGATGCCAATTTCATCGTCGGTGACCTGTGGGTGGTGGGGGCCACGGTGGGGTGGGCGCTATATACCGTCCTTTACCGCAAGCGGCCGCCCATTCATGCCACCAACCTCATGCTGGTGACCATTGTCATGGGCCTGGTCATCATGCTGCCCTTCTACCTGTGGGAAACATTCCAGGTACGCCCGATGCCCCTGGTATCCGAGACCTACTGGTCGATCGCCTACCTTGGCCTGATCGCCGGCGTGATCGGCTATCTGGCGTTCAATCGCTTGGTGGAGGTGATGGGTGCCAACCGCGCCGGTCTGACCTCCTACCTTGTGCCCATCATCGGCACCTCGCTCGCCATCTTCTTTCTTGGCGAACAGTTCCATCCCTTCCACGTGGCCGGCATCAGCCTTATCCTGATCGGCGTTGCCCTGGCAAACGGGAAGCGGGGCTGACCCCGGGCACGTCATCGTCGCCAAATACGCCGGCCGCATGCCGGTGACAATGCCGAAGCCGTGAAGATCGGCGCGATCTGCGAAGCCCTTGTTAAAGACCCGCGGATGTTGCAACCCTGAGCAGGCGCGCCTGCACCTGGCGAATACGGACAAGCTGAGACGATCCCTAGATGTCGATTTCCTCGAACTCCGATTTGGGCGCGCCGCAGTCCTGGCAGGTCCAGGTCTCCGGGATCTCCTCCCAGGGCGTGTCCGGCCGGATCTGGTCCGGTTTATAACCCTCGCCCTGGTCGTAGACGAAGGAGCACAGCTTGCAGGCCATGGTCTGCAGCTTCTCCACCGCGGGATGAACCGGTGGCGGGAAATTGAGAACGATTCCTTCGAGGCCCGATGACCCGGCCTGCGCCGTGAATGCGCCCTCGTCGTGGGCAACGAAGACGATGGCGAGCGATCGGTGCTCCTTGCCGCCGTGCATCACGGCTGCCCTTGGTGATGACGACGTACTGTCCGTCACCGCCCGTCGGGGCGCGGCACTGGATGCTCTCGCCGGCTACCAGATTGAGCGTCTGCACGAAAAGCCCCTCATCGTTTTTCAATTCCGGCACAACCGCCAATCCCTTCTGATCAAACGAGACATGGACACTGGCCTGCCAGGGCTTGCGGTTCGGGATCTTCTTGAGCTTTTCCGTCGCCGCGGGAATGCGCTGCGTACCGTCCGAAATCCCTGGTCGGATTGAATCGTACGCGGGTATATGGAACGAGTCCCCTGATATCACTGACGTATCGGATATCTATGGGGCGGCGCACAATTTCATCGTCAATCTGCCTTGATGCCGGCCTCGCGCACCACACGCCCCCACCTCGCGTGTTCGACCTTGACATAGGCCAGGAACTCCTCGGGCGTGTCGTTGCCGGGCTCCGCCCCCTGCCCGAGCAGCCAGTCGCGGGTTTCCTGCGTACCCATGGCCTTGCGCACATCGGCATTCAGTTTCATGACGATGTCGCGCGGGGTGTTGGCCGGCGCGGAAACACTCATCCAGGAAAGATACTCAAACCCCGGCAACCCAGCCTCGGCAACGGTGGGGACATCCGGCCAGGTCGACATGCGCTTGCTGCCGGTGACGGCAAGCGGCACGACCTTTCCGCCCTTGGCGACCGGCCCGAGGATAGCCACGCTCTCGATGATGTAGGAGAGGCGGCCCGCGATCAGTTCGGTCACCGCCGCGCCGCCGGCCTTGAACGGCACATGCGTGCCGGAAAGATTCGCGGCACGCAGAAACAACTCACTCACCATATGCGGCGGTGTGCCACTGCCGGGGGACCCGTAATTGATGTTGCCCGGGTTGGCGCGCGCGACTCTCAGAAAATCGCCCAGACTCTTCACACCCATGCCCGTGCTCACCGCCAGCATCATGGGATTGGAGGTGATGCGTGTGATGTGGACGAGATCGGTGAGCGTATCGAAACCGGCATTCGGATAGAGATGGGGGTTGATGGTGAGAGTCCCCTGGTGCGAGAGCGAGATCGTATAACCGTCGGGCGGTGATTTCACCACCGCCTCGGTGCCGATGGTGCCCCCGCCACCCGCGCGGTCCTCCACCACGACGGACTGGCCGAAAAACGGCGGCAACTTGTCGGCGAGCCAGCGCGCGCGCACATCGGTCGAGGCGCCCGGCCCGGCGGGAACAATGATTTTCAGTGGCTTGGACGGATACGACTGCGCCCAGGATTCAAACGACGCCAGGGCAAACACCAGAGCAACAACTGGAACTCGCATGACCATCCTCCAAAAGCTTCGCGGGGCCGTAGTATTGACCGGGTTCTGAAAGGATTGCAAATTTCCAGGGCGGTCGTATCGATCACTCCCGTCAATGCGGGACGAGATTCAGCATTTCCCCGCGGCGGCCCTCGAGATAGATTTTCATGTTTTTGATCGTGACCTCGAGAGCACATTCGTGATAATTGTCGGAATCCCCCGCCGTATGCGGCGTGATGATGACGTTCTCCATATCCCAGTACGGATGCGACGCATCCAGCGGTTCGGGGTTGAACACGTCGAGAGCAGCGCCGGCGATACGACCGCTGCGCAGGGCCTCCAGCAGCGCCACTTCGTCGCACACGCCGCCGCGCGCAATGTTGACAAGGCAGGCACCGGGCTTCATCGCATTGAAAACCCGCGCATTAATGATTTTGTCGTTCTCGGGCGTCCAGGGCAGAAGCAGGCACAGGAAATCAGCCTCGGCCACCGCTTCGAGCAGCCTGTCGCGCGGCAGCACCCGGTCAAAGCCCGGCAGATCACGCGGGGTGCCGGTGACACCAATCACATGCATGCCGAACGCCTTCGCTCCGATGGCGAGCGCCTCTCCGCTCACTCCGATCCCGAGGATGGTGACCGTCTTGCCATGGAGCTGGCGCTGCTCGTGCTTGGTCCAGCGGTGGGCCTGCTGGTTCCGGATGTGCCTCGGGAAGTCCCTCGCGAGCGCGATCATGAACATCATGGCCATTTCAGCCATCTGCGGCCCGTGGATGCCCCGCATCGATGTGAGGATCACCTCGGGGCCCAGGGCCTTCAGTTTCGTAACGCCATCAGTTCCGGTGGTGAAGGCCTGAATCCATTCGAGCCGCGTCGCCTTCTGCAGAAAGCCCTCATTAAAGATCCGGGGAATCGTTTTCGCGCAGATGATTTCCACATGCTCAAGATATTTTTCGGCTTCGGCCGACGTCGCCGCCCCTGTGAATTCGAGCTCGGAAAATGCCACACGCAGGCCGCTGCAGTAAAAATCCCATAGCGGATCAATGACCAGGACATGCTTTTTCATCTGTTCTTTCATCGTTCATGCACAGCCTGAATAGTAATGATAAAACCCGCTTGAAAAGCGTCGCACCCGCGGATCCAAAATTGAAAATAAAACCATGCTGATCGTCGACTCGCAGCTCCACCTCTGGCAAAACAGCAGGATGACGGCACACCACCGCCAGATTCCCACCTACTCGTACGATGACGCGCTGGCCGAAATGGCGCTGGCCGGCGTGGATTGCGCGGTGATACACCCACCAAGTTCGCTGGGGGAACCGGTGAACGCCTACGCCGTCGAAGCGGCACGGAAGCATCCCGATCGGTTCTGCGTGCTCGGGCATTTCGACCTGGAAAGTCCCGATCGCGAAAGCATTGTCGCGCACTGGCGCGAACGGCCGGGCATGCTGGGATTCCGATTTACGCTCAACCAACCCAAACAGCAGGCATGGTGGAGCGATGGATCGCTTGACTGGTTTTGGGCGGCTTGCGAGAAGGCCGAACTGCGAGTGGGCCTGCTGGCCGACCGGCGGCACTGGGGCCCGCTCGCAAAGATTGCTTCGGCGCATCCCGGAGTGAAGCTGCTCGTCGATCATCTGGGACGAGGGGGTGCCGCCGGACGGATCGCTGACGATGAGGCCTTCGCCGATCTCAGCGAAATGCTTGCGCTGGCGCGCTATCCCAATATAGCGATCAAACTATCGGCAGCACCAACCTATTCGAGCCAATCCTATCCGTATCGCAACATTCACGGCCACATACGCCGGATTGTCGAAACCTTCGGCCCCGAGCGTTCTTTCTGGGGCTCCGATCTGACCCGCATGTCGTGTTCCTATCACCAGTGCGTGACCATGTTTACGGAAGAAATGCACTGGCTTTCGGGCCACGATCTCGAACTGGTGATGGGCGGCGCCATCGTGGAATGGCTTGGATGGATTCCTAATCCTGTCAGGTAAGGAATCAACGCCGTGATTCCGATTCGCTATAGGGGCGTCTGGCATCCCGAAATGGGCTATTGCAGCGGTGTTTGCGAAGCCCTGACCACGGCCTCCCATTTGTCCACTTCGCCAATCCAGAATTTCTGTGACTCGACGGGGCCCATGGCGGCGGCATCCATGCCAAGCTTCGCCACCTTGTCCTGAAAATCAGCGGTCTCGGCATTCGTGCGGATGATGCGCCCGAGCGTGTCGATGATGGGTTGCGGCGTGCCCGCCGGCACCATGATGCCGAACCAGGAGATCACTTCGGCGTTCCTGATGCCGAGTTCGTCAAACGTGGGCACGCTGGGCAACAAGCGGTGGCGGGCCGGTGACATGACCGCAAACGCCCGCGTCTTGCCCGCGACGACGTTCGGCATCGCCGTCGACAGGTTGTCGAACATGAGGTCAATCTGACCGCCAAGCAGGCCGGTGACGCAATCCGCCCAGCCCTTGTAGGCAATGTGAACCATGTCGATTCCGGTACGTAGCTTGAACAGTTCGCCCGAGAGATGCAGCGTGGTGCCCACGCCGTTGGATCCGACGTTGAGCTTGCCGGGGTTGGCTTTGGCGAAAGCAATGAATTCCGCAACGTTATTGGCCTTGATATTGGGTCCGACGATCATAATGTTGGGCACCGTGGCAACAATGGCCACGGGAATCAGGTCCCTGCGCGGGCTGTAGCTGGGCGACTTTTGCAGCGTTGCGGTGATGGTGGTGAATGCGCCGCCCAGCAGCAGCGTGTATCCGTCAGCCGGCTGCTTGGTGACGTAATCCGATCCGATATAGCCGCCCGCGCCACCACGCGCCTCGACGATCACCGCCTGCTTCAGGGCCTCCTGCAGTCCGGGTTGTATGAGGCGGGAAACAATGTCGGTGCTGCCACCGGGCGGGGCCGGCGAAATGATGCGGACGGGCTTGGTGGCATATTGGGCAATCGAGGCGGAAGCTGCTGCGGCGAATCCGGCGGCAACGAACAATTTCGTAATCTGCAGTTTCATGGCGTTTCCCTTTGGGCGAACTGCGGGCTGGGTTGGACCGGGAACGGCATTGTGAACCCGGCACAGTTGCGCGCAATCTACTCGCGCGGCGCGCGATGCGCAACGCAGTCAGGCGGATGGCATGTGCGTGTTAGAGTTGATTTGTCACACGAAATGAAAGCACTGCAATGGGCAAAGACCTTCTTCTCGTTGGCAGCATACCTCTCGATACCGCCGAGGAAGTCATGCGCACCTTTGGCGCGCCGCTGGGGCCTTACCTGCCGGCCGTGCCGGATGGCGAAGTAGGCGAGCGGCGCTCGTGGGTGAACCGTTTTTGCTACCTTGTCTATGCCGGGCACGGAGACCTGGAAACCCTGTACCGCCCGCCCTACATCAACGGCGTGGAACAGCTCCTGCCCGTGAAGCGCGAAGACATCTGGAAATTCAGGGTGAAACCCGGCGTCAAGGAAGTGCGATTCGGCTTGCCGGGCCTGCGCCTGGGTTACGCAAGGGATGCCACCGCGTCCTACTTTGTTTTCAAAACGCTGCGCGAAAAAGGCGTGTTTCCGAAGGACATGCGCTTCCAGGTTTCGATTCCCATGGTCAACAGTGTAGTGCGCACGCTGTACTTCCCAGAGCCGGGGGATATCGAAAAAATCCGACCAGGTTTCGAAGAGGCTCTCGCGGCAGAGCTGGCGGTGATCCTGCGGCGCATTCCCGCGGAAGACCTGGCCATTCAATGGGATTGCGCGTGGGAGACCGCCGCGGTTTATGGCGCGAAGGGATTGCCTGAAAGCGAAGCCAGGATCGAAACACATACGGCACCCATCAAACGGCTGACCGCACTCCTTCCCCCGGGAGTGGCCCTGGGTTTTCACTTCTGCTTTGGCACTTTCGGCGGCTGGCCCTCATTTACACCCCCCAATTTCGGCCGCGCGGTGGAGTTGATCAACGCCTCGGTTGCGGCCGCCAGCCGCAGGACGGATTGGGTCCACATCCCCGCGCTCGATCGCGCCGATCCCGCGTACTACGCGCCGTTCAAGGATCTTCAGACCGGAAATGCGCGCATCTACATGGGCATGATCCACAGCATGGGCAGTCTCGAGCGGCGCATCGAGGTGGCACGCAGCGTGATTCCCGATTTCGGCCTGGCCGCCTATTGCGGCTTCGGCCGAACGCCGCCGGAGCAATTGCCGCAAATACTGGAGGATCACCTCAAGGCCGTGGAACTCCTCGGGAAAGTTTGAATTTAGCGGGCGCAGTACGCCAGTGCCATTCGTTACTTGCTTACCCGTGGACGTATCAACAGGCCGCCTGCACGGCCCCCGAAGAGCTCAGGCACAATGGTCGTCCCGCTTGGTTGTGTCCTGTCCCGAGGAGACTGGTAAGCCATGCTGTCGACCCGCCTCACTGCCAAGAACATCCTGTCCTGCCTGCTGATACTGACAGCAGAACTTGCACAGGCACAGGGCTTTCCAGACAAGACGATACGCATCGTCACCACGGAACCCGGCAGCACCAGCGACTTTCTCGCCCGGCTTCTGGCACAGGGCATTTCGGGCGGCCTTGGCCGTCAGGTGATTGTCGAAAACCGCGGCGGCGGTCTGCTTGCATCGGATGCCGTGTTGCGCGCTGCCCCCGACGGCACCAACATCATCCTCAACGGCAGCTCGCTGTGGCTCTCGCCGCTCATGCGCGAAAACGCGCCTTATGATGCGGTGAAAGATTTCTCACCCATCACGCTCGCCGCATCGGCCCCCAGCGTGCTGGTGATCCACCCATCCCTGCCGGTGCGAACAGTCTCTGAACTCATCGCTTTGGCAAAGAGCAAGCCCGGCGAACTCAACTACGGCTCGGGCTCCACCGGTGCACCTTCGCATCTGGCCGTGGAGCTGTTCAAATCCCTGGCCTCGGTCAGCCTCACGCGCATTCCGTACAAGGGCACCTCGCCTGCCATCAACGCGCTGCTCGGCGGCCAGGTACAGGTCATGGTCGTGCCACCGACTGCGGTGGTAGGCCATATCAAATCCGGAAGACTGCGCGCCCTGGCGGTGACGAGCCTGAAACCCTCGGCGCTGACGCCCGGATTGCCCACGGTTGCCGCGGAGGGACTGCCCGGATTCGAAGTGACGGGGCCCTTCGGCCTGCTGGCCCCCGCGCGCACACCGGCCGCGCTGATCAACCGGCTCAGCGAAGAAATGGTGGCGGTGCTCAATCGCGCGGACGAAAAGCAAAAACTGTTCAATGTCGGCGTGGAAGGTGTTGGCAGTACGCCGGCAGAATTTTCCGCGGCCATCCGGGATGACATACAGAAGTGGGGGCAACTGATCAAGGCGGCGGGAATCCGCGAGGAGTGAAACGCCGCCGATATCACGCCGCATGCGGCAAGGCACGGACTGAATGGAAGAGATGCGACATCATTGTGATTCAACCAGGAGGCGAAAATGAGCACAGAAGGCAATCAACCCGTTAAAGGGACACCCGATGCGCTGGTCCAGAAGAGCGGCGAGAAAACTCTCACCGCCACGGTCTTCGGCTACGAGCGCCCGAAGGAACTGGTCAAAGACAAGACCATCGTTCGGCTTTGCCGCAGCGACCTGGTGTACTCGACCATACAGGTGCTGCGCGAAGGCGGCGAAAACAACCTGCATGCCCATCCCGCGCAGGATGGCATCTGGATGGTGATCAAGGGCAGCGCGCGCTTCTACGGCAACGACAACGCCCTGCTCGCCGACCTCGGACCGATGCAGGGCATACACATCCCTCGCGGATTCTTCTACTGGTTCGAGAGCACCGGCAGCGAACCGCTGGAACTGATGCAGATCGAAGCCATCGACAAGGCGGTCGAAAACCGGCGCCTCGACGCCACACCGCGCCGCGATCCGCGCGAGCAGGTTCAGCACATTGGCTGATTGGCGTTTGATGGGCACATGGCGCACCGCCGCGCTGTCCCTGATCGCGGTCCTGGTCGCACTGCCGGCGGGAGAGACCGGTGCGCAGTCGTCCTTTCCATCGCGCCCGCTCAAGTTCATCGTGACCTCACCCCCCGGAGGCGCCAACGACATCCTCAACCGGCTGGTGGCGGCCAAGCTGCAGGGCAATATCGGGCAGCCGGTGCTAATTGAGAACCAGGGCGGCGCATCCGGCTTCGTGGCCGTCGAGGCGCTGCTGCGCTCGCCGGCCGACGGTTACACGCTGCTGACCGGCACGGAAGCGACGCTGGTGACCAATCCCCTGTTCTTTCCGAAGATGCCCTACCTGCCCTCGCGTGACTTCGCCCCCGTCACCTTGACCGCGGCCATCAACCACGTGTTGTTGGTGCATCCCTCGTTGCCCATCAACAGTGTGGGCGAACTCATCGGCTATGCGCGCGCGAACCCGGGCAAACTCAACTATGCCTCCTCGGGCAACGGCAGCGCGTTTCATCTCGGCATGGAATTGCTCAAGCGCATGGCCGGCGTGGAGATGGTCCATGTGCCGTTCAAGGGCAGTGCGCCCTCCATGAATGCCGTGCTGGCGGGTGACGTGCAGTTGATGCTGGTGGGCACGCCCACGGGCCTGCCGCCGGCGAAATCCGGAAAACTGCGCGCGCTGGCAATCGCCGGCGCGACGCGTTCGGCCCTTGCGCCAGAATTGCCGCTCATTGCCGACACCCTGCCGGGCTATGAAGTGAGCGGCTGGTTTGCGGCCGTGGCACCGGCTGGCACACCAGCACCCATCATCAGCCGGCTGAATGCGGAGTTTGTCCGCGCGCTGAAATCCCCCGACCTGCAGGAAAAACTGACCCCGCACGGATTTGAAATTGTCGGCAATTCGCCGGAACAGTTGGCCGGGCAGATGGTGCGGCAGTCCGAAAAATGGGCCCGGGTGATCAAGGAGTCCGGCGCGAAGCCGGATTAAGACTCACCGCTGCGTGGATTTTCTTCGGCCACCATCTGCCCATCGATGTAGTACCAGCGTCCCGCTTCACGCACGAAGCGGCTGGTCTCGTGCATGCGCTCGGCGCGGCCGTTGACCCGGCAGAGCGCGACAAATTCCACCACGCCTGCATCGCCCGCGGACTCGGCGTGCAGAACTTCGAGCCCGATCCATTTCACCGGCGAGAGCTCCAGTTCGCCCGGCGCCGTGGACGGGTGCCAGGTGGCCAGCAGGTAGTCGATCAGGCCCACGACATAGGCGCTGTAACGGGAACGCATCAGCGCTTCCGGGGTCGGAGCGTGAACGCCTTCGGCAAGTCCGTTGTGCCAGATCTCGCAGCAGCCCGTGTACGGCTCTCCGCTGCCGCAGGGACAGGGAAGGTATCGGGGGAGAGCCGGTTTGCGACTCAAATCGACGCGAGAGTCGGCATGACTTCGGTCCTGAACAGCGAGAGGGATCGAAGCGCATCCGCAAGCGGCATGGTTCCGAACATCATGTAGGCGAGCAGGTAGTTGATGTCGAGTTCGGCGATCTGCTGAGTCAGTTTGGCGAGTACCGTGGCGGGAGAGCCCGCGATGATAGTGCCATCGCGCAAGGAGTCCGGGTAGGTTGCGGACGAAGGTACCGCCTGGCGCACCACCAGTTCGTCCTTGGTGTTCATGCGCCACAAGTACGTGAGATTGGCGTGGTAGTGGGCCCATGCCGGTTCTGCAATGCGCAGGGCTGCTTCATCGGTATCGGCAACGACAATCTGGCGCGTGATGCCGATGGCAGTACCACCCTTGAATTCCGCCTTGGGCTGGGCGGGTCCGCCGCGTTTGGTCAGCGCCTCCTTGAAAGCGAGAATGTTTCCCTTGCCACGCGCCGTCGAACCATTGGTGACGAAGTGCAGGCCGCGCTCACCCGCCCAGGTGGAACCGGTGGCATTCGACGATCCGTACCAGAACGCGGGGTAAGGCGTCTGCAGCGGCCTCAGCGCTATGGGCACGTCCTTGTACTCGTAGTGCTTCCCGGAATAATTCAGTTTGTCGGTCACAAGACCCGCACTGATGCAATCGAATGCATCGATGAAGATGTCGCGCGAATCTTCGTGCTCGATTTTGTGATGCTTCAGTTCGAAGGGCGAAACGCCGCGACCCACACCAACCTCAAGGCGACCACCCGAGAGGTGGTCGAGGATGGAAATCTCCTCGATCATGCGCAGCGGCGAATAAAGCGGCAACAAATAGACCATGGGCCCCATGTGCATGCGACGCGTGGCGCGAGCGACCGCGCCCAGGAAAATGCCGGGCACCGGAATTGAATTGAGTGGCGAGGCATGGTGCTCGGCCACGTGATAGCAGTAGAAACCCGCGTCATCGGCCTCGGCAATGAAGCGCAGGCGCTCGTCGAACTGGGTGGCGAGCGGAAGATGGTTGCGGTCGATATGGTCGAACAGGCCTATTTTCATTTTTGATTCTTCATGGATATTCAGGGGGAGCCCCGCGTGTGTGGGGCATGAGGCGGTACCGGGGGAAAAGCCCCGAACTGTCGAATGGTGCTTATGTCGTTACGGAGGCCTCCCTGTAGAAATTGCCGGCTTCAACCTTGAAGACCGCCTTGGCCGGATCGAAGACCACGCCGGCCGGGTCACCGCCCTGCTTCACGATTTCTATCTGGCGTCGCAATGCCCTTCGCAGCATAACCACGCCCCGGTCGCTGGTGGCAAGGTTTTCCTCCGAGTGAAAACTAACCGGTCCCTGGCCGACCTGTGCCTCCCAGTCGCCGGGCTCGTTCTGGTGCTCCTCTTCCGTCATATCTGACCACGGGCGCCGCGTCGATACCCGTCCCTTGAAGTCGGCGGGTACACGCGTGGTGTGGAAGAGGCGAAAATGCGTGTCATCCACCGGCACCACCCAACCGATGCCTTTTGCAGGGCCGCCGCTGAGTCGTATGTCGGGCACGATGCGCACATGCGGGAACAGCGCGAGCGTAACGCGATCCATTTCGCGTCCGTCATCCAGTTTGCGATAGGCGCTGTAGCGCATTCCCAGATCCACGGGATCCCAGACCACCTCGGGCATGATGCCCATCTCCGGCACGAACTGCACACCCGAGAAAGTGGTGTGCAGGATGGGGATGTGGAACGGGTCCATGATGTTCTCCCAGTCCTGCAGCCAGTTGCAGGGCACGATCTCGACGGTGTCATCACCGCCCGCGCCGAAACTCGAACCGGTGGCGAGAATTTTTTCGCCCGGCTGCAGGGCCTCGAAAACATCCCAGCGCGGCAGGACCGGTTGTTTATCGGGTGGCCCCATGTAGGCCCAGACCAGCCCGTAGAGTTCCTGCACCGGATACCAGGGCTGTCGCACCCGCGACTTGTGCTCGCCGCCCCCGGGTTCGCAGGGCTGGTCAATGCAGTGGCCTTCAACATCGAACTGCCAGCCGTGATAACAGCAGCGTATGCCGTTCTCATCCACCTTGCCGTAGTACAGCGTGGTGCCGCGGTGAGCGCAACGCGGGTAGAGCAGGCCCACACGATTTTTTCCATCGCGAAACAGGATCAGGTCCTCGCCCAGGATGCGGACGTTCTGTGGTCGAGAAGTAACCTTCGCCGACACGGCGACCGGATGCCAGTATCTACGCATGAATTCGCCGCAGGGCGTTCCGGGACCGACCTCGGTGATGTCAGCATCGTAGGTCAGCGGTTCGCGACCGTAGGCGTTGCCGCCGGTATCGCCTTTTCTTGTTGCCTGTTGCATGACGTTGCTCCTTTGCAATCGACGCTTATTCCACCTTCACGCCGGAAAGTTTCACGATCTCTCGCCACTTGTCGTTCTCGCGGCGAACGTAGGCGGCGTACTCCTCGGAGCTCTCGCTCGGCGATGAATTGGTTCCGCTCGTCTCCATCCCCCTCTGAACAGCCGGGTCGGGCAGTGCTTTCAGGATTTCCGTGTGAAAGCGCCTGACGAGGGCGACGGGAGTTTTGGCCGGGAAGGCCACGCCGAGCCAGTTCTCCTGGATGGCCAGTTCGTTTTTTATCGACTCATAAAGCGTCGGCGAATCCGGGAACAGTCGCGCACGCGCGGCGCCGGTGGTGGCGAGCAGGCGCAGCTTGCCCGTGCGAACGAACGGCGCCCCGAAGGACATGACCTGGAAGGCGAAATGCAGATCACCACGAATCAGCGAAGGAATGACATCGCTCGCATTTTTGAACGGCACATGCACGGTGTCGACCCCCGTGAGTGCCTGCAATGTTGCTCCCTGCAGGTGTGAAGGCGTGCCGTTGCCGCCCGAACCGTAGTTCAGCTTGCCGGGTGCGGCCTTGGCAGCCGCCACCAGATCCTCCAGACGCTGCATGGGGGAAGCCGCCGAAATGACCAGGACCGCAGGCGCCAGACTCAGACGAGAAATATGAGCAAAATCAACAGGATCCTGCGTATTTTCAGGCCTAAGGTGCCGCTGGATGAGATTCGAATTGGTAACCACCACAAGGGTATGTCCGTCGGGCGCGGCGCGTGCGGCCTGTTGCAGAACCAGCGCCCCGCCGCCGCCGATACGCACATCGTTGACGATGACCTGGCCGATCTGCTCTCCGATCTTGGCCATCAGGGGCCGCAGATAAAGGTCCGGGCCCGGGCCCGCCTGGAACGGCGTGAGCAGGCTCAGGCTGCGCGCTGGCCACGCCTGCTGGGCGGACGCGGTGGCAGCCATGCCCAGCGTCACGGCCAGGCACAGCGTTTGAATTGGACGCATCGGGGTCTTCCTCCGTCGATTCGGCAGTCGGCAACTGTAGCACTTGCGGGCCTGATTGATGGCTGCACGGCGCTACTAAACGCAGGCTAAACTGCCGCGGTTTTCGGGTCTGCCGGTTTCGATTTCACGACCGCAGACTGCGCCACTTCAATCAGTAGAGGTTGCCCATGTTGATCCGCACTGCAAAAACCTTACTCATTCTGTTCGTGCTGCTGTCGCCCCGGTTCGCGCAGGCGCAGGCGATGTTTTCCCTTTTTGTAGGCACCCGCGAGGAGATTGCCGAGCGAATGATCAACCTGGACAAGCTCAAAAAAAGTGATGTAGTCGTAGACCTGGGCGCGGGCGACGGGCGCCTTGTAATCGGATCGGCCAAATCGAATCCCGGAGTCACCGGTTTCGGGGTCGACCTCAATCCGAAACTGGTTCAGGAGGCGAACGCACGGGCCTTTGTGGAGGGCGTCGGCAGTCAGGTGACGTTTCTGCAAAAAAACGTGTTCGATACCGATCTCTCGAAGGTTGATGTCATCTACATGTGGCTGTTCCCCGAACTGCAGCGCCTGCTGCGGCCAAAGATCCTTGCCGAGGCGAAACCGGGGACGCGCGTTGTCACCCAGATGTTCGACATGGGCGCCTGGCAGGCCGATGCCGTCGATAGCGAACAGGCGAGCGTTCGTCTTTGGGTTGTCCCTGCGAACATTGCGGGCAACTGGAACTGGGAATTGAAGCTGCCGGGAATGAAAAAGAACACCTACACCGCCATCATCGAGCAGGTCTTTCAGAATGCCGATGCCGCCGTACGGGTGGGCAACACTCGCCGTGCCGTGCGGGAATTCAAGGTGAACGGAAACCAGCTGACTTTCACACTCAACATGCCGCTCCCCGGTGTAGAAGGCAGCCAGGAACACGAATTCATCGGCACGGCGAAAGGCAATGTCATTGAAGGAAGGGTACGCATGCATCATCCGGTGAAGGGTGACAACGAGAAATACGACGTCACCGAAGTCCCGTGGCGCGCCACGCGCAGCACGAGGACAACCTATTTCAACCCGACCGGGCTGGAACCTGTCCGCTGAGACAAGGCGTCACCAGAGGCGCCGCACTCACAGCGAAGGTATGAACTTCAGGACGGGGAACCAGGCCCCGAGCAGGGTTTCCGGCCACGCCATGTTGAGCAACTGGTCGAACACCAGGTAAAAAAACGCGACCAGCACCCCCGCCTGCGGCAACACCAGCTTCCACGGCTCACGATTCTCCAGGCGCATGTAGGCCACCACAAATACCAGCACGGTGGGAATGAGTCCGATCACCGCCATGCTTGCCATGAAGCCTGCGAGCCAGGAAAAGAATATCGCCCCCCGCCGGACCACCACCGCCCGCGGCAGACCACCGGTCGATGATGTCAGGTCCATGTGGATCTTTTGCGCCACCTGTGATTGCGCCAGTTGCTGGAGATCGGGCAATGGCAGGGGCCTGCGAAATACGGCGTTTGCAACGCTGGCAATAAGGCACAGCAGACACGCTGTGCCCAGGATGGACGGAACGATGCGTGCGGATGAA
>CAIUKQ010000436.1 GCA_903899705.1 uncultured beta proteobacterium
AAATACGTCGGTGAGTACAGGAATGACAAGCCCTCTGGACAGGGCACCGAAACCTTCGCCGATGGGTTCAAATACGTCGGTGAGTTCAGGGATGGCAAGCGCTCTGGACAGGGCACCGAAACCTTCACCAAAGGGGACAAATACGTCGGTGAGTACAGGGATGGCAAGCGCTCTGGACAGGGCACCTATACCTTCGCCGATGGTCGGAAACAGGAAGGCATCTGGAACGACGGCGAGTTCCAAAATGCTCAGACGGCCCCTCGTCCTGACTCTACAGACACAAAGAAGGAAGGAAAACTAGACGTAGGAGGCGCATTAATAGAATCCTTGTTTGTCACAATCGGCTTTGCCGTTTTGGGCGGGATTCTATTTTGGTTAATCGCCGGTAGATATTGGGGGAAGGCAAAGGCGAAACCCTACCAACTGGGGTTGTGGTGGGGTGCGTGGTCTGTCTTTATCTCGGTGATGGTGGTTGGTGGAAACAACTACTCCAAGGGTTTGGGACAACTGGTTGTCAGTATGATCTTGGTGGTCCCAACGTATTTTGTTATCGGTTTCATCGCGGGTTTTGTATTCAGAAAGCTCAAGCCGATTGCAGGAACTCTGCCTACCGTCGCCAATACCCCGTCTAGCATTAGCGGTGCCAGTGATATTTACTTCGCTGAAGCAATGGCTGAATTATCAGAGTCCAGAATGGACAAGGGGCTTTGGGCAAGATGCTTCGCGGAGAGTGATGGGAATCACGAGAAAGCCAAAGCCAGTTACATTCGCCAGCGGGTTGCTGTGTTAGCTAAGCTGCAGAGCTAGGAGTACACAAGAGAATCCGAGCACGATGTGGTCGTGTGTTGATGGGGGCGGGTATGAAATAAGAAAACTACTGCTGGTATGAATCGCGCTATCTGCGATGGCGATTCAGAGTGGCGCAAACAACTGCGAAGGGGGCTTTCCTATAACCAGGGGGGTTACCCCAACCCTGTAAAAGTTTTTACGCCTTCCACAAAACTTCTGCAGAAACCGGAGCAAAACACTGACCCACGCCTCATCTGTAGATGACGGGGCCGAAACGGTTGGTACGGGTACGGTGGGGTCTTGAGTTTCAGGAATTGAGGGGTCGTTTGAGCAAAACCCAGTGAAGGTAGGAGCGGCGGAGTCTCAAGCTGTGCGCGGGGGGTACCCGGGTAGTGGGGGTCGGGCTACCGGGAATTGGGTTAGGGGTTGGCTTGGTCGGGGGCGATCAGGGGGTAGGTGTGGACGACATGCGTGCGGACTGCGCTTTGTTACCACGAATGAGGACCGAACGCCGGTTGCCAGTTAGAATCCAGCATGTATATTAGTTCTAAAAAGGGGATGGATATCCTGTCCATTTTCTGTCCATCAGGCGATGGAAAAAGGTCATAAGTTCGGTTGAAGCTTGGAATCGGTTGTTTGGTAAGCGGTTGATTTTGTTGGGGTGTGAGATTCGAACTCACGGAGAGCTTGCACCCTCGCCGGTTTTCAAGACCGGTGCCTTAAACCGCTCGGCCAACCTTCCATTTTCCTTTTTTCCCTCTGCAGCCTCGCAACTCCAGATCGGAGCCCGCAGACGAGAAGCCGATTCCCGGTTAAAGCTACGGGTAATCAATGGATTCAATGACTTGAATTATACATGGGGCATCCCTATACTCGCGCCCACGAATGACAGGGAAACACCGGATTAATCAAACAATCAGAAAACTATTGCACCAAATAGTGGTCTAACCTAGATAAATTCGAATTCGAATTCCACAACGGAGGAATCCATGCAACCAGAACTGCAATCAGCCAATGTCCCTTACCAGAGCGGCAGTATTACTGCTGGCCAGAACCGGGTTTTGCGAAACACCTATCTGCTGCTTGCGGTATCCATGGTCCCGACGGTCATTGGTGCGGCCCTGGGAACGAATCTGGACCTGAGTTTCATGCGCACCAGCCCGATCCTGTCACTTTTCGCGATTCTCGGAATTTTCTTCGGCTGGATGCATGTGATCGAGAAGAATCGCAACAGCATCATGGGTGTCTGGCTGCTGCTGGGGTTCACCATGTTCCTGGGCGTCCTTCTCGGGCCGCTGCTGCAGAGGGTTCTCGGTCTGCCAAACGGCGTTTCACTGGTGATGATGGCCGCAGGCGGCACGGCCGTGATATTCGCGTTGATGGCGGGCATTGCAACCACGACCAAGCGTGACCTTTCGACCGGGTTGGGAGGGTTCCTCGCAGTCGGCAGTATTGTCCTGATCCTGGCGGTGATCGCCAACGCCTTCGTGCAGAGCCCAGTGATGTACATGGTGCTGCTCGCAGGTTTCGTGCTGATCTCCACCCTGATGATGCTGTGGCAGATCAACACCATTGTCCGCGGCGGAGAGACGAACTACGTCTCGGCGACGCTGACGCTGTATATCTCGATCTACAACCTCTTCTCCAGCCTGCTGCAACTGCTGGGAATTGGTGGCAGCGATTAGGTCAGGATTTCACCTCCATGACAAAGGGGCCGCAAGGCCCCTTTGTCATGGAGGAATCGATTCGTACTCGATTCGAAGTTTCAGTCCCTGTCAAACACCCCTATGGATTCAACATGGGAGGTATGCGGAAACATGTTGACGATGCCGGCGGCTGACAGGCGGTATCCCAGCGTATGCACCATGTATTCGGCGTCGCGCGCGAGTGTGGCCGGATCGCAAGAGACGTAAACCACCCGGCGAGGCGTGCGCCCTTCAAGTGACTTCACCAGTTCAACCGCACCGTCGCGCGGCGGGTCAATCAGCATTTTGTCGAAACTGCCCAGTGCTGCGCAGGCTTCCGCCTTGAACAGGTTGGCGGCTTCAAAACGGCAATGAGCATCCAGACCATTCAGCCTCGCATTGTCGGTTGCCCTCGCCACAAGGCCCGCGCTGCCCTCCACGCCCAGCACCTCCGCGCCACTGCGCGCCATGGGCAGCGAGAAATTACCCAGTCCGCAGAACATGTCGCCGATGCGCTCTCCGGGTTGTGGATCAAGCAGGCGCATGACGCGCCTCACCATCATCCGATTGACGTCGTGATTGACCTGGGTGAACTCCGTGGGGCCAAAACCCAACCGGACGTCGAACTCCGGAAGAAGGTATTCAAGAGGAGCCGCATCCATGGGCCAGAACGGCTGCGCAGACTCCGGACCGGCAGCCTGCAGCCATATCTGGAATCCGCTTTTGTCCGCATACGCACGCAATAATGCGAGGTCGCTGTCGCTTGGCTGATCCAGCACCCGGAATACCAGTACCGTCAGGTCTTCGCCGGCCGACACTTCAATCTGCGGCATGCGTTCGCTAATGGACAGTCTCTCCACCAGTCGCCGCAAATCCGGCAGCGCCCTGGAAACGGATTCCGGCAATACCTCGCAACTGTTCATGTCGGCGACAAAGGTTGATCGCCGCTCATGAAACCCGATCAGCGCCCCACCCTTCTTGCGCACCATCCGCGCACCGAGGCGCGCGCGGCTGCGGTAGTGCCATGGCGCGCCGTGTATGGGCGACAAAATGGTTTCCGGAGTGACGTTTCCGATCCTCTCGAAACAATCCTCCAGCACCCGCTGCTTCGCGGCCACCTGGGCACGCGAATCCACATGCTGCATGGAGCAGCCACCGCAGATGCCGAAATAGGTGCAACCCGGCGTCACGCGCGTGGCACTGGCGCGCAACACGCGGTGCACCTGTGCCATGTCGTAACTGGGTTTTGTCTTGTAGACCGAACCCTCGACACGCTCGCCCGTGATCGCGCCGTCAACGAATACCGTCTTGCCGTCGACCCGCGCGATGCCCCGACCTTCCCGGTCCAGTGACTCAATCTCGAATTCAATCATCGTCACGCTGCTCTCTTTCGCTGGTCCAGGCGGCCAGATATTCCTGCCAATGCTTCTCGCAACCGCGCGCAAGCGTGGTGCGAACCAGTTCGATTTCCTGGCGGTATTGCGCTTCATCCAGCACACCGCGCAGTTTTTGAAAACGCAGGAAGATCAGGTAGGTATTGGCCACGTCCGTTTCGCAATAGTCGCGGATGCCCGCGATGCCGCCGGTTTGCCATGCCCCCCAGACCTCCGACCCGTCGAACCCCAGTTTGCCGGGAAATCCACAGAGCTTGGCCACCTCGTCCAGCGGCGCATTCGCACGCGGCGAATAGAACGCCATCAGGTCCATCAGGTCCATGTGGCGCTTGTGGTACCGGCTGATGTAATTGTTGTAGTTGAAGGTGCGGTCGTCCTCGCCCCACTCCCAGAAGCGGGCGGCACTGATGCCATGCAACAGCGCGCGGTAATTGAGCACCGGCAGGTCGAATCCGCCGCCGTTCCAGGACACCAACTGGGGCGTGTACTTATCGATTCCGTCAAAAAATCGCGCCACCAGTTCGGCCTCGCCATCCGCAGCCGATCCCAGAGACCAGATCTTGAATGTGTCTCGCTCGCGAAGAGCGCATGAAATGGCAACCACCCGGTGCAGATGCAATGGAAGGAAATCCGTTCCGTTCTGGACGCGCCGCCGCGCGAACGCAAATTGGGCAACGTCGTTGTCGCCAACCTCCGGGCCGATGCCGTGCAGTTTGCGCAGGCCGGCGATATCGGGAACGGTCTCGATATCGAACGCTAGCGTTGGGGCCATCAATCCGGGAACACGCCGGTGGAAAGATAGCGATCGCCCCGGTCGCAGACGATGGATACGATGGTGGCATTGCTCACGCGTCCCGCAATGCGCAGCGCCACCGCGAGCGACCCGCCGGAGGATATCCCGGCAAAGATGCCCTCTTCGCGCGCCATCCTGCGGGCCATTTCCTCGGCATCGGACTGGCTGACATTCTCCACCACATCGACACGGGCATTCTCGTAAATGCGCGGCAGGTAGGCCTCCGGCCATTTGCGGATGCCTGGAATCTGCGAGCCCTCTTCGGGCTGGCAGCCCACGATCTGGATTTTCGGGTTTTGTTCTTTCAGGTAACGGGAGACGCCCATGATGGTCCCGGTGGTACCCATGCTGGAGACAAAATGGGTGATCTGGCCGCCGGTATCACGCCAGATTTCCGGTCCGGTGCCTTCGTAATGCGCCTGCGGATTGTCCGGATTGGCGAACTGGTCGAGGATCAGTCCCTTGGCTTCGCGCTGCATCTGTTCGGCAAGATCGCGCGCAGACTCCATGCCGCCCGCCTTTGGCGTGAGTATGATTTCCGCGCCGAAGGCCCGCATGGTCTGCCGCCGCTCAATGGACAGATGCTCCGGCATGATCAAAATCATGCGGTAACCGCGGATTGCGGCAGCCATCGCAAGAGCTATGCCGGTATTGCCGCTGGTCGCCTCGACCAGCGTATCTCCAGGCTTGATGGTGCCGCGCTTCTCCGCGCGCACGATCATCGACATGGCCGGCCGGTCTTTCACCGATCCCGCGGGATTGTTTCCCTCGAGCTTGCAAAGAATGGTGTTGCCGGTGCCGGCCGACATCCGTTTCAGGCGCACCAGTGGCGTCTCTCCAACGGTGTCTTCGATGGTCTTGTAGTTCAGCGGATTTTTCATGAATCGAGTGTATATGAAGAAGGAAGAATAACCGCTGCAACGATAGGCAGGCGGCGCCTGCAACGTGCGCTATCCGCGCGGTTCTTTCAGCAGCCATTCGCAGTAGGAGGTCACGCCCTGCCCCACGTCAGCGAAGGCGTCCCTGTAGCCGGCCCGCCGCAGTGCCGAAGTATCAGCCTCGGTGAAGTGCTGGTACTTCCCCTTCAGGGCATCGGGGAACTCGCGGTAGTCGATGATGCCTTTGGACAGCATCTCCTCGAGAGTCAGCGCGGATTCGCCGCCCGCCGCACGGCAGGTGTTGACGGTGGCGACTGCCACTTCATTGAAGCTTTGTGCCCGGCCGGTGCCCACATTGAATATGCCGCGTGCCTCCGGATGGTCAAGGAACCAGAGATTGACGCGGACGACATCCTCGACGGAGATGAAGTCGCGCCGCTGCCCGCCGTCCTCGTATCCACCGGATCCCCGGAACGGGCGCACCTTCCCCTCGCTTTGATATTGATTGAAAAAATGCCAGGCAACCGAGGCCATGCGCGTCTTGTGCGCCTCATTGCGCCCGTAAACATTGAAATAACGGAACCCCGCGATCGGTATTCCGGCATCCGGAAGACGACGCCTAACCATTTGATCAAAAAGAAATTTTGAGTACCCATAGACATTCAGCGGCGACTCGTACTGTCGCTCCTCGCGAAACGTTGTGGAGCCTCCGTAGACAGCTGCGGACGATGCGTAGATCAGCGGCACCTCCTGTTCACAACAAAACTCAAGCAATTCCAGGGAATACCGATAGTTGTTCTCCATCATGTAGCGACCGTCGGTCTCCATGGTGTCGGAACAGGCGCCCTGATGAAATACTGCATTGACACTCCCGTCGAACTGCCCACCCGCCAGCAGTTCAAGGAAGTCGCGCTTATCGATGAAATCCGAAATTTCGCAGTCCACCAGATTACTGAACTTCCCGGCGTTTGCGAGGTTGTCCACGGCAATCACGTCCCTTTCGCCGCGCTGATTCAGCGCGCGCACCAGGTTGGATCCGATGAATCCGGCAGCGCCGGTAACGATGTAGGTCACAAGATTCTTCCCGAAAAAAGCATGGGTCCATCCTCCGGACCACGCCCCGTAACGACCGGGGAACAGATTGTAATTTCCCGCAGACCCTTAACGGTCTCCATCAAGACTGTCCAGCAGTTCCGGCACCTGTACCACTGCCGTGCCGAGTTTTCCGACCACCACCCCGGCCGCATGGTTGGCAATGCGTGTTGCCTCGGCGAGCGATGCACCGGCGCCCAGCATCACCGCAAGGACCGCAATGACCGTATCACCCGCTCCGCTCACATCAAATACCTCGCGTGCCCGGGCAGCCTGGTGGGACACGGAACCCTTCTGAAACAGGGTCATGCCCTCCTCGCTCCGCGTCACCAACAGGGCTTCGATCCCCAGTTTCTGCCTCAGGGTCTGCGCCTTGCGCGTCAGTTCGCGCTCATCCCTCCAACTGCCCACGACTTCGCGCAACTCACTTCGATTGGGAGTCACCATGGTGGCACCGCGATAGCGCGAATAGTCCTCACCCTTGGGATCCACCAGCACCCGTTTTCCGCTGGCGACGGCCAAAGCGATCATTTTGGAAATATGCGTCAGCCCTCCCTTGCCATAGTCGGAGAGCACGACGATATCCGAGCGGGCAAGAAGACTCCGGTAATCGGCCAGTTTGTCGATTAACACCTCGTGGCTCGGGGCCGTTTCAAAATCAATTCGCAGCAACTGCTGGCGCCGGCCCATGACACGCAGTTTGACCGTGGTGTCGATGCTGCGATCGCGATGAAGCTTGGCATGCACACCGTCGGCCTTCAGCAACTGGGCCAAACGCTCCCCGGCCTGATCGGCACCGACGACTGAGAGCAGCGTGACATGCGCGCCCAGTGCAGCCGCATTGCGCGCCACATTGGCGGCGCCACCCGGACGGTCGTCAGTGTGATCAACCTTCACGATGGGCACCGGCGCCTCGGGCGACACCCGATTCACCTCGCCGAACCAATAGCGGTCCAGCATGACATCGCCTACGACGAGAAGCCGTGCACGGCGTAGCGTCCGAACATCCATGGAGAATGGCACGATTGCAGGCTTGACGGCGCGCCTGGTAGCGGTCTTTGGCATGCGCCCCGATTGCCTAGTCTTGCCTGCCATGGTCGGGATCCTGCCCTTATTTTCTGCCGATGGCATGGTACTCCAGCGCATGGCGGCGAACTTCCGCCGGATCGTAAAGATTTCGACCATCAAATATGACCGGCACCTTCAGTTTTTCGCGAATAAGGTCGAAATCAGGACTTCGGAATTCCTTCCACTCGGTGATGATGACAAGGACGTCCGCGTTTTCGAGCGCAGCCATCGGCGAATCGGCGAAATAAAGGCCCGGTGCGTTCGCGCCAAATGCCCGTTTTGCTTCTTCGATGGCGACCGGGTCATAGGCGCAAACCTCGGCGCCCGCCGCCAGCAGATCGGCAATCAACACACGGCTGGGCGCTTCACGCATGTCATCGGTATTGGGCTTGAAGGCCAGGCCCCAGACCGCAAAGCGCCGCTTTGACAGGTTGCTGCCTAGGCGGGCGCGTATCTTCGTGCCGAGTACGGATTTTTGCAGTTCGTTGGCTTTCTCAACGGCGTCAAGAATCAGATGTGTGGCCCCCGCTTCACCCGCGGTTCGCGTCAATGCCTGCACATCCTTGGGAAAACAGGATCCGCCGTAGCCGGCGCCGGCATAGAGAAAGTGGTATCCGATGCGGGGATCGGATCCGATTCCGAGGCGCACCTGTTCGATGTCGGCACCCAGTTTGTCCGCCAGGTTCGCGAGTTCATTCATAAACGAAATGCGCGTTGCCAGCATGGCATTGGCCGCGTACTTGGTCAGTTCCGCCGACCGCACATCCATGAATATCATGCGTTCGTGATTGCGTTGGAACGGCGCGTAGAGCGCGCGCATGATTTGCGTTGCCTGTTCGTCATCGCTGCCGACAACGATCCGGTCGGGCCGCATGAAATCCTCGATGGCGGCGCCTTCCTTGAGGAACTCCGGATTCGACACCACGGAAAAGGGTATATCCGCTCCGCGCTCTCGCAACACCTCCTGGAGCGCATCGCGAACCTTGTCGGCGGTTCCGACCGGGACGGTGGATTTGTTGACCACCAGCCGGTAGCCGTCGATATGCCGGCCGATGCTTCTCGCGGCCGCCAGCACGTATTTCAGATCCGCCGAGCCGTCTTCGTCCGGGGGGGTGCCTACGGCGATGAACTGCACCTGACCATGGTGAACCGCGGCTTCAACATCGGTCGTGAACCGCAACCGGCCGGAGGCGCGGTTACGCTGGATCATCTCCTTCAGGCCGGGCTCGAATATGGGGACGCCGCCCTGCTCCAGCACATCAATTTTCTTCTTGTCGAGATCGAGGCAAAGTACATCGTTGCCGACCTCCGCAAAACACGCGCCGGTTACAAGCCCGACGTACCCCGCACCAATCATTGTTACTTTCACGCTGCCTCTTTCCCAGGATTTACATAATTCATTGTTGTCGCACCATGTTTCCGGAAGATGATCATTCCTGCGCTTAAGGGTCCAGATCAAAGTCCTCGGTGCGCTTGGGCGGGTAGGTTTCCCATCCGCTGCAGGCCGGGCACCGCCAGTGGAACTGCCGCGCCTTGAAACCACAGTTGTCGCACCGGTACCGCGCAAGGCGCCGGGTATGCCCGTGCACCAGATTTTTCACCAGCTCCAGGTCGTGCCGTTTTTCGGGCGGGGCGACCAGTATCTGCGCCTCGAGCAGCTTGTCCAGACCCAGTAGCGTGGGGTTTCTTCGAAGCTCCTCCTTGACCAGTTGATAGGCCGTTTCGGGATTATGGAGTTCGAGGCTGGACTGGAAAACGACGTCCAGCAGATCAAGCGACGGGTATTGGGCAAGAAACCCGCGCAACAACGTCAGACCTTCTTCGGCACGGTTCAGCGTACGGTAGCAATCAAGGATGCGCCTGGCCACAAGCGCGACAAAGGCCGGCTGCTGCTGCTCGATTCGCTTCCAGGCATCTATCGCCAGAGCCGCTTCCCCTGCCTGGGCGTGCATTTCTCCGAGTTGGATATTGGCCCTGACGCATTTTCGATTGGCCTGCATCGCGCGCTCGAGGTTGGCCGAGGCTTCTGTCGTTCTTGAATGGGTGACATCCTGCGCAGCCAGTTCGCAATAAAAATTGGCGATCTCTTTCTGCCTGCTTTCACCGGAGTCGGCTTCGAGGTCCCTTGCGGTATCGATTGCCTTGTCCCAGTCCTTTTCCTGTTGGTAGATTTCCAGCAAAAGGCGCAGCGCCTCGCGCCTCAGCGCGGAGTCGCGCAGTTTCGAAAGCACTTCTTCCGACCGGTCAAGCAGTCCGGCCTTGAGATAATCCTGTCCGAGTTCGTACAAGGCATGAAGGCGCTGCTCGTCAGCAAGGTCGCTGCGATCAAGCAGGTTCTTGTGCATGCGGATCGCCCGGTCCGTCTCACCCCTGCGGCGGAACAGGCTGCCCAGCGCGAAATGAAGTTCTATGGTTTCCGGGTCGATCCGTACGACTTCGATAAAAGCCTCGATCGCCTTGTCAGGTTGCTCATTCAGGAGAAAGTTGAGGCCCTTGAAATAGGATCGCGGTAGCGCACGCGACTCCATCAGCAAATGTTTGATGTCCACGCGCGCCGCCAGCCAGCCAAGGCCGAAAAACAGCGGCAGGCCCAGCAACCACCAGTACTCGAAATCCATCAGGTCACGCCCGTATTGACCGGTGCCTGCGATTCAGCACGGTTCTTGATCGACTTCTTCAGGGCGGATATTTCCCGCCGCTGGCGGAATATTCGTTCCAGGGAGGCAAGCACGCCAAGGCATGCGCCGATAACGAAGAAACACAGGAGGAGAACGATGAGTGGAACGTCCCAGCCCTGATCAAAAAAGAACCGCAACCGGACTGGTGTGGTGTTGCGGACGGCAAACAGCAACAGCAACACGAACAAGACGGAAAGAAGCAACCAGAACAGGTAGCGCAGGATTTTCATTCAGCCAGAATCCATGGGAGCCTCAACATGAAAACGGCGGCATCGCCGATGCCGCCGTTCCAGTTCAACTTCGTTCCCACTATTCCTCGTCTACGCGCTCGCGCAGTTCCTTGCCCGCCTTGAAGTGCGGGACGAATTTCTCGGGCACATGCACCTTCTCACCCGACTTGGGATTTCGCCCAACGCGCGCAGGTCGATGGTTCAGACCAAAGCTGCCGAAACCGCGAATCTCGATGCGCTGACCCTGCACAAGGGCCTGAGTCATGGCATCAAGAATCATTTTCACCGCGAACTCCGCATCCTTCGCGACCAATTGGGGATATCGCGTAGCGAGTTGAGCAATCAGTTCAGACTTGGTCATTACCGGCCTCCCGGTCAGTTTTGCGAGTTTTTATTGTCCAACTTCGCTTTTAGCAAAGCACCCAGATTGGTACTTCCAGAGCTCGCCGCAGATTCGCTCTGCAAACGGGCCATGGCATCGCCCTCGTCGGCCAGATCGTTCGCCTTCACCGACAGGTTGATGGTGCGGTTCTTGCGATCGACGTTAATGATCATCACATTTACCGTATCACCTTCCTTCAGGAGCGTGCGCGCGTCTTCGACGCGATCCCTGGAAATCTCCGAGGCCCGCAGGTAGCCCTCGACCTCGACAGTCAGGGTGACAACCGCGCCCTTGGCATCGACCGTCTTGACGGTGCCGTCGACACGAGTGCCCTTCTCGTTGGTGGCAACAAAGCTGTTGAAGGGGTCACCCTCCAGCTGCTTGATGCCCAGGGATATGCGCTCACGCTCGACATCGATCGAGAGCACCATCGCCTCGATTTCCTCGGCTTTGCGGAAATTGCGGACCGCTTCCTCGCCCGTGAGGGTCCAGGAGAGGTCTGACAGATGGACCAGTCCGTCGATTCCACCCGGCAGGCCGATAAAGATGCCGAAATCGGTGATCGACTTGATCTGTCCGCGGACCTTGTCGCCCTTCTTGAAGTTGATCGAGAACTCTTCCCACGGGTTGGGCATGCACTGCTTCATGCCGAGGGATATCCGGCGGCGGTCTTCGTCGATCTCGAGGATCATGACTTCGACTTCGTCTCCGAGTTGCACGACCTTGGAAGGATGGACGTTCTTGTTGGTCCAGTCCATTTCCGAAACGTGCACCAGGCCTTCGATGCCCGACTCGACTTCGACAAACGAGCCGTAGTCGGTGAGGTTGGTGACCTTGCCGAACAGGCGGGTGCCGGTCGGATACCTGCGACCCAGCCCCACCCAGGGATCTTCGCCCAGCTGCTTCAGGCCGAGGGAGACGCGATTCTTTTCATTATCGAATTTGAGCACCTTGGCGGTGACTTCATCGCCAACCGCCAGCACTTCGGAAGGATGCTTCACACGGCGCCACGCGAGGTCGGTGATGTGGAGCAGGCCGTCGATGCCGCCCAGATCCACGAACGCGCCGTAGTCGGTGATGTTCTTGACGATACCCTTGACGACCGCGCCCTCGGTGAGGGTCTTCAACAGGTTCTGACGCTCTTCGCCCTGCGAAGCTTCCAGCACCGCGCGACGCGAGACCACCACGTTGTTGCGCTTGCGGTCGAGCTTGATGACCTTGAATTCCATTTCCTTGCCCTCGAAGGGCGTGGTGTCCTTGACCGGGCGGATATCCACCAGCGAGCCAGGGAGGAAGGCACGTATGCCATTGGTCATGACAGTCAGGCCGCCCTTGACCTTGCCGGTGATGACACCCGCCACGAGCGCACCGTTCTCCAGTGCCTTCTCCAGATCCATCCACGCAGCCAGTCGCTTGGCCTTGTCACGGGACAGGCGGGTTTCGCCATAACCGTCTTCGAGAGCCTCGATCGCAACGGCGACAAAGTCGCCCACCTTGACCTCGAGCTCGCCGCGGTCATTCTTGAACTCTTCAAGCGGAACGAAACTCTCGGATTTCAATCCGGCGTTCACGACCACATAGTTGCTGTCGACGCGGACGACTTCGCCGGTGATGACCTCGCCGATGCGCATTTCCTTGCGCGTCAGGCTTTCGGCAAAAAGGGCGGCAAAACTTTCTACGGGTACTTCAGCGGAGAGGAGAACACTGGACATTGAAGAATCTCTATTTAAAACCACCCAAAAACAGGCGGGGTTCGTTGAAAAAAGACGGGAATCCCGGCTGCCTTGGGCGAACCGGCCATTCTCGTCACCTACTTCCTTGATACCAAAGCAAAATCTTGTCTACAGCCTGATCGACACTCAACTCTGTCGTGTCCAGCAAATGTGCGTCCTGGGTCGGCTTGAGAGGCGCCAAGCTGCGCGAGGAATCTCTCTCGTCACGTTCGCGAAGATCCTGCAAAAGGACGGCAAGTTTAGCAGCGATTCCTTTTTGTTTCAACTGTTTAAGGCGACGTTCGGCGCGTATTTCAGCGCTTGCCGTGAGGAAAATTTTAAGCCCGGCGTCCGGAAAAACAACGCTTCCCATATCGCGGCCTTCAGCCACTAGACCGGGCATTTGGCGAAAGGCCTTCTGGCGAGCCAGCAGCCCTTCCCGGACCCGTGGGATGGCGCCCACCATAGAGGCCCCCACGGAACAGGCTTCCGTTCGGATTTCATCTGTAACAATTTGATTATCAAGATATATTTCACCACCGACGAAGCGCGCGGGCAACTCCAGGGCCAAGGAACCCAAAACGGTTTCATCACTCCACGGAATCTGCCTGCGAATGCCGGCGAGCGCCACCAGACGGTATAACGCGCCACTATCCAGGCAATGGAATGCCAGTCGCTCTGCTACTTTTTGCGCAACGGTGCCCTTGCCCGAAGCCGAGGGACCATCAATGGCAATCACGGGAATATCGGAAACCATGTGTCCTTGATTTGAACGCCTGTTGTGATCAATGGATCAGCGGCGGCTGATTCTGGCGAAATGCTCGAAATATTCCGGAAAGGTCTTGCGCACGCAAGCCGGGTCATTGATCCGCACAGGCACACCGGCCATCGCGACCAGTGAAAAACACATGGCCATCCGATGGTCATCATAGGTATCTATGGTTGCTGCACGGAATTCAACGGGTGGGGTGATGCGCAGATAGTCCCCGCCCTCCTCAACGATGGCGCCTACCTTGCGCAATTCGGTTGCCATCGCGGCAAGCCGGTCGGTTTCCTTGACCCGCCAGTTTCCGATATTGCGCAATACGCTCGGACCATCGGCAAACAGTGCCAGGATGGCTGCCGTCATCGCGGCATCGGGTATGTGATTGAGGTCTGCGTCAATCGCCCGCAACCGTCCTCCGGAGGGGCCGACGGCCTCTATCCAATTCCCTCCCATGCGAACCGTGGCCCCCATCTGGCGCAATACCTCGGCGAACCGGATATCGCCCTGGATGCTCGCCTCGCCCACGCCTTCGACCCGCACCGGATCGCCTCCCGCGAGACCGGAAATAGCGCCGGCTGCGAGAAAGTAGGAAGCCGACGACGCATCGCCCTCGACATAAATTTCTCCCGCGGATTGATAACATCCTCCCGGGACGTGAAATTCGGACCACTGATTCCTTGTTGCGACGATTCCGAATCGCGACATCATGTTCAGGGTCATTTCCACATAGGGTTTGGAAACTAGATCCCCCTCGACCCCTATCGTTCCTCCACCGGCCAGCGGAAGCGCCATCAACAACGCAGACAGGTACTGGCTCGAGACGTCGCCGCGCACCCGTGTTTCAACGGGCGACTTCAATTTGCCAGGAAGAATGCGCAGTGGCGGGTATCCCGGCTTGCCCAGGTAGTCGATGTGCGCGCCCATCCCCTGCAGCGCATCCACCAGATCGGCAATGGGGCGCTCGTGCATGCGCGCGACGCCTGCGAGCCTGTAGTCGCCCGCGCACATGGACAGCACCGCGGTGAGCGGACGGAATGCGGTGCCGGCATTGCCGAGAAACAGATCCGCTGATTTGACGGCAAATGCGCCGCCAGCGCCGTTGACGCTGTAATCGTTAGGTGCCGTCTGGCGCCAATCAATGCCGAGAACGCGCAGCGCCGTGAGCATGTGGCCGGTGTCATCGGCGTCCAGGAGATCGCGAACAACCGTGTCGCCACTGGCGAGCCCCGCCAGCAGCAGCACACGGTTGGAGATGCTCTTAGAGCCGGGCATGCGCACGCAGCCTGCGGCACTCCCCACTGGATCAAGGTCCAGGACCTCCGGAAACACCATCAGGATGCCGGTCCCTTGCCGGTTGATTCCAGCCACCGGTTGCGCGCCACCCGCGCCCGAGAAAAGACCTTTTCGATACCGGCGCCGTCTCCCGCTTGGAGCAGTGATCGAAGACTTGCGAGGTGACCTTCATACTTGGCCAACTCTCCTAGCAACGCCTCCCTGTTGGCCACGCAGATGTCCCGCCACATCTCCGGATGACTTGACGCGATCCGGGTGAAATCGCGGAATCCGCCTGCTGCAAACGAAAAAAGCTGTTCTGCGTGCGTCTCGCTTGCGACCTGGTCCACCAGGGCAAATGCCAGAAGGTGCGGAAGGTGGCTGACGGTTGCAAGCACCTGGTCATGCAATTCCGGGGTGAGCTCAAACAGGTTAGCCCCGCAGGCAAGCCACGCGTCCCGCACCATCGAGAGGGCCGTGGCATCGGTCTGCTCAAGGGGCGTCAGGACAACCCTTCTCCCTCGATACAGGTCCGCAAACGCCGCTTTGGGACCGCTGTGCTCGGTACCGGCCACCGGATGGCCCGGCACAAAACGCGTCAATGCATTTCCCAACTCCGCTCGTGCCGCGTCCACGACATCGCACTTGGTGCTGCCGGCGTCGGTCACCACCGTGTCCGGACCCAGATTTGGCGCAAGTGCATGCAACACCGCCCGGGTCTGCCCTACCGGCATCGCCAGCATGACCATGCTTGCGTCCGAGGCGCATGAATAGTCTTGTGCAACCTCATCCACGATGCCAAGACGCCTGGCCTCCTCCATTGTGGCAACGCTTCGCCCCACACCCACCACATGCCCGACCGCGCCCGCCTGTTTCAATGCCAGGGAAAATGATCCGCCGATCAATCCCGCGCCGACCAGCACCAGTTTTTCGATGGGCGCGCGCTTCACCACGTTCGCCATTTCAGCCCTTCAGGGACAATGCGATGGCGCGAAGGAAAGCGTCATTCTCCGCCGGCGTGCCAACGGTGACCCGGAGATGGTCCGGCATCTCGTAACCGCCGATCGGGCGCACAATGACGCCAGCCCGAAGAAGACGCTCAAAGATCACCCCACCCATCGGCTTGCCTGCCTCACGCGGAACCGCAAAGCTGACGAAATTTGCGCAAGAAGGTATGAAGTCCAGTCCGAGTCCTCGAAAGCCCTGCTCCAACTGGCGCATTCCGGCCCGGTTGTTCTCGAAGCTGCGCTGGACAAAGGCATCATCCTCCAGTGCCGCGCAGGCCGCCGCCAGTGCCAGACTGTTGACATTGAACGGCTGGCGCACGCGATTCAGAAGGTCGGCAATGGCCGGACTCATGGCGCCGAACCCCACGCGTAGTCCTGCCAGTCCATAAATCTTGGAAAAGGTCCGCAGCACCACAAGGTTGGGATGCGCGGCTAGCAGACGCAGGCTGTCGTAGCGCGCCTCTTCGGGAATGTACTGGTTGTAGGCCTCGTCCAGGACAACGACAACATCCCTGGGAGAACGGGTCAGAAACCGCTCGATTTCCGGACCTGCCGCAAAGGTTCCGGTCGGGTTATTCGGATTCGCAATGAAGACGATGCGGGTCGCCGGCGTGATGGCCGCCAGCATCCCGTCAAGGTCATGCGCGAACTGCTTCGCCGGAACCGAAATGCATTGCGCCCCACGCGCCTGCGTCGCAAGCGGATAAATGGCGAAGGCGTGTTGCGAAAAGACCGCCGCCCGGCCCGGTGCGAGAAACGCGCCAGCCAGCATTTCCAGCAAATCATTCGAGCCGTTGCCCACCACGATCTGCGCCTGATCGATGCTGAATTTGCGGGATATCCCCGCCTTCAGGTCAAACGCATTGCCATCGGGGTAGCGCGACAGGTCTCCGATTTCCCGCTCAATCGCCGCGCGCGCCAGAGGCGAAATTCCCATCGGGTTTTCATTGGAGGCGAGCTTGATGATCTTGGATTCGTCAAGGCCGTACTCGCGCGCAACCTCGGAAATGGGCTTGCCCGGTTGATAAGGCGCGATGCCGCGCACATAGGAAGGTGAAAATTCGCAGACATCCATGATCAGGCTTCGGAAGAGGAATTGGAAACAGGATAGGAACCGAATATTTTCATGAAGGGCGCCATCGCCTTGGCCTGCGCCAGGGCCTTCGCCACGGGCGCATCCGACTGATGACCTTCTAGATCGATGTAAAAGTAATACTCCCAATGGCCTGTCCGGGCAGGCCGGGACTCGATTCGACTCATCGAAACGCCATTATCGGCAAAGGGTGTGATCAGCGCATGCACCGCACCCGGCTGGTTGGGTGCCGAAATAACAAGCGAGGTGCGGTCGCGACCGGTGGGGCGGGTATCCTGATTCCCCAGCACAAGAAACCGCGTCATGTTGCGCGAGTCATCTTCAATACCACCTGAGACAATCTTCAATCCATAACGCGCTGCGGCAATCTCCGGGCCTATTGCGGCGGTGCCCGGTTCGGTGGACGCCTGGCGCGCGGCCTCTGCGTTGCTGGACAGCGGCACGCGTTCCGCATTGGGAAGATGCTGCAG
>CAIUKQ010000437.1 GCA_903899705.1 uncultured beta proteobacterium
CTTCGGCTGATGCTGGATGGCGGGGAGGGCATTGCGACCGTGGTCAATGGCGTCAAGCTGCCGATGATCGCCGGTGATGTTCTGCTGACCCCCAACTGGAACTGGCACAGCCATTACAACGAGGGCAAGGAAAACGGCTACTGGATCGATTTCCTGGATGTGCCATTGGTGCATCTGCTGGAACCGATGTTTTTCGAGCAGGACCATGGAAAACCCCAGCCGGTGACGCAGGAGCCAATGTCCCACGACTACTGGTTTCCCTATGCATCGACGCAGAAGGATCTCGCCATGGCGAAGCCCGACGCGCAGGGCGTTCATACCATTTCGCTGTCCACGCCGATATTCAAAACCATCGAACTTCGGTTCCATCGCATACCGACGGGCAAGACAACGCGCAAGCGCCGCACCACGGCGAGCAGTGTGTTTGCCTGCACGGCGGGCGAGGGCACGGTGCGGGCCGGCGACGAGCGCCTGGATTTCCGGCGCGGCGATGTGATCGCGATGCCGAGCTGGACGCCGTTTGAAATCCATTCCCGCAGCGATGCCGTGTTGTTTGAATGCACGGACGAAATACTGCTGCGCAAGATTGATTTGCTGCGCGAGGAATTTATCGCGTAACAAAGGTGTTCCGGATGGCAGACTGCAGGTGACGAGAGGGAGCCGGGGATGAAGGCAAAAGTTGTCGTGGCGCTGGCGGTGTGGGCCATGGCGCAGGGCGCGAGTGCGCAGCAGTGGCCGTCAAAACCCTTGCGCGCGATCCTTCCGTTCACCCCCGGCGGACTGGCAGATGTCGTGCTTCGAGCGCTGAGCGTCGACATGGGGCAAAACATCGGACAGCCGATGCTGGTGGAGAACCGCGGGGGGGCGGCGACCATGATAGGTGCCGAAGCCTGCGCGAAGGCGGCTCCCGACGGTCACACCATTTGCCTGGTGGCCGTGGATACCACCAGCATCACGCCATTTACCATGGCGAAGGCGCCGATCGATCCGCGCAAGGATTTCGAGCCGATTACCAATCTTTTTTTCATCAAGGTGGGGTTGACCGTCAATCCGGCGCTGGGTGCCAATACTTTCCGGGAATTCATTGCCAAGGCGAAATCAAAGCCCGGCGGCATGAATTATGGTTCGACGGCCAACAATGTTCGCCTCTTCATGGATGAGTTCAACAAGGTCAACGGCACTGACGTGCGTTTCATCAATTACAAGGGCGGCGGGGAGGCGGTGACCGCCTTGCTTGGAAACCAGATCGAAGCCCTTTATTTCGGCGTGGGCAACCTGATGGGCCATCTCAAGTCCGGAAAGCTCAAGGCGCTCTCGGTCGATGGATCATCGCGGTCGGCTTTGCTGCCAGACGTTCCCACGCTGACCGAGTTGGGTTACCAAGGCAGGGCTTTGCGGGGGTGGTTTGGTTTCCTAGCTCCAGCCGGTACCCCGAAACCGTTGGTCGCCAGATTGAATGCGGAAATTGCGAAAGTGGCAGGGCAGCCTTCGTTCATCGAAAAGCACCTGACGCCCCTTGGGTTGGAATCGGCGCTCAACACGCCGGAGCAGTTTGCGCAATATCTGAAGGAAGACATTGACAAGGGCGAGTCGCTTGTCAAACAGGCAGGTCTCACCGACCAGTAGCCTCTTGCAAGGGCGGGTTACGAGGCGGTTTTTTCGTACCAGCCCTTTGAGAAGTGGCCCCGAAAATTTGAACGGCACTATAAGTGGAAACTCCGCGCACAATGCTATTCCGAAGACGGAATGGCGAGAAGGAGTTTTCAATGGTCAAGAAATCTGCACGGCGCACACGCCGTACGCACACGGC
>CAIUKQ010000438.1 GCA_903899705.1 uncultured beta proteobacterium
CATCCTCGACACCGTGTCGCGTTTTGTCGCCAACAAGTCCAGCGAAGCCTGGGGACAGCCGGTGGTTGTTGAGAATCGCGGTGGCGCAGGCGGACGCATCGGTTCCGAGCAGGTGGCGAAATCGCCGCCGGACGGCGATACGCTGTTGATGGGAAGTTCGGGGACCCATGTGGCGGTGGTTTTTCTTTCCAAGGTACTTCCCTACGATCCGGTGAAGGATTTCACACCCATCACCATGGCGGTGGAACCGGTGTCGGGCTTGATAGTCGCCCTGTCGGTTCCCGCGAACAACATTCGCGAACTGGTGGAACTGCTCAAGAAGAATCCGGGCAAATATTCCTACGCCAGCAATGGCGTGGGCTCGGTGTTTCACCTGACCGGTGAATTATTCAGGCAGGCGGCAGGTGTCGACATCGTGCATGTTCCGCTGCAGGGGGCGGCTGACATAATGAATGCCGTGGTCGGCGGCCACATCCCCATCGGGTTCGCCTCGACTGCAAGCCTGCCAAACCAACTGGCGGCCGGCAAGCTGAAACTGCTTGGCATGGCATCCGCCAACCGGATTGCGCGCATGCCGGACGTGCCCACCATGACCGAAGGCCTGCCGGGTTTCGAGGCACCCGGATCGTGGATGGGTTTCTTTGGCCCGGCCAACATGCCTCCGGTCCTGCTTGCACGCATCAACGCGGATTTTGTAAAAGCCCTCAATGCACCGGATGTAAAACCCAAGCTTGAAGACCAGGGGATGATGGTTGTGGCAAATACACCGCAGCAATTCGCCGAAGCCATGAAGCGAGGATTTGAGCGCTATGGGCGCGCCATCAAGCTGGCCGGAATTCAACCAGAATAAGAGTCCGGCCGGAGGTTTGTCTTCCCCTGTCGACCTGCGCAGCCGTGAGCGCCGCCTAATAATCTTGGTGCAATGGCACCGCAAAAAGGAATTTCCATAGCAGTCAGACCTTCGCGTACTTGCGGGCTAGCTTTCACCGAAAGCACTCGTGGGGAGAGAATGCAAGGATTTTATAGACGCAGATTACTATGGAAAAAATACAACAAACACAATGAATTCAATGAGTTGAAAGTTTCTCTTGACAGTTCAGGGGGGCTGTAAGGCATGCTATATCTGTAGTCTTCGTCAAGTGGCAATCTCGACGAAATCGAATGCCTGCGGATCAGACCTTAGCGCAAAGCCTTGAACTGTCCGCAGGCCATTCGTACCCACCTCGGCTTGGAATCGCTCAGAAATGCAGAGTTCGCATCTTTGATCGGTTACCAAGCCGTTTTTTTTGGCTTCTTATTTACCGCCTTCAATTCGACGGATTTCTTCTTGGCCGATTGCAGGAATTAATTGCAAAAACTACTTCTTCTTTTTGGCTGGTTTCTTCTTGGCTGCTTTTTTCTTCGTTGCCATGGCAATCTCCTTTAGGAGTTAATGGATACAACTTACCCGACCCGCCCGTTCCGGCGCGAGCCATTCAATCGCCGTGATGATCTACGGCCTATCGAATCCAATTGCAGCCCCCCATCTCGGGGAATCTGCCAAAACAAATACACACTGCTGATCGGCTGTGACTCCAACCCGTCGCTGCGTGCTGCACGCGTTGGATTGTTGAAATTCGTTTTGATCTTTTTTACTCTTTCTTTCGAATTTGCAAAAAATTGCCGATCGCGTTACTTAACAATGCAATTAATACATGAGCCGAACAGAAGATGCAAGATGCATTTGCTATATTTATGCATTTTTGCCAAAAATGTTGCCGTGTCGGCAAAACACTAGATATTGTTGGCCATCGACCGCAGGACACTACCAATAGTTGATGATTTGCGACATCGGGTTTCGTCAAAAACCTGCCTGCACCTGGCGGATGAATCGGGGTTGTTAGCCCCAGGTAATTCCGCAAGTGGTATCCGTCCTGCGTTGCCGGTAAACAGACAGTCAATAGAAACGGGGTGGGTTTTTGCGCCGCATGGTTGTGGCAATGACGAAAAAAAACAACGTGGGCAGCGCCGGCAGAATCTTCCGGAGCGGCACCCTCCCACATGATTTAACCGCTCAGATCCCGCAGACCATGGGATTGGCCCCCGCGAGAAAGTCTGCGGTCCGCCCCAAGGCGGACCTTGAATCCATCACACAATCAAAGAGATAGACTACCCGCCGTTGCGTCCATAGGAACTGGACCGCGTCTCCTTCTTCGTCATGAACTCCAGAAGCACCGGGGTGCCCTCCTTCGTTTTCGCCACACCGCGCTTGATCGCCGCGACGATTTCAGCGGGATTGGTGATGCGCTCGCTGTAACCTCCCAGCGCCTTTGCCAGATCCGAGTAGTTGCCGGAAATGTCGGTGGAACGGTATTTGGCGGTCGAACCGGTCATGACATTCAATTCCGCCGCCATGCAGTGGTTGTTCACCAGAATGGAGAGGATGGGAATGCTGTCGCGAACGCAGGTTTCGAAATCAAGGCCCGTGTGGCCGAACGCCGCATCGCCCCAGAAGTTGACGCAGGTCTTCTCGGGCTTCTCGATCTTGGCGCCCATTGTCAGGCCAAGGCCATAACCCAGCTGCGTGGACTTGCCCCAACCAATGTAGCTCATCGGCTCGGTCGACTCCCAGAACGGCGCAATCTGATTGCGCGGCGAACCGGAATCGTGGGTGATGATGGTGTTGGGTACATCCAGTGTGTTAAGGAGGTCCCAGATTACGCGATAGGGTGAGATCGGTACTTCGTTGGATGTCAGGTCGGGCATCCACTCGGCGAGCCACGCATCGCGAATGGTCTTGATTTCCTTGGCCACGGGACCGGAGTCCTTCGGCTTGCCTTTGAGGCGGTCCTTCACTTCTGCGACCAGTGCATCGAGTATCAGGTCCAGATCACCCACCAGCGCCATTTCCGTGGGCAGGTTCTTGTTGACCTCGGCCATGTCCCAGGTGGCGTGGATATAGCGCTTGCCGCGCGGCATGTTGATCGCGAACGGCGTCTGCGTGAAGGAGCAGCCGGCGCCCAGAATGAGGTCGGCATTCTCGACGAAATGGTAGGCCTGCTTCGAAAACGATGCGCCGCCCGACCCCAGTGACAGCGGATGGTTCTCCGGGAAGCTGCTCTTGCCTGCGTAGGTCGTGACCACCGGCGCGGCCAGCAACTCAGCCAGTTCCTTCAACTGCTTCCAGGCACGGCCGTAATGGATGCCCTGCCCGGCGTAGATCACCGGGCGCTTGGCATCGATCAGCGCGGCGGCGGCCCTGGGCACCACTGCTGGGTCGGGTGCGCTGCGCGAGGTGAGCACCGGCTGGTAGTCGATGTCGCCGGTGAACTCTTCGGCAAGTACATCCACCGGCAGTTCGACGATGCAGGGACGCGGCCGGCCGTTGCGCAGTTGCGTGAACGCACGCCGCATGGCGTTGGGAATGTCATCGGCAAAGGTCACCTGCTCCACCTGCTTGGAGATGCCCCGCATCTGCAGCATGGCGCTGAAGTTGGGAGCAATCTGAGCCGCGCGGCGGGCATGCCCCATGGGCAGCACCAGCAACGGCACCGATTCCGCGTAGGCTTGCGCGATCGCGCCATAGGCGTTCTCTGTGCCCGGCCCCTGCTGCATGGCGAACACGCCGATCTTCTGGCGGCTGGTGACACGGCTGATCGCATCCGCCATGTGCATGCCGGTGCGCTCCTGCCGCACGATGTAGGGCCTGATGCCAAGTTCGGCTGCAGGCTCGATGATGGAATTGCGGGGATAGCAAGGCAGGTCCGTGACCCCCTCGCGCTTGAGAATTTCCGCGACGACTGCGGCACCTTTCATGGTCATTCCTTTTAAATAATATTTTTATATAAAAATCAGTTACTTACATAAACAATCCGCGGGGAGGAATCCTTAGCCGGCTGTCGTGGGCCGGTGCCGTTTCACTGCTTCCGGGTTGGTGGAATCCGCGCCCATGTACACGCCGCGTTCCCACTTGCGCTTGAGGGGGTCGTGAACGTTCAGTGCCATTTTTCCCACACCCTGGATTTCAATCTCCACTGTCTCACCGTCCTGCACCATGCCCAGTCCTTCGTGATTCGTACCACAGGCAATCAGATCGCCCGAATTCAGCGTCATGATCTTGCTCGCCCATTCGATGATTTCGGGAACGCGGTGTTCCATGTCATCGGTGTTGTAGTTGTGCCGCAGCTGGCCGTCGTTCCAAAAACGAACATGCAAATCGTTGGGCTCCGGAATTTCGTCCGCCGTGGTGATGCACGGGCCCACCGGGCCGAAGGTGTCAAAGGACTTTCCCATCCAGCTTGCCGGATTGCCCGCGGGCCAGGTGCGCCGGCCGTCGCCGCGCGCCGTGACATCGATCATGGCGGTATAGCCAAACACCGCTTCCCGCCAGTTCTCGCGCTTGACGCGTTTCACCGGCCCCTTGATCACGATCGCCAGCTCGGCCTCGTGCATGAAGGCCCAGGGTTCGGTGAAGTCGGGCAACTCAATGGTGTCCCCGGGCCCGATGACGGCATCCGAATTCTTGAGAAACATGGACAGGGGCCGCACCTCGCGTTGCGCATGCTCCCAGTAATTGGCGATGCAGCAAAGGAATTTCCCCGGCCGTGGCAGCGGCGCGCGCAGGCGAACCTTTTCCAGGGGCACGGAGGGTGAGTCTTTCGCCATTTTCTCAAGGGTCGGCCGCAGCTTGTCGAAGTCATCGATGATGCCCTGCATGGTCAGTTGCGGCGTGTAGTCGCGCTTGACCGCACTCGCGATGCTGACCACGCCGCGGTCCGTGAGCAGGCCGGGATTGATCTCGCCTTTGCCGTCGTTTTGGAATAGAACCAGTTTCACAATGCTCTCCTACGATTGATCGGGGCCGTACCCCGTTTTGGATATGCGGAATCGGGGCGCAGCCCCTCATGATTATTCAGCGAAGAGGCGACAATGTAGCCGCGCTCCCCTTTCGCCGCAAGCGAATCCGCTCGAATTTCAGCGTGCGAACCGCATGATATTGCCGCGTATATTTTTCCGCAGGGGAGAGTCTGCAGTTTCCGTTCTTGCGGCCCGGGGGATTTGCCCCGACAATCGCCGAAAAGACCAACAACCAGAGCACCAACAATCCGGGAGACAAAACGTGAAGTCATGGTTTCTGCGAAGCGACACCAAACCCAGCACCCTCGAACTGAGGGACATGCCCGTTGCCGAGCCCAAGGCCGGTGAAATCCGTGTCAGGGTGCGCGCGGCGTCGCTCAACCGCGGCGAGTTCCTGAGTTCTCCCGCTCTCGGCCACGGCGCTCCTGCGGCCGCCCCCGCGGGTTCCGACTGCGCGGGAGAGGTCGACGCCATCGGAGCGGATGTCACAGGCTGGAAGATCGGCGATCGCGTCATGGGCACCGCGCGAGGAGCCTATGCGGAGTACGCCATGTTCGATGCGCGCCTGGCGAACATCGCACCGCCGATACTCAGCTGGGAAGAGGCCGCCGCCGCCCCCATCACCTTCATGACCACGCACGACATGCTCTTTGCACAGGGACACCTCAAAGCCGGCGAATGGCTGCTGGTGACCGGGGTTTCGGCAGGAGTCGGCGTTGCCTGTCTGCAAACGGCCAAGGCCATGGGCGCAAAGATCATCGGCACCTCAGGTTCACGCGCCAAGCTTGATCGCCTGAAAGCCATCGGCCTGGACATTGGAATCGAAACCCGCAAGCCGGATTTCGCAGAAGCGGTTCTGGACGCCACCGGCGGCAAGGGCGCGGACCTTGTGGTGAACAACGTCGGCGGCTCGGTATTTGCCGAGTGCATCAAATGCATGGCCTTTCAGGGGCGTCTGGCAACCGTCGGCTATCTCGACAAGACATTCACCGCCGAAATCGACCTGGCGACCCTGCACTCCAAACGCCTGCACCTGTTTGGTGTTTCAGCCAAACATCGACCGGTTCACGAACGCGCGGCGATGCAGCCCCGGTTCCGAAGCGACCTGCTCCCCATGCTTGCGGATGGCCGAATCAAGCCGCTGGTGGACAAGGTGTTTTCGCTCGACGACCTGCAGAAGGCCCGTGAATTCATGGAATCGAACTCACAAGTCGGCAAGATCGTAATCAAGGTCAGCTGATACTGATTAATTAAATTGAAAATGGAGAAAAAAATGGGACGCATTGCAATTCTAGACCGCGCTGACATGGACGCCGAACAGGCACGTGTACATGATGAAGCCAAGAATTCCCACGGCATTGTGGGCGGGCCTTTCTACGCCTACATCCGGCTACCGAAACTGTTTGAGGCCACGCAAAACCTGCGGGCCAGCACATCATCCGGTCCGCTTTCACGCCGCGAGCAGCAACTCATCAACCTCGCTGTTGCGCGCAATTTCAACGCCGCCTATCCGTGGTACGCACAGGTGCGCGGGTCACTCGCCGCCGGCATTGCCCAGTCGGTCATCGACGCAATCAACGCACGAAAAACGCCGGAATTGCCCGACGCGCGCGAGCGGACCTGTTTTGACGTGGCAAACGAATTGGTCGCAAACAGGAATCTCAGCGACGCATCCTATGCGACTGCTGAAAAGACCATGGGGGTCACGGATCTGGTGGCACTTGTCGCCTCGGTCGGCAATTTCTCAATGACCTGTCTGACAGCCAATACCTTCGGCATAGACCCTCCGAAGGAGAACCCGATTCCGCTTGCGCAACAGCACGACGACTCCGGGGATTTATTCCGGGCCACGGGCCTGGCCGTGAACAGTGCCCTGGCGCTACGCCGCGGCCGCCGTCAACAGGTTCTTCCCGCCAAATTTCTCAAGCCACTTCGGAATGATTTCCGGATTGACCAC
>CAIUKQ010000439.1 GCA_903899705.1 uncultured beta proteobacterium
GAGAGGAAACCCACGGTGGCCAACGTGTGATGCAGTTCCTGATCCAGCGAATGTCCCCCGCAGCCGGGATCGCAGGCGAAGACGCCCGCATCCATGCGTCCCACACCATCGAGGGCGATGAGGCCGGCGGCCACCATGGATTGCATCCATCCCGGAATGTCGTCAGTAAGGCCAGGGCAAAACAGGGGCATAAAAAACCGGTGAATCCGAATGCGGCAACGCGCATCATGATTTCCGTGGAACTCCCGCGTTCCCCAAGCTCGCTGATGTAGTTCGTGACGTGACTGAACTCCGGCCGCATCGCACCGGCGATGCCAATGAAGGACAGCCACAGGACGGGACTGAGGATGCCGCAAAAAATGCCGATTCTCCGAAGGCTCATAGCGTGCGCTCAACGTTCCGCTTGAACAGCGCGAAGCGTCTGTTCCAAGCGGTTTTTGGACCACACTTACACTGACTCTCTCAGAACATCGGCCATACGGGTTTGCCAACCGGGACCGGTGGCCTTCCAGCGGGCCAGGGTGTCGGGAGGCAGGCGAAGACTAATTGCAATTTTTGAATCAGAAGACTTCGGTCGACCGCGCGGTTTGAGCATGGAGGCCGCAACACGGGCGCCAAATATTTTTGGTAAAACTTCTCTGGCTGGGCGAGCCGTCTTAATCATTTCCGTTGTCCACTCCGGGTTAAGGCGGCTAGACTTTTTGGAGTTGGATTGCTTTTTCATACCGATTCACCTCGCGTTTGTTTGCTTTGCGCAGACTGATCACTCTGGGCTTGCCATCACGTGGAGTAAATGCCACGCTGTACAGTCGATCCTCAATTAAGCCAAACACGCAGTAACGTTGTTCACCGTAGTCCTTGCGCTTGTCTACCCAGATAAACGCCGTCGCCCAGTCAAGATGCTCAACAAGGTCTAGAGAAAGACCGCGCTCCGCAATATTGCGGCCTTCCTTCTTGGGATCTTTATCCACCTAGGTATTGTATATACGTATATACATAAATTCAATTCGTTTGAACTGGAGATGCCCAAATTGTCGTGCGGCGCAACGTCGTGGTGAAAGGCAGGCGCGGGCGATGCTCGCGAGGTAGCTCAAGGCCGCTTTCGCCCGTCCTTTCCACCTATAGTTGGGCGTTTCAGCCAAGGGAGCGAACGAGTTTTTCTGTTTCATGGGTTAAGCGCTCTTGAAGCTGCGCTTGAAGAGGCGATGGGGAAGGCTGTTCACGCATACGATTCACAGAGTAGCGCGCCGGCCTAAGCGTTGGCTTGTTACCATTGAAGAAAAAGTGCTTCATGCATGCGACGAAGAAAGGCTGGTGTTCCAAAACAGAGGTGCCCTGTTCAAGGCGCGATGAACAGACCGATCTCTGCTGGCAACAGTATTGACGGTCTGCCACGCGTAGAAGAACTGTACGTTGCGTGAAATCCGGCAGAATTCAAATCAACTCAATGAATCTTCAAGCGAATTTTTCGATTCATTAAATTACGGCGAATCAAATCCTGTTCACGCGCAGACCCGGTGAATTACTCCGGCTGCAATCCAATCACCTTCACCAGCTTGCCGATGGCGTTGATGTCCTGGCGCAGGGTGGTGGCGAATTCTTCCGGGGTGCTGCCGACGACTTCGAGGCCGAGGTCATCGAGCTTCGGGGTGACGTCGGGTTGCAGCATGGCTTTCCTTGATTCGGCGGCGAAGCGGTTGGCGATTGGTGCGGGGATGCCGACGGGGGCGAACATGCCCCACCAGACGACGAATGGTTCGAAGCCGGGCAATTGTTCGGAGACGGTGGGGACGTTGGGTGTGCGTTTGCTGCGCTGGCGGTCGATGACGGCGAGCGGTTTGATGCGCGCGAGGTTGGGGCCGACGTTGAACCAGGTGGTGGTGAACATGGCGAGGCGCCCGTTGAGGAAGTCGCTCTGCAGTTGCGGGTAGTTGGCCTGCGAGTAGGGTACGTGCAGCATGTCAATGCCGGCGGCGGCTTTAAGGGCTTCGCCGGCGAGGTGGAAGAAGGAGCCGTTGCCGGTTGAGCCGAATTCGAGCTTGCCCGGGTTCTTCCTGGCGAAGCCGATCAGTTCCTGCAGTGTGTTGACGCCGACGGAGTTGTGGACTGCGACGTAGCCGGGCGAGTTGAGCGACATGCTCACGGTGGCGTAATCCTTCAGCACGTCGAAGGCCATGTTCTTGAACAGGAACCTGCCGTAGACGAAGGTTCCCGAGGTGCCGAAGGTGAGGGTGTAGCCATCGGGCGCGGCCTTGGAGACCACCGCATAGGCCTGGGCGCCGCGCGCGGCGGTGCGCATCTCGATGATGATGGGCTGGCCCATGGCCACCGACATTTTCGCGGTCATCATGCGAAGCCCGGCATCGCCGCTGGTGCCCGGCGATGCGGAATTCACGATGAGAATCTGCTTGGCGGGGTAGGTCTGCGCCTGCAGATTCTGCGCCAATGGCGCGGTCGAGAGCGCCATCAGCGCGAGCAGGGCACTCCTTGTCTTGAATCCATCGGCGTGGTGTTTCACTGGCGTCAACTCCCGGTAAATTCAGACGGTAGAACAGGCACTGTGCGAAGGGATCATTCCGGCTGCAAGCCTATCGCCTTCACAACCTTGCCGATGGCATTGACATCCTCCCGGAGCAGTTTGGCAAGTTCATCCGGGGTGCTGCCGATGACTTCTAGGCCCAGATCATCAAGCCTGGGCGTGATATCGGGCTGCATCATCGCCTTCTTGGATTCCTGCGCGATGCGGTTTGCGATGTTCGAGGGCAGCCCCAGTGGGCCGAAGAAACCCCACCAGACGACGAATGGTTCGTATCCGGGGAGTACCTCGCTCACGGTGGGCACGGTGGGCGTGTGCCGGCTGCGCTGCTTGTCTATCACGGCGAGCAGTTTCACCTTGTCCTGTGCCGGCCGGATGGTGGCCCAGGTGGTGTAGAACATCGCGACGCGCCCGTTCAACCAGTCGGTGGTGAGCTGCGGGAAGTTTGCCTGCGCGTAAGGTACATGCAGCAGATCGATCCCGGCGGCATTTTTCAGCGATTCGCCAGCCAGATGAAAGAATGAACCGTTGCCGGTGGTGCCGTACTCGAGCTTGCCGGGATTCTTTTTGGCGTAGCTGATGAGTTCCTGCATGGTGTTGATGCCGCGCGAATTGTGGATGGCGATGTAGCCGGGTGAATTGAGCGACATGCTGACCGGGGAGTAGTCCTTGAGGATGTCGAAGGCCATGTTCTTGAAAAGAAACCTGCCATAGACAAAGGTGCCGGCGGTGCCGAAGGTGACGGTATGCCCATCCGGCGCTGCCTTGGAGACGATCGCATAGGCCTGGGCGCCGCGGGCCGCGGTGCGCAGATCAACGATCACCGGCTGCCCCATGGATTCGGTCATTTTGACGGCCATCATTCGAAGCGCCGCATCGCCGCTGGATCCGGGGGAGGCCGAGCTGACCACCGTGATTTGCTTGGTCGGGTAGGTCTGCGCGTTGGCGTCAAGCGCTGCGAGAATCACCGCCAATGCGAGGAGCCCCGCCCGTACCCGCTTGCCTGATCGGGCCGGCCACTGCATTGCGTGTTGATTCACTGAGTTCATCTTTGCTTTCCCCGGGATGAATTGGCCTGCCTGCGGCGAAAGTGTACCCGATCGTCCCTGTCACCCGAATGCAGACTCGATTGTTCGACCAACCCGGTCACGCAGAAGTCTGCAGCAGGCGTTCGCGCACCATTTGTATGTGAGAACGCAGGGCATAGAGCTGATCGGTATATCCCAGCGGCACATTGGTTTCCTCGACGCCCGCCTCGACGGTGCGCAGGCGCTCCACCAGTTCGGCAACGGGCACGGTCTTCTCGGCCATGTCCGCCTCGATTTGCAGCAGGTCGCGATACCAGCGGAATATCCGCGAACGGATGCGGAACTGGTACATCGGCGGAATGACGCGCGAGAGCGGAATCAGGATGGCAATGATGGAGAAGAGAGCCACCCACATCCGGTCGATCACATTGGCAAGCCAGAACGGCAGATGCCTTTGCAGGAAGGGCGGGCCGTTCTTGTAATAGCGTTCGGCTTCTTCCGCGAGAGGAATCTCCGCGTGATTGGCATTGGGAAACTGGCCCTTTTTGACGAACCATCCGCTCTCGGCGTGAATATGGTTCGCGGCTTGCAGAAAAAGCTGGATCAGCGCGGGATGGGTGTCCACTCGCGCGGCAAGCATCGCCGTCGAAGCCAGCAGCGGCACATCATGCGGCGGTAGGTCTTTTCCAAAATCGACCATCCCACGCGGCAGGGAGACCGGGACGAGGTAGGGAAAGCGCCTTGAATAGGCCTCAGCCTGATTGAACTCGACCAGGTTCACATGCGGTGTGCGCAGCAGCATCTGCACCAGCGGCGCCTCCGGCGCGGAGGCAAGGATCACCACATCCATTTTCCCCTGGAGGAATGCGGCGACTGCCTGCGGCGGTTCGTGGCGGTCCAGTCGCATGTCCGCGGGCTTGAGGTTGTTGGCGTGAAACAGTTTGTTGAGCAGATTGGGCACACCGCTGCCGCCGGCGCCTATGCCTACTCGCAATCCCCTCAGCTGGGAAATCTGGTCGATGCGGCCGCCCGGGCGCCTTAGCGCCGCGGCGTCATGATAGAAAATCCAGATGGGTTCGTAAAACAGGTTGCCAAGCGACTCGATGTCCCAGTCGCCCTCCTCTTCATCCGCTTTGAGCACCGCTTCGTTGGAGCCGCCGCGGATCAGTGCAAGGTCCACATCCTCGCTCTCATCGAGCAGCAGCCGCTGGTTCTCGCTAGACCCGTCGGTCTCGCGCAGCACCACCTCGATGCCGTAGGGTTTGAGCTCCTCGGCATACCGGGCGCCGAACACCGCATAGTCGCTTTGCGCCGGCCCGGTGGCGAGCACCACGCGTTTGGGCGGGGAGGGGTCGAGCATGTAGTAGGCCCCGGCCACCAGCGCCACTACGAGAATGATGTAAGGCCCGACCGTGCTCAACAGGTCGCGGACGGAAAGCAGACTTTCCCGAATGATGCGCGCCATGCGGTGCTCACTTTGAAAAAGACGACGGGCATTATAGGGGCCGTTGCAGCGCGCCCGCCGTCGCAAGCCGTTGCGGGCGCTATATGTTTAAATGATTGCGGAAGGCGGAAACGGAGGAGAACGATGAATTCATTGAAGTTGTTGCGATCGCCCGGGTTGGGCGCGCTGGGTGTGGCATTGCTGATGGTTGCGCAGGCATGGGCGCAACCCTTTCCATCGAAAGTGGTGCGGATCATCAACGCGCAGGGGCCGGGAACGCTGGACATACTCGCGCGTGGTTACGCTCAGGAGCTCACCCGTTACTGGGGGCAGCCGGTGGTGGTGGAAGTGCGCCCCGGCGCGGGAAGCATCGTCGGCGCTGAGGCGGTGGCTCACTCTTCGCCGGATGGTTACACGATTCTCGTCACCAGCAGCGCGGCATTTACCGTGAACCAGTGGGTGAACAAGAGCATGCCCTACGACCCGGAAAAGGAACTCCTGCCCGTGTTCGGCGTGGGGCGTTCGCCATCGCTCGTGCTGGCGGCCTCCAGCCTTCCGGTGAAGTCGGTGCAGGACCTCGTGGCACTGGCGCGTGCAAAACCCGGGGCGCTCGCCTATGGCAGTGCCGGCATCGGCAGCGCGACGCACCTGCAGGTTGAAATCTTTCTCTCGGAAATGGGCGGCCTGAAAATGCTGCACGTTCCCTACAAGGGCATCAACGACATCGTGCGCGGCATCACCGGCGGCGAGGTGCAGGTGGGTTTCACGGCGGTGCCGCTTTCCGTCGGCGCCGCGAAGGCGGGGCAGGTGCGCGCGCTGGTGATGGTTGGAGAGAAGCGGGATCCGGCGTTTCCCGATGTGCCGACGCTGCGCGAGGCCGGATTTCCCAACAGCACCGGCAGCATCATCTGGTTCGGCTTCGCATTGCCCATCAAAACACCGCAGGCCATTGTCGACCGCATCGCCAGCGATCTCGCGCGCGCGAGCAACGAACCGGCCCAGAAGCAGATCCTCGAGAAGACCGGCTGGGAACTCATGCTGACCGGCCCCGCCGCCTTCGGGGAGCTTGTGAAACGGGAGCGCGCAGTGATCGGCAAGGTCGTCGCCGAAATCGGACTGAAGCCCGAATAATTTCCGGTGAAAATGATGACGGCGTATATTTTCAGACGCGTTGTTTCTGTGGTTGCGGCCGCCTCCTTACGGCGCCGAGGCAGGTGGTGAAACATTCGAAGTCAATGCAATAACACACAAGTGGCATAACGCAAGACAGGCGGGAAATCTGTTCCCGCGATAAACAAGGAGCGAAACAAAAATGCGTCGATCAATGACAGGCTTGTCCATGGCAATGTGCGTGTTACTGGCTGCCGGCGCGGTACAGGCGCAAACCGCCTATCCCAGTCGCCCGGTTCGAATGGTGGTGACCTTTCCGCCCGGCGGATCGTCGGACCTCATTGCGCGCATTATTTCCCCGCCGCTGGCAGAGCGGTTGGGCAAACCGGTTCTCGTTGAGAACCGCCCCGGGGCGAGCGGCGCCATCGGTGCGGAGGTGACGGCCAAGGCGGCACCGGACGGGCATGTGCTCATGATTGCCGGTACCTCTTCGGTGATGGGCCTCAATTCGTTCCTGATCCCGAACCTGCCCTACGACCCGAAGGACCTCGCACCCATCACGCTGCTGGTCACAAGCCCCTTCATTGTCGCGGTCAACACCGCCATGCTGCCCTCGGGTTCGGTGAAGGAACTGCTCTCGATGCTCAAGGCCAAGCCCCAGTCGCTATCTTTCGGATCGGGCGGGAGTTTGTCCGGGATGCACCTGGCCGGTGAATACTTCAAGAGCATGTTCAAGCTGGATCTGCAGCACGTGGGCTACAAGGGCAACGGCCCGGCACTGTCGGACCTTGCGGGCGGCCAGATACCCATGGTGTTTGTCGACCTTGGCTCGACCGGCCCCTATGTGAAATCGGGCAAGATCAAGATTCTCGCCGTGGCTGCAGCGCAGCGCACGCCGCTGGCACCGGACATTCCCACCACCGCGGAAGCCGGGCTGCCCTCGTGGGAGGCGCTGGGTTCCTTCGGCCTGTTCACAACGGCCGGCACGCCCCCGGATGTTATCAACCGTGTCAACTCCGAAGTCACGCGGATACTGCGCCAGTCCGATGTGCGCGACCGCATCCTCGTGACGGGTAACGAACCCGCGCCGAACACGCCGGATGAATTCTCCGGCTTCATCAAATCCGAAGTCTCCAAGTGGATCCGGGTCATCAAGGAATCGGGTATCAAGATCGAGCAGTAGCCGCTTCGGGCGGACGCGCGGCGCATCCGCCGCGTCCCGGCGCCACGCAACGGCCTCACATGCCCGCCCGATGCGTTCGGTAGTAAAGTTCAGTGCGCCGGGCACACGCCCGGCAATTTCATCTTCTGGAGAGTTGCAATGGCAGAACCGGTCCGCATCAAGGAAATTCCCGAAAACGAACTGACACCCGATCAGGCCAAGGTGTTCAAGGACCTGGTCGCCGGTCGCGGCCGCCTGCTCACGCCCTACAAGATCTGGATCCATTCGCCGAAGCTCGCCGCGGCACTTGAGTCCATCGGGACCTTCCTCAACAAGGGCAGTTCGCTCACCGAGCGCGAGGTGGAACTCACCATCTGCATCATTGCCAACCACTGGAAGGGTGAATACGTCTGGGCGGCCCACGTGAAAATGTGCCGCGACCTCGGTTACCCGCAAAGTGTGTTCGACGCTATCCGCGCCGGCCAGACCCCGGCGCTCGACAGTGAGCGCGAGCGCGTGGTGTATGACCTGGCGAAGATCTCCATGGAGCCGGGCGGCGGCTCGGACGAGGTGTTTGCCCGTGCCGAAAAGCTGCTGGGACGCAACGGTATTGCCGAGGTGGTGGCGCTGCTGGGCTACTACACCTCGGTCGCCATGGGGATGAAGCTTCACCGCGTGCCGGTGCCCGCGCCCAAGGCCTAGGCCCGGCGCTCTCCGGGAGCGCTCACCACGGTGAGGCTCCCGGTTACCACAGGAAAGGTTTGACCCATGTCGCGCATGATTCCGCCTGTCGTTCAAAAGACCCTCGTCGCCATCGTCTGCGCCTTGTCGCTGGGGGCCCCCTTCGCACAAAGCTACCCAACCAAGCCCATACGGTTGCTCTCTTATTCCGGCGCCGCGGTGGAGGCACTCATGCGCCTGATCGGCCACGACATGCAGGCCAACATGGGCCAGCCGCTGGTGATCGAGAACCGCTCGGGCGCCAATGGAATCATCGCGGGCGAGGCCTGTGCGCGGGCGCCCGCCGACGGGTACACGCTGTGCATGGTGGATCGCAGTTTCGTGATCCTGCCCCTGACCGTGGCGAAGCTCCCCTTCGATGTGAACCGTGACTTCGCGCCGGTCACCAATGTGGTCTACACGGTGCTCGCGCTTGCCGCGCATCCCTCCGTTGGGGCGACCAACCTGAAGGAGCTGGTCGCCGTGGCCCGTGCGCGTCCCGGCGAATTGAACATGGCCTCGCTTGGGTCGACCACGCTTGCCAACATGCTGCGCGAGTGGATGCAGAAGGAATACGGCATCTCGATGGCGCACATTCCCTACAAGAATCCGGGCGCCGTGATGACGGCGATGTTCTCGGGTGAAACGCAGCTCACCTACTTCGGCCTCGCCAATTTCACCCAGCACCATGCCACGGGAAAAATCCGGGTGATCGCGACGAACGGAACGCAGCGTTCACCGCTGGTGCCCGATGTGCCCACTCTCGTGGAGCAGGGCGTCACCAGCATCGATACCCGCGTCTGGTTCGGCTGGTTCTCGCCGGCGGGCACGCCGCGCGATGTGCGCGACCGCATCTATCGCGAGGTGCAGAAGGTGGTCAATGTGCCCGCGTTCAAGGAAAAGAACTTCACCTCGCAGGCCATGGAGGCGATTGCGAATTCGCCCGATGAATTCACGCAGTTCATCAAGACCGACGTGGTGTATTCGGCGGCGCTGCTCAAGCTCTCCGGTGCGAAACCCGAATAGGCAGTCAGCATCCGCGACACGCATGCGCTAGCATCGCGCTCCCGCAACCCGGCAAGGAAGAACATGACACTGGAAATTTCGCCCGCGGCCAGGGCTGAACTCGCGCCCACCGGCGTACTTCGCGCCGGCATCAACCTCTCCAACTTCCTGCTGGTGACCTCCAGGGACGAGAAGACCGGTGACCCTTGCGGCGTTTCACCCGACATGGCGCGCGAACTGGCGGCGCGCCTTGGCGTGCCTTTAAAACTCGTTCCCTTTGATTCACCAGGGAAGCTCGCGGATGCGGCGGGGGGCGGTGTCTGGGACATCGGCCTCATCGGCGCCGAGCCTTCGCGCGCGGAACAGATCGCCTTCACAGCCGCGTACGTCGAGATCGAAGCGACCTATCTCGTTCCCGCAGGATCAAAGCTTGCGTCGATCGCCGAAGTCGACAGTCCCGGCGTGCGCATCGCCGTCTCCGCGCGAAGCGCCTACGACCTTTACTTGAGCCGCAGCCTGAAGCAGGCGACGCTGGTTCGCATTGAAGGCATTGATGGCGCCTACCGGCATTTTGTGAAGCAAGGCCTGGATGCGCTGGCGGGCCTCAAGCCCGGGCTGTTGAGCAATGTCGAGGAACTCAAAGGTGCACGCATTCTGGATGGCCGATTCACCAGCGTGCAGCAGGCCATGGGAACGCCAATCAAAAATCAGGCGGGTGCGGCCTTCCTGAAAGGTTTTGTCGAAGAGGTCAAGGCTTCGGGATTTGTCGCGGGGCTCATCGCGAAACATCACGTGCGGGGACTGTCGGTGGCGCCGGCAGCCCCTAGGTGAGATATTTAAAAATACTTATAAATCAAATACTTACTCTGCCGTCGCGCCCGAGATCTTGACCACCCGGGCAAGCCGCGGTATCTCCGCGGCAATCAGGGCGCCGAACTCCGCAGGGTTCGAACTGATGGCGGTGAAAGTGCCCTGTTCGGCAAATTTTGCGATCACTTCCGGCGATTGCGCCGCACGCGCCATTTCATCGCGCAGCCGCTGTGTGATGGTCGCGGGGGTTCTGGCCGGTGCGACCACGCCGAACCAACTGTCGAAGTGGATGTCGGGATAGCCCATTTCCGGCAGCGTCTGCAGGTCGGGCACGGCGGGATTGCGCTTTTGCGTCACCGCGCCAAGCAGCCGGATCTTGCCCGCCTTGTACAGCGGCGTCACTGACGCGTAGCTGCCGATGTACAGATCCACGCGTCCGGACATCAGGTCGTTCATGATTTCGTTCGAACCCTTGTAGGGCACATGCACCATGGACGACCCCGCCGCCGCCGCGAGCATCGCGCCGCCCAGATGGCCGGTGGTGCCGAAGCCCGAAGAGGCATAGCTCAGCGCATCCGGCTTTTTCTTGGCCATTGCAATCAACTCACCCACCGATTTTGCCGGGCTGTTGGCGGCGACCATCAGCATGGTCGGGCTGCTCCACAGCGATGACACCGGCGCATAGTCCTTCACCGGGTCGTAGGGCAGTTTCGCGATGAGGCTCACATTCACCGCGAAGGTGGCCACGCTGCCAAGGAGCAGCGTGTAGCCGTCGGGCACCGCGTTCTTCACATACACCGCGGCCACACTGCCGCCGCCTCCCGGACGTGATTCCAGCAGCACGGATTGACCGACGTTCTCCGCCATTTTCTGCGCGATGTAGCGCATGGTCACATCGGTGGGGCCGCCCGCCGCCTGGGTGTTCACCACCGTAATGGCTTTGGCCGGGAAGTTCTGCCCCATGCAGGGGAGTACTGCGCCAGCCGCGAATCCGGTTGCAGCGGCGAGCCTGAGAATTGAATGCATGACATGTTCCTTCGTTTGATATTTCCTGAATACTGCGTTCAATCGGCCTTCACTCCACGCAGCCTTTGCGCATCCTGCCGTGCGCCGGCGGCAAGATAGCCCACATCGCTGCCGGTCATGACGAATTTTGCACCCATCTTCAGCACCTTCGATTGCGTGTCGAAATCCGAACTCAGGCCCGCCGAGCCGTAGGTCTTGCCGTGCTTTTTGCAGGCATCGGCCACGGCCTGCTGGGCGGCGATCATTTTTTCATGCCCCAGCTGGCCGGGGACGCCCATTTCCGCCGACAGGTCGTTGGCGCCGATCAGCAGCACATCGAACCCGGGCACCGCGGCAATGGCGTCCGCATTGGCGATGGCCTCCGGCGTTTCCAGCATGAAGATGAGCATGCTGCGTTCATTGGCGGCCTTGTTGATTTCCGCGAGCGGCAGAGACTGATAGCCCAGCGCCGGTCCGGTCCCCGCGACAGAGCGATGGCCGATGGGTGCATGCTTGCAGGCATCAACCATTGCCTTTGCCTCGGCCACGGTGTTGACATGCGGGATGATCAGGCCGAGCGCGCCGCCATCCAGAATGCGCGTGGCGTCATGGCCGTTATGGCCGGCGATGCGCACCACGGGGGTGAGGCCCAGGCCGATGGCGCCGGCACACAGCGCCGCCGCGGTTTCGTGCGACACCGCCGAATGCTCCATGTCGACATAAAACGAGTCGTAGCCGCAGGCGGCCGCCACCATGGCAATGTCCAGGGTGCGTGCCTGGCGGAAACCCATGGAGAGCACCAGGCCCCCCGCGGCGATCTTGCGTTTGGCGGGATTGAAGAAGGTGTCGGCCATGGAAGAATCTTTCATGAATTAGTGTGAGAATCGGCAGCGCGAGTATATGTCGGAGCGAATAAACGATGGCGGCGTCGCCGGAAGTGGTGAACGTGCCTGGCTCGCTCAGCCCCCTTGAACGGGAATGAAACCGGATACCTCCATGAAACTGATTCGTGTTGTTCTTGCGGCCTGCGGAATTCTGCAGGCCATGGGCGTTCATGCCCAGACCTGGCCGGCAAAGCCCGTGCGCGTGGTGGTGCCCTTTCCAGCCGGTGGAGCGGTAGACGTGGGCATGCGGGCTGTGGGCGCGAAACTGAGCGAAATATGGAAGCAGCCCGTGGTGGTTGAAAACCGCGGCGGCGCAGGCGGCAACATCGGCGCCGACATCGTGGCCAAGGCCGCGCCGGACGGGTACACGCTGCTGTGCACATCCAATGCGCTGGCGCTTAGCACGGCCTTGTACCGGAAGCTGCCTTATGACGCGGCGAAGGATTTCCAGGGCCTGGTGCAACTCAGTTCGTCCTATCTGGTATTGGCAGCCGACCCGATCCTGCCGGTGGCTTCGATCAAGGAGTTGCTTGCCTATGCGAAGGTCAATGCCGGCAAGATGACCTTCGGATCCACGGGGGTTGGCGCGGCGCCGCATCTGGTGATGGAACAGTTCAAGGGCCGCATCGGCGCCGATATTCTTCACGTGCCCTACAAGGGGGACATCCAGGTCACCGCGGCCATCATGGCCGGGGACATCAAGCTTGCGTTCCTCACACCCTCCTCGGTGATTTCGCAGGTGAAGGCGGGAAAGGTGAGGGCGCTCGGGGTGACACGACTGAACTCACAGGCTGCGTCGTTTCCGGGAGTGCCTTCGATTGCCGAGACGCTGCCCGGTTTCGAATACTCGGGGTACCTTGGTTTGTATGGTCAGGCGGCGATGCCGAGGGACATCGCGGGCCAGATCCAGCGAGATGCATCGCGCGTTCTTGCTATGACCGACCTGCAGGAACGCATGGCGGCGAGCGGTTTCGAGCCACCCACCACCAGTGCGGATCAGTTTCCGGCAAAGTACCAGCGTGATATCGCAACCTTCATCAAGGTGGTGCGCGACGCGAACATTCCGCAGCAGGACTAGGTCGCCATCCGTTGTGCGGTGGCGGGCCGGAACAGACTTTTGAATCGCGCAGGGCAGACGAATAAATAACCAGGAGGAGGATGTCATGGCAATTCCAATTCGAGTCGGCGTGGTCGGCGCTTCGGTCACGGAGGGGCGCAGCGGCTGGGGGTCGGGGGCGCATGTGCCCGCGCTCAAGGCGCTGCCGGGCTATCAGCTGAAAGCCGTCTGCACTTCGCAGGAATCCACAGCCAAAGCCTCTGCCGAAAAATTCGGCGCCGAGCTGGGTTTTCATCGCATCGAGGACATGATTTCGCGCGATGACATTGATCTGGTGTCGGTGGTGGTGCGCGTGCCGCAGCACCACGCGCTGGTGATGAAGGCGCTGGCCGCGGGCAAGGCGGTGTATTGCGAGTGGCCGCTGGGCAACGGTTTGAAGGAGGGCGAGGAGATGGCGGCGCTCGCGAAAAAAATGGGTGTGGCCACCATGACGGGCCTTCAGTCGCGCAGCGACCCCACCGTTCGCTATGCAAAAGAGCTGGTGGAGCAGGGCTACCTGGGCGAGGTGCTGTTCGCCAACCTGAAAGTGGTGCCGGGGTCACGGCCCGAGCGCGGCAATGGCCGCATCTGGCAGGGTAAGCGTAACAACGGTGCGAACCCGCTCACCATTCCCGGCGGGCACAGCATGGACATCGTGTTATTTCTCCTTGGTGGGTTCAGCGAGGTGTCGGCGCGCATCGCGACGCGCGTCACCCGCTGGCACAACACCGATACCGGCGAGAACATGGTGGTGGACGCGCCCGACGCGGTGAGCGCCATCGGCAAACTCCGCAGCGATGCAGAGGTCAACATTCTTATTGGCACGGCGCCTGTCGCAGCTGCCGGCACCCGGCTGGAAATTTACGGCACCAAAGGGACTCTGGCCATCAATACGCCCTCCATCAATATTGGCCTCAACAAGTTGTTCGGCGCGCAGGGTAACGACAAGCTTGCCGAGCTGGTCATCCCCGAACGCTTCAGGGCCGCCCCGGCCGGTGTGCCCGCGGGCCCTCCGCAGAACGTGGCCAATGCCTATGCTCGCTTTGCACAGGCGATGCAGGCATCGGTGCGCGTGGATCCCGATTTCGAAGCGGCGCTGGGAATCCACCGCCTGATCGACGCGATCGAGCGGTCTGCCGCGGAACGGCGCAGCGTCGATCTTTAGCCCCCGGGTGATAATGTCCTCACCTCATTGAATCTGAATCAAAAGGAACACTCATCGTGGCCGAAATCGCACTTGCCATAGGCACTTCACACACACCTCTCCTGTCCTTTGGCGCCGAGCACTGGGAGCGCTATTCGCGGCGCGACTTGTCGAACTCGAGGCTGAACCTCTCCGATGGTCGCTGGATCAGCTACGAAAACCTGCTCGCAGAAACCGGCGGCAAGTTTGCCGATGTGGCGACTTTCGAGCAGTTCCAGCGCAAATCGGCCCTGTGCCAGGCGGCGCTGGATCGCCTCGCCAATGAACTCGAGGCGGCCGCGCCGGACGTGGTGGTGATCGTCACCGATGACCAGGGCGAACTCTTCCACCAGACCAATCTGCCGGCGATCTCCATCTTCTACGGCGACGAAGTGGCCACCATGCCCCGCGCCAATGTGCCGCATATGCGTCACACGGCCAAGGAACCTTTTTTCGAGATCATGGCCGCAGCCTATGCCATGGACAAAGTACACCGGTTTCCCGGCAAGGCCGACTTCGCGCGTGAACTGATCGAGCGCCTGATCGACAAGGACATCGATATCGGCGCGGCGGCGGCGATTGAGGACCCTGAAAAAGCGGGGCTCGGCCACGGTGTGGGGTTCGTGGTCAAGCGCCTGTTCAAGGGCAAACAGATTCCGGTTATTCCCGTGCTGCTCAACACCTACTATCCGCCCAATGCGCCAACCGCCTCGCGCTGCTTTGCCATCGGGCAGGCGCTGCGCGCGGCCATCGAGGAAAGTCCCAGCAAGCTGCGCGTGGCGCTGGTGGCCTCGGGTGGACTGAGTCATTTCGTGGTCGACGAAGACCTCGACATGCGCGTGCTGCAGGCGATGGGCGATGGCCGTGGCGCCGAGTTGAAGGCGCTGACCAAGGGTGCGCTCAACAGTGGGTCCTCCGAGATCCGCAACTGGATACTGGTTGCCGGCGCCATCGAAAACATGAAGAAGCGCTGGTGCGAATACCAGGCCCTTTATCGCCAGGCAGCCGGCACGGGCATCGGCGTGGCTTTTGGCGCCTGGGGAAACTGACCTGCAAGGATCCGATCCGATGAGCAGTTACCACACCATCATTGTTGGCGCCGGTTCGGCCGGATGCGTGCTGGCCGGACGGTTGGGCGAGGATCGCGACAAGCGCATCCTCGTTCTGGAGGCGGGTGGCAATGACTCGCACTACCTGCTTTCGGTGCCGCTGGGTGTGGCCAAGGTCTGGAACAACGAGAAGTTCAACTGGTCCTACAAGACCGAACCCGAACCCGCCACGGCCAATCGCAACATCTACATTCCGCGCGGCAAGGTGGTGGGCGGCAGTTCGTCCATCAACATGATGGCCTACGTGCGCGGGCATCGCGATGATTACGACCGCTGGCAGAGGAACGGACTGGATGGCTGGTCTTACGCGCATGTACTGCCCTACTTCCGCCGGGCGGAATGTTTCGAGGATGGAGAAAACCTTTACCGTGGCGGCAATGGCCCCCTTCACGTGCACCGCGGCAGGGCCGTCGATCCCGTCAACGATGCCTTCCTCGGTGCCGCCCCGGAACTGGGTTACGCGGTCAATGATGACTACAACGGCGTTGAGCAATCGGGATTCGCGAGGGCGCAGTTCACCTCGCGTGCGGGCCGGCGCTGCAGCGCGTCGGTGGCTTATCTGCGGCCCGCGCTGGCGCGCGGCAACGTGACACTTGTAACCCGGGCGCACGTCATCCGGATTCTCATGGAGGGAACACGCGCAGTTGGCGTCGAATATGTCAGGAATGGCCGCAGGGTCGAGGTGCGGGCCGATGCCGAGGTGATCCTCGCCGGAGGCGCTATCAATTCGCCGCAGTTGCTGATGCTCTCGGGCATAGGCCCGGCTGCGCATCTGGAGAAGGCGGGCGTGGCGGCACGGGTGGACCTTGCAGCGGTCGGGCAGAATCATCAGGACCATCCGGCAGTGCGCATCGCCTATGACCTCGCCGTGCCTTCAAAGGTGAGTGCGCAACTGCGCCTCGATCGATTGGCGCTGAGCATGGCCAGGGCCTGGTGCTTCGGCACCGGGTTTGCTTCGGAACCGCCATCGGGTATGACGGCCTTTTTCAAAAGCGACGCCGGCCAGCCTATTCCCGACCTGCAGCTTTTCTGCGTCAATGCGGCGTTGCGGGCGAATGAATGGTTTCCGGGCTGGCGTGCCCCGGCGCCCGACGGGTTTTCCATGCGCGTCTGCCATCTCAGGCCCGAGGGGCGGGGCTCCATAGAGCTCGCTTCTAACGATCCCTTCGTCGCGCCAAGAATCCGCACCAACTTCCTGTCCACGCCGGCCGACCGCCTGGCGTTGCGTGAAAGCATCAAGTTTGCGAGGTCCATTGCCGCGAGCGGCGCCTTCAAGGGGCTGAGCGGTGTTGAAACGGCGCCGGGCCCGACAGTCCGCAGCGATGCGGAAATCGATGCCTACATCAGTCAGACGGTGGACACGATTTACCATCCCCTTGGCGCGTGTCGCATGGGTTCGGATGACGGTTCGGTGGTGGATATGCAGTTCCGGGTGCGCGGCACCGAAGCCTTGCGCGTGGTGGATGCATCGGTGATGCCCGACCTTGTGGGGGGCAACATCAATGCGGCGGTCATCATGGTGGCGGAAAAGGCCTCCGATGTGATTCGGGGTTTGCCACCGTTGCCCGCATCGGATCCGGCGCAGGTCGGCGAAAAACAGCGGTTCAGTTAATAGGAGGCGGGATCGTCATGGCATTCATCAGGAACGCGTGGTACATGGCTGGCTGGGCCGCGGATGTCACCGAAAAATGCATGAGTCGCATGCTGCTTGGGGAACCGGTGCTCATGTACCGGCTGGCCGGCGGCAAGGCTGTTGCGCTGTCGGATCGCTGCCCGCACCGGTTCGCGCCGCTGTCGAAGGGAAACCGCGATGGCGACATCATCGAGTGTTTCTACCACGGGCTGCGTTTCGACGGCAGCGGCGCCTGTGTCAAAAACCCCCACGGTGACGGCAGGATCCCGCCCAATGCGAAGGTGCGCAGCTACCCGCTGGTGGAGCGCGACACGATCCTCTGGATATGGATGGGCGAGGCGGAGAGGGCGGATGAAACATGCATTCCGGAATTCAAATTTCTGAGTGACCCGGGGTATCGCGCCCTGACAGGAATGAACACGGTGGGCGCCTATTACGAACTGGTGACCGACAATCTGCTTGACCTGAGCCACATCAATTTTCTGCATGCGGCCTACCAGAAGAACGACGACCTGATGACCGCGGAGAACCGGATCACGCAGGATGGGGATGCGCTTGTCAGCAAGCGCTGGATGCCCGACATCATGGGGCCGATGTTCTACCGCCAGCATCTCAAGGACAAGACGAAACGCGTCGATTACTGGCTCAACTCGCGCTGGGATCCGCCGGGATCGATGTCGCTGGATGTGGGCGTCACCTATGCGGGAGAGCCCGTCGAAAAGGGTTTGCGCGGGCTTGGAACGCATGTCATCACGCCTGAAACGGAGCGGTCCACGCATTATTTTTACGCGCTTGCGCGGAATCACGATCTGGACAACGCCAAGGTGGACGCGAGTATCCGGGAGTGGCAGCGGGTGGGGTTCAAGGAGCAGGACCAGCCCATGCTGGAGGACGTGCAGCGCAATATGGGTACCACCGACCTTATGTCCCTCAATCCCGTCATTCTCCAGCCGGACAACCTGGCCATGCGGGCACGGCGCGTGATCTTGCGCCTCCTGCAGGAAGGCAAGGCGCCTCCCCGTGACGGGGATGCGGCATGAGTCAGCCATCAATCCCGCCCGAGAAGGCCTACAGCAACGACTTGTTCCTCAATAGCAAGGACGCGCGTGCCCTTCGCATCCTCGCCGAGTACCTCGAGCCGCGCAGCCGTTTCGAGCTGAACAAGGTCGAGGACACCGTCGTTTTCATGGGGTCGGCCCGCATACTGTCTCGTGAAACGGCGGAGGCATCCCTAAAGTGGGCGCAAGCCGGTGAAGGCGACGTCGAACAGGCGCAGAGGGCCCTGCGCATGTCGGTGTATTACGAGGCGGCCCGGGAACTGGCGATGCGCCTCACGCAATGGTCCAAGGCCATCGGCCCGAACGGGCGGCGATTCGTGGTCTGCACCGGCGGCGGGCCGGGCATCATGGAGGCGGCCAGTCGCGGCGCTTCAGAGGCACGCGGGCTGAATGTGGGCCTGGGCATCTCGCTCCCCGTCGAGCAGCACGACAACACCTATATCTCGCGCGAACTGTCCTTCCACTTCCATTACTTCTTCATGCGCAAGTTCTGGTTCGCCTATCTGGCGAAGGCGGTGATCCTGTTTCCGGGCGGTTTTGGCACGATGGATGAACTGTTCGAACTGCTGACGCTGGTGCAGACCAAGAAGATGAAGAAACCCATGCCCATTCTCCTTTTCGGAGAGGAGTTCTGGAGCGAGGCGATCAATTTCGATGCCCTGGTGAAACACGGCACCATCAGCGCGCGTGATGTGGAACTGGTGCACCGCACCGATTCTGTGGACGAAGCCTTTACGTGGATTACAGCGCAGCTTCAGGCTTTTGCAGTGGGGCAGCCGGGCGCGATGCTTTAGTCCGTCTTTCCTGAGGAAGCCGGCCCGGTGCGTACTCTATTCCGCATGAATTAAGCGGCCCCTGCGGGCTACGCCTTCCTTCGCTGTCGCACCAGGCCTTGCCGATCAGTCTTCATCCAGATCCCACAATTGATGTGCATCGAGCAGCAGGCGATAGCGTGCCTCGGAGGCATCCAGTTGCACGACGGTCGAGGAGAGCCGCGCCTCAATGGCCAGGCGCTGCGCCGCAAGCAGATCGGTGAGCGAGGACTCACCCAGCTGGTAGGCACGTGCGGCGAGTTGCGCATTGTGTTCCACGGAGGTGGCTGCGGCGCGTGCCTGCTGCCATGTATCGTACGATCGTGAGGCCGCGGTAAAGGTGGCTGCGGCTTCTGCGGTGAGGCGTCGTCGTACGGCCGCCTCACGCTGCAGCGCGATGTCGCTTTGCGCGTTTGCGGCTTCGCTGCCGGCCTGACGCAGGTTGCCGGAGAACGGAATGCTCAACACCAACCCGACAATGCGGTCGGCTCCCGCGCGCTCGGAGGCGTAGCGCACGCCCACTGTGGGATCCGGTATGCGGTCGGCACGGGCGCGTTGCGCCAGCGTTTCACGGCGTTTGACTTCCCCGTGAGCCATTGCAAGTTCATGATTATGTTCGGAAATTTTATCCTGCCAGGCGTCTACGGCCTGCGTGAGGGGTTGCGGTTCCAGCAGTGGGGGATTCGCGGGCAGAACGATCTGCGGGAAGGTGTTCGTCAGTTCACTGGCCGCCACTTCCTGCCGCAGATTCGCCTGCAATACGGCCACTTCCGCCTGCGACACCGCTGCGTTAGCAAGCGATTGTTCCTGGCGGGGTGCATCCCCCAATTCGACGCGGCGGGCCACCAGGCCTGCCTGCTTTGCGAGCAGGGTCTTCTGTTCCTGCAAATGCATCACCTGCGCGGCGGCACGCAGCCAGCCAAACCACATTCGCAGAAGCGAACGCCCGGCTTCGTGGCGCGCGTCGCCCACGGCGAGCCGCGCCTGTGCGACGCCCTGGGCGCCCAGCTGCAGGTCAAGCTCGCTCTTGCCGTTGACTCGAAGCGGACGCTCGACGAGGACATCCCATTCCTGCATGGTGCGATTGATGATTGAATCCTGACGCGTCTGGGTACCGAAGCGCATCGTGGTTTCGTGCGGCCCGGTGGTCAGGCGATTGCGATTGGCCTCTTCATAGCCGATGCCGGCGCGCGCTCCGGCGACGCCGGGATACATATTGATCGCGGAGGTCACCATGGAGAGCGGCGGAAGGTCGGCAGCGGCTGGCGTTTCTGCGGCGCGGGCAGGATTTGCGGCAAGCGCCATCGCGGCAATGAAAACTACGGCCGGGTGTGAGAGTGTATTCATGACAGTCTTCCGAAACGTGTCAGGGGCACGGTCCAGTACGCCACGTCGGGGTTGGCGAGTTCCATGCGAAAGTGGGCGATCAAGGCACTTGCCTGATCCTGGTTGAGGGCAATCTGTACCTGGAAGCGTCGGGAACGTCCGCGGACGCGCTCGGCCGGATCGCGTGGCTGCATGGCCGCGCCGTGCCCTTCGACCAGCGCGCAGGTGAAGCCGGCGGCCCACTCCGGATGTTCGAGCAGTAGGTCGATCACCACCTCTTCGATGTCGGTGGGAAACAGAAGGGTCAGCAGCGTATCGCGCTGCACCGGGACATTCGAGTCGTTCATTCCGAGGCGCCTTTCAGGATTGCAGGGGCGGGATCCACGCCAAAGCGCAGATAGATGACCGGCAAAATCAGCAGCGTGAGCACCGTTGACGACAGCAGGCCGCCGATCACCACGATCGCGAGCGGCCGCTGAATCTCCGAGCCCGGACCGCTTGCAAACAGCAGCGGCACCAATCCAAAAGCGGTGATCCCTGCGGTCATCAGTACCGGTCGCAGGCGCCGCTTTGCGCCTTCCATCACGGTGTCGTGCAACGCCACGCCGCGTGCCAGCAACTGGTTGAAGTAACTCACCATCACCACGCCGTTGAGTACGGCAATGCCGAGCAGGGCGATGAATCCAATGGATGCGGGCACCGAGAGGTATTCGCGCGTGAGGGCAAGGGCAAACACACCGCCGATCATCGCGAACGGCACGTTGGCCAGTACCATGACGGCCTGCCGCACAGAGCCGAAGGTCACGAACAGCAGCAGGAAAATAAGCGCCAGCGCCACCGGCACCACCATCGTGAGGCGCGCCGACGCGCGTTGCTGGTTCTCGAATTGGCCGCCCCAGATCATGGAGTAGCCGGCGGGAAGCTTGAGTTGGGTGGCTGCGGCAAGCTGCGCCTCCTCCACAAAACCGACGAGATCTCGATCGCGAACGTTGGCCTGCACCACCACGACCCGCGTCGCATTCTCGTGGTCTACCTTCACCGGCCCTTCGGTTCGCTCCAGCCTGGCGACCTGCGCTACCGGAACACTTTGTCCGTCGGGCAGAACGATCGACAGGCCGGCAAAAAGCGCGGGCGAGGTGCGAATCGCCTCCGGCCCGCGCACGAGCAACGGTGTTCGCCGGCCCTGTTCCAGCACGACGCCGACCTGCTGGCCTTCGATTTGCGCCCGCATCGCGGAACCGATGTCGTCCACGCTCAGGCCGAGCCGGCCGGCAGCCAGGCGGTCGACCACCACGCTGTAGTACTGCACGCCGTCATTCTTGATGGTGAGCACGTCTTCCGCGCCCGGCACTTTTTTCAGGATATCGACAAGCAGCACCGCCTGCGCATTGAGTGTGGCGAGATCCGGGCCGAACAACTTGACCGCCACGTCACCGCGCACCCCGACCAGCATCTCGGAAACGCGCATTTCGATGGGCTGGGTGAAGCTGATTGCGACCCCGGGAAACTGTGCCAGCGTCCTGCGCAATTCATCGGTGAGCCATTCCTTGTCCGGATGGCGCCATTCCGACTTCGGCTTGAGCACCAGGAAGGTGTCGGTCTGGTTGGGCCCCATCGGGTCGAGGCCGATCTCGTCCGACCCGGTGCGGGCGACAATGTTCTTCACCTCCGGCACGGCGGCGAGGACGGCGCGCTGGATGCGCAGGTCCATCTGGGCGCTTTGCTCCAGGCTGATCGATGGCAGCTTTTCAATGCTTACAAGGATGTCGCCTTCGTCCATTGACGGCATAAAGGTCTTGCCAATGAAGGGGTACAAAGCCAGCGCCAGTGCCAGTGCGATACCGGCCCCGGCCAGAAACCGGTTTCCATGCCTCAGCGCGAGCGTGAGCAACGGGTCGTAGATGCGCTGAGCATGGCGCACCAGCCACGGATCTCTGTGCGCTCCCGGCTTGAGCAGGTAGGAGGACAGCACCGGCACCACGGTGAGTGAAAGAACCAGTGATATCAGCAGCGCAAACACGATGGTCAGCGCCACCGGGGAGAACAACTTTCCCTCCAGCCCTTCGAGTGACAGAAGCGGCAGAAACACGATCACGATGATCAGCACCCCGGCCGCAACGGGCGTGGTCACCTCGCGCACGGCCCGGTATACCAGGTGCACTTGCGCATGACGCGCGCCCTTGTCATGCGCGAGGTGCGTGACCACATTTTCCACCACCACCACCGCCGCATCGACCAGCATGCCGATGGCGATCGCGAGCCCACCCAGGCTCATCAGGTTGGCCGACATGCCCGCAAATCGCATCATCAGGAAGGTGCCGAGCGCCGATAGCGGCAGCGTGAGTGCCACCACAAGCGCTGCACGCAGGTCGCCAAGGAACAGCACCAGCAGAACCACGACCAGCAGGATGGCTTCAACCAGCGCGCTTGAAACCGTGCTGATCGCGCGCTCGACCAGGCTGCCGCGGTCGTAGAACACCCGTGTCGTCACGCCCTGGGGAAGGGTTGGTGCCAGCTCGGCAAGCTTGGCGCGAACGCCTTCCACCACCTGCCTGGCATTGGCCCCGCGCAGTCCCAGAACCAGGCCTTGAACCGCTTCTTCCTGGCCATCGCGCGTGACGGCGCCGTATCGTGTCAGCGCGCCGATGCGAACCTCGGCCAGATCCCCCACACGCACGGGATTGCCTGCGCGGGCGGAAATGGCGATCGAACGCACGTCATCGAGAGTGCGAATGCTGCCTTCTGCCCGTACAAGAAGCGTCTCTTCACCCTCCCGGATCCGCCCGGCACCGTCGTTCCGGTTGTTGGTTTCGAGCGCCTGCAGCAGCATGGCGTGAGTCACGCCGCGGGCCTGCATCGCGGTGGGGTTGGGCACCACTTCGAAGCTTCGCACATGGCCGCCCAGCGAATTGACGTCCGCCACGCCCGGCAGCACGCGCAGCGCCGGGCGAATCGTCCAGTCAAGAAGGGTGCGGCGCTCGGCGAGGGAGAGCCCGCCACCCTCGATCGTGAACATGAACATCTCGCCAAGCGGCGTGGTGATCGGCGCAAGGCCGCCCACGGCCACGCCGGGAAGGTCGCGCGCGATGGAGGTGAGGCGTTCGGCCACCTGCTGGCGCGCCCAGTACAAATCTGTGCCTTCGGTAAAGTCCAGCGTAATGTCGGCGATCGCGTACTTTGATACCGAGCGCACCACGCGCTTGTTGGGGATTCCGAGCATCTCGAGCTCGATCGGTGTCGTGACGCGCGCTTCGACTTCTTCGGGCGTCATGCCCGGCGCCTTCATGATGATCTTGACCTGCGTCGACGATACATCGGGATACGCATCGACGGGCAGGCTGCGATACGCGATCACGCCGGCGGCGGCAAACAGTGCCGTTCCCGCGAGCACCAGCACGCGCTGTATCAACGCGAATTGGGCAATTCTGGCCAGCATTACTTTGCCCCGCCAACGCCGGTCTGCATAGCCTTTAGGGCCGTCACCCCCTGCATTGCAACTCGCTCATCACCCTTGAACGGCGCCTGTACAAGGGTGGTATCGACGCCGGATTCGAGCACTTTCACGGTGAAGGGAATGAATCCTTCCGCGGTTTGGCGGTAGACCAGCACTCGACCGGCCAGGCGTGCAATCGCCGCGGTGGGGACGCCCCAGACGCCCGCGCTCGATTGTCCCGCCAGCGTGACCTCCACCAGCTGGCCGGGGCGCAGGCGCTCGGCCCCGTTGCGAATTTCTACCCGCACCGATACGGTTTGCGTGCCGCTGGCCACCGCGCGGCCTATCGAGATCACGCGACCACTGGCTTGCGCGGCGGGCACAGTGGCTTCTCCGCCGGTGACAATGCCGGTCAAACGGTCCACTGGCACCTGCACTTCCACCCACAAGGGGTCGAGCCGCGCGATCTTCATAACCGGTGCCGCGGCGTCAATCCGTTGGCCCGCCACTGCAAGCTGTTCGATCACCACGCCATCAAACGGCGAGGCGAGTGAGATGCCTGAGGCCACGCCGAGCCCGCCGCGCAGTTGCGCGATCGATGTATCCGACATATTGGCCGCGCGTAACGCCTGGGTGCGCTCGGCCACGTCGGCGGCCGCTTCCTGTTGTCGGCTGCGCGTCGCTTCAAGGCGGCTTTTGGCGATCAGTCCCTCGGCAAACAGGATTTCATCGCGTTCCAATGCCGCCTGCGCCAGCTGGTGTTGCGCCGACGCCTGGAGGTAGGTGTGTTGCACGTCGGCCAGACCGGGACTTTGCAGGCGGGCGACGATCTGCCCCTTGCGCACGGCCTGTTGCGTGGCCACCAGTATGGATTCAACGAGCCCGGCCAGCGGCGTGCTCACCACGCGAAGCTGCTCATTGGGAATAACCACTTGCCCGGGCAATTGCGTCATGGTGCTGCCCTGGCTCGCCTGCAGCGGTGCGGTCGTTATACCGGCCGCGCCTTGCTGTTCGGCGGTGAGTTTGAGAAGTTCATTGGGCGCCGCCGCGCGACCCTGTGCCGCAGTAATGATGAGCGCGCAGCAAAGCACGCGCAAAGCAATTGAAGAGTTCATGAGAATTTCCTTGTCATTCCAGGTCGGGTGACACAGTCCGGAGTGAATCCCGGGCCGGTCCATCAATCCAGTTAGTTGCCACGCGCCTCAATGTGATGCCGGACAAGACACGTAGTCTACGAGGTGGTGGTGGGGTCCCGAGGCGGCGGGGGGGATGCGCGCGTCACTCGAGCGCTATTTTAGTATGTCCCTTGCGATGTCTTGATGACGAAAATCGTCTGGGTTGATCCACGTCAAACCGGACAGGGCAGATTAGCCGATGGGGGCCGCGGGAAATCCCGTTAACCGAAATGGGCAGGGTTACCTGACCCCTGCGACCATGCCCGGATCAGACTTCGATCGCAGGAGAATGGCCGTGTTTCACTGGGGCTCCAAGCCGATGACCTTGATGAAAGCGGCCCAGCGCGCTCGTTTTTCGCGTATGTATTCCGCGGTTCCCTGCAGGCTACGCGCGCCTTCGAGATTGCGCCAACGCACCGTCGCCAGGTCCTGATTGAACTTTGGATTCTCAACGATCGAGGCGGTGAGCCGGTTGATACGTTGCGCCAGATCGGGGGACATGCTGGCGGGGCCAGCAAGAATGACGAAGCTCGGTTGTTCGAAGTCGGGGAAGAATTTGGATAGAGGCGGAATATCGGGATAGTCGTCCACGGCCTTGGTCACCGCCAGCGTGCGCGTACGACCGGCCTTGACGTACTGCTCGAAGGGACCGAAGGCGGTGAGGATGATCTGAACCTGTCCCGACAGGGCATCCGCATTGGCCTGTGCGGTGGCCTTATAGGGTACTTCCACCATCTGGATGCCGGCGCGCTTGTTGATCCATGCGCCCATCATGCCAAACAGGGGCACGGTGGTGGCAAAGCTGAGCTTTCCCGGATTTGCTTTCGCGTAGGCAATTAATTCCGGCAGAGTCTTGTAGGGCAATGACGGGTGCACGAAGATGCCAGTAGCGCCGGTGTCGTCGATGGTGACGGCCAGAGGCGTGAAATCACGCACCGGATCCACGGGCATCGACTTTTTGAGGTTGGGGTCGAGCGCAAAGATCGACTGCGAAGCGAAAAACAGCGTATGGCCATCGGGTGTCGCCTTTGCGACTGCTTCCGCGGCGATATAACCATCGGCGCCGGGACGATTCTCCACCGCGACCGGGCGGTTGGTCGCTCGGGAAAGGTTGTCTGCGAACACGCGGCCCGCAAGGTCTGTGGCGGCACCCGGTGAATTGGCGACGAGAACGCGGACGGGTTTGGTGGGCCAATCCTGCTGGGCTTGCACGGGTGACGTGCCTGTAAGCAGCGCCAGTGCGCCGACGAAAGCCAGGCGGAACAGGAGAAAACCTGCCGGACTGCCGAGTCGGATTGCCTGCGTCATGGTCGCTCCCGCATGTATTCAATGGCCCGGGGGGAAATCTACCTGTTCCGGTAAATGGGGGCAATGGAAGAGAAGCAAGGGTGCGACGCTTTTTTGGGTGATTCGCGACACGGTACTGCTGCGTCTCGAAAAGCTAGAATTGCGCGTGGCGTGACGGCCATGAAATTGATACAGGTATTTTCGTTCACAGTTCGACAGATTCATTGAAAGGCCGTGCATGCCGCAGGACAAAAAAACCATAGCCACTCCACTGTTCGCCGTTGCGGCGGCGCTATTTTCATTCGCCTCGGTCGCCCTGGCCCAGAGCGGTTGGCCCGCAAAGCCGGTGAAGTTTCTTGTTCCCGTGGCTCCGGGCGGCGCGCCGGAGGCCGTCAACCGGCTGCTTGCGGATCGGCTGGCGAACAAGTGGGGCGTGCAGATCCTGATCGAGAACAAGCCCAGTGCCGGGCTGATCGTTGCCACCGAGCAAGTTGCGCGCGCGGCGCCGGACGGGTACACGCTGCTCTCCACGCTGACGGCGCATGTGCAGGTGCCATCCCTTTTCAGGAATCTGCCCTTCGACACGATGAGGGATTTCGCGCCGATTACGCAATCGGTGGAAGTCGACACTATCTTTGCGGTTCGGGCCGATCTGCCGGTGAAAAACATGAAGGAATTCATCGCATTGGCAAAGGCCTCGCCCACGCAGCTCACCTATGGCTCCACCGGCCAGGGTTCCACCTATCACCTGAACGGTTCAGCCCTGTCCAGGGCGACCGGCACCAACCTGCTGCATGTGCCCTACAAGGGCGCCGTGGCGGCATTGAACGATTTGGTTGGCGGACGCATCGACTCCACCTTTGGCGCATTTCCGACCATGATGGCGATGGTCCGCGCAGGCCGTGTGCGCCCACTGGCCATCGTGAGCCTTAACCGCTCGCCGCTGCTGCCGGACCTGCCGACGGTCGCCGAACTCGGCGTGACCCGCCTGAGCAGTTGGTTCGGCCTGCTCGCGCCACGCGCCACGCCGCCGGACATCGTGCGCAGGATTTCAGGCGATGTTCGCGACATCGTCCGTGATCCCGAAGTTGGCCGAAAATTTTCCGATGAAGGCTTTCGCATGGTCGGTTCCACGCCGGAGGAGTTTGCGGCGATGCTCGAGTTCAATCTGGCGGGCTGGAAGAAGATCATCACCGAATCGGGCATTCAGGCCTCGGACTGAGCTCGTCCGCACTTCGCACCCGTCGCGCAACCGCACCGTTACAGGGAATATCGCACCGTGGGAAAACTCAAAATCAATGTGGTTCTCGGACATCGGGGTCGCTTTGAGGCCTTGTTTGATGGCCGCGTGCAGGCCGAAGGTCTGGATTTGAACGCATCGGTCACGCCCTTCAATGACCTGTTTCGTATCGTCCCGCAGCAGGACGATTTCGACGTCGCAGAACTATCCGTGACCGGATATCTCTGGGGCTTGAGTCAGGGCCGCGACTGGATTGCCCTCCCGGTATTCCCGGGCTGGGCGTTTGCAGCGCATGCGGATACGGTTTGCCATGTCGGATCCGGCATTGAATCTCCGCAGGATCTGAAGGGAAAGCGCATTGGCGTACCGGAATATCCGGTCGCTGCTTTTCTCTGGATACGGGACGCGCTGGAGTCGCGGTATGGCATACGGCCGCAGGATCTGCAGTGGTTCGAAGATCGTCAGCCGGAGCAAAGCCATTACCGGCTCATGGACTACGCCGCGCCGTCCGATGTCAGCATTGAAATCATCCCGAAGGAAAAGCGATTGGCCGACATGCTCATCGCGGGCGAACTCGATGCCGTCATGCGCTATCTGGGAACCGGCAAGGGCGGCCAGCTAGCGTTGAACGACCTTGGGGCGCATCCTTCGGTGAAATGGTTGTTTGCCGACCGCAAGGCCGAGGCGATGACGCATTGCAGGCATCAGGGATTCTTCGAACCCATACACTGCGTGATCCTGAAGAAATCGATTGTCGCCGAGCATCCATGGGTGCCAATGAGTCTGTGCAATGCCTTTGCAGAAGCGGTGAAGCTTTCGGCGGATGCCAATTACGTAACGCCAGCGAGCTACAAACTCAACATGGCCGAGCAGATTGACGTGGCCGGTGCCGGTTTTTCGCCGGTTGGCGTTCGCTCGAATCGAGCCGCCATTGACCGCATGTTGATGCTAGCCCAGCGGCAGGGGTTCACCGCCGGCAAGGAGCCGTTGCCCCTCTCCCGGGTGTTTGACTCAAGCACGCTCGAAACCTGATCCAGACTCGCGCAGAAGCGGAAGCTGCAAACAGGCATGGACGCTGTTTCCCTGATGGCAGTACCCTATGACCGCAATTCAGGGAGCAAACGGAGGCCCAATGCGCCATCAGATGACAGCGGCACTGCAGGATTGACCTGCCCGCATGGATAAATCAGAACAGGAATCAGAAAAAGGCGCCTACGCGACTCTTTCACCCGTTGCCTGTGCCGAGCCTGGTATGGCGTCGATGGCCGCCACGCGCGGCGAGCTGATCGTCGTCAACAAGCTCGCGGGCCTCGTTCAATTTTTCGATGCGCGCAGCCACGAGAAGCTCGCGGAACTGGAGATGGCGAAATTTCCCCATGAAGTGGTGTTGTCACCCGATCGCAGCACTGCCTATGTTTCTATTTATGGCCAGGGCGTATTCAGCAAAAATAGCGAAGCCCCCGGTCGCGAAGTGGCGGTCATTGACTTGGCCAGCCGCAAGCAGACCGGTTCGATCGACGTTTCTCCCTACCGCGCGCCGCACGGCATGGCCTTTGATGGGCAGGGCGTGCTGTGGGTGTCCTGCGACATCTCGGGCGTCATCGTTGCGCTGGATATCCACAAACGTGAAGTGATTGCAGTCGTGAGCACGGGCAGCTTCGGCACCCATTGGCTTGTGGTGCTGGCCTCCCGCAACAAGCTCTATGCCACCAACAAGCATTACGACTTTGTCGCGGTGATTGATACTGAAGCGCGTGTGCTTCTGAAAAAAATCCCGTTTCCTCAAGGCAGCGAAGGTCTGGCACTGTCACCCGATGGATCGCGGCTTTTCGTGATGGCGCAGCGCCCGCAGCAGTTTCAGGTGATCGACACGAACACAGACCGGGTGATCGACAGCATTCCGCTCACGGTGTTTGCGGCGACACCCGAGGGGCGCAACCCGCAGAAGCGCGTGCAGGTCTCGCCGGACGGATCTGATCTGTTGATCACCAGCTTCGACACCGGGGAAATCGCGATCGCGCCGCTGTCGGATCTGCGTGCCCAGACGAGACTGGCGGTTGAAAAAGGCCCCATGGGCATCACTTTTGCGGATGCAGGCACCGCCTATGTGATGAACCACGACCAGGGGACGATCTCGGTGGTGGATGTGCCGGCGCGGCGCGTCCTGCAGACATTCGCCACGGCCCGCGGGCCGGAGACGCTCGCGGTCTTTTGAAGTTTGATCCGGTCGTATTGATCCGGTACGGGTTATTCCGGTTGTATCCCCGCCGCCTTCGCAGTTACCGCCGAGGCGGCAATTTCCGCCGCAATGCGCTTTCTGAACTCCTCCGGCGAGTTCGCGACCACGGTGAAGCTTGCATCCGCGGCGCGCGCACGCACATCCGGTGTCGTCATGGCGCGTACCGACTCGGTATGCAGGCGGCTGAGCACCGGCGCCGGCAGATTGGCGGGACCGATCAGACCTGTCCAGTAAGGCGGGCTGGAAAATCCAGGAACGATTTCCTTGGTATAGGGCAGTTCGGGCAGCGCCGCGGTGCGGGCATCGTTGACGACCGAGATGAGTTTGAGCTTCCCGCTCTTGGCCAGGGGCAGGGTGCTGCCCAATGCCCCCACGATCATGCTGATATCCCCGCGCAGGAGAGCTGAAAGGCCGTCGGGGCTGGACTTGAAGGGCACGTGCAGGATATTGATGCCTGCGTGCTGTTTCAGGGCTTCGCCCGCCATCTGGAAGCTGGTACCGATGCCATTGGTGCCGTAGCTCAATTTGCCGGGGTTTGCCTTGGCATGGTCGATCAGCTCGCGCAGGTTGTTGGCCGGAACGGAGGGGTTGGTCACGAATACAACCCAGGCCTCCAGCATCATGGTGACCGGCGTGAAATCCCGCAGCGTGTCATAGGGCACGTTTTTCACCATCAGCGATCGCAGCACCAGTGGATCCGGATAGGAAACGTACAGCGTGTAGCCGTCAGGCGCGCTCTTGGCAACCTGATCCGCACCGATGGCGCCGCCGGCTCCGGGTTGCGGCTCCACCACGACGGGCTGGCCCATTGATTCCATCATCTTCTGGGCCATCAGCCGGGTGACCGCATCGGCCACGCCTGTCGCCATCGAAATCATCCTGACCGGTTTGACCGGATAGGACTGCGCACTTGCGCCGGCGACTGCGAGGATCGAAGCTGCAAGCAGCGCCAGCCGTCCAATAACATGTGACATCTTTCCGGTCTCCGAAAATATCGAGGAGGATATTCTGCGCCGGCCTCCGGTATTGCGCTCGGGTGTGACCGGATCAGGCGATGCGCCGCGCGAGCACCCTGTCCACCATGACACCGGAGAGTCCGAGGTAATTGGTCGGGTCGCAGAACTCCGCAAGCTTTTTGCGATCCACGTGTTTGGTGATCTCGGCATTGGCCGCGAGCAGTTCCAGCAGCGGCTTGTCCTGCTTGAGGGCGTCGCGGCACAGGTCGTACACGAGGTCGTGCGCGTATTCGCGGCCCAGGTAGGGTGCAAGGCCCATCATCACCGCCTCGGAGACCACGAGGCCATTGGTGAGGTCGAGGTTTGCGCGCATGCGTTTTTCGTCAACTTCCAATCCCGCGAGCACAAACTTCGATTGATTCAGCGCGCCAGCGGTGAGCACGAAGGCCTCAGGCAGCACGATCCATTCGATTTCCCAGGGGCCGGTGGAGCGCTCGTGGTCCGCGATCATGGCATCGAGCAGGGCGGCGGCGTGCTGGCGCACCACGCTCGCACAGGCATGGATGTAGCAGCTGGAAATCGGATTGCGCTTTTGCGGCATTGTGGAGGAGGACCCGCGGCCGTGCGCGAAGGGTTCGTACACTTCGCCCACCTCGGTCTGCATCATGAGCTTGACGTCCATGGAGAGCTTGCCCAGCGTGCCGCAAACCAGGCCGAGAAAACCACCGGTCTCGGCGATGCAGTCGCGGATGGTGTGCCATGCGATCACGGGTTGGGCAAGGCCCAGTTCCTTCATCAGGCCCTCCTGGGTTTCGAGCGCGCCTTTTTCCAGCGAGGCCAGCGTCCCGGCGGCGCCCGCGAATTCGCCGGTGAGCACACGCGGTTTCAATTGCGAGAGGCGCTCCCGATGGCGTTCAATCGCCGAGAGCAGACCGGCCATCTTGTAGCCGAAGGTCACCGGCACGGCCTGCTGCAGGTTGCTGCGGCCGATCATGGGCGTGTCGCGGTGCTTCTTCGCGATGTCGGCCATGGACTGCGAAATGGTGGCGAGATCCTGTTCGATGATGGCCAGCGCGTCGCGGATCTGCAGTACCGTGGCGGTGTCGGTGATGTCCTGTGTGGTGGCGCCCCAATGGCACCATTCGCCAAGGCCATCGGCGCATCTTTCCACGATCTGGTTTACCACCCCCAGCACCGGGTAGCCGATGCGTTCCGTGGTCTTGCGCAGCTGCTCCATGTCGATGTTCTCGATGCGGCAGTTGCGGATGATTTCGTCGGCCGCTTTCTGCGGAATGATCCCCAGGCGCGCCTGCACCTTGGCGAGGGCTGATTCGATTTCAAGATATTTCGCGGTGCGATTTTCATCCGACCATACGCGGCGCATGGCCTCGGTGCCGAAAATGTTGCCGAAGATGGAAGAGTCGATGAGGGAGGCGGGCATGGGAACTCCGGGTTTTCTTTTGACGTGGATTTTTAATAACTTGTTGATTTATATTGCTTTTTCGTTTCGCATCGAGGCGATCTGTTCGGCCGTGTAGCCAAGTGCCGCAAGGATGTCTCCGGTGTGCTGGCCCAGCGCCGGCACGGCGTCCATGCGCGGCGGCCCCTGCTCCCAGGAACCCGGCGGCAGCAGTGCGGGCACACGTCCCGCGGCGGTATCGATTTCGGTCCAGCGATTGCGGGCGGCCAGTTGTGGATGTGCCCACACGCCATGCATGTCCTTTACCTCGGCATTGGCGATCTGCGCGTCATCCAGCCTGCGAAGAACTTCTTCAGAACTGAGCGCGGCAAAAGTGTCGACAATGATCTGTCGCAGTTCGGTTCGTGCCGCGCTGCGCTTTGCATTCCCCGCAAAGCGCGGGTCGGTGGCAAGGCCGGCGTTCAGCAACACCTTGTCGCAGAAGGCCACCCACTCGCGTTCGTTCTGCAGACCCAGCATCACGGTCTTGCCTTCTCCTGCCGGGAAGGGGCCGTAAGGGTAGATGGTGGCGTGGCTTGCGCCGGAACGCGGTGGCGGCGAGGCGTCCTGATAAGAGTAGTAAAGCGGATAGCCCATCCACTCCACCAGCGACTCGAGCATGGAGACATCGATGTGCTGCCCCCGTCCGGTGTTTTTGCGATGCAGCAGCGCCGCGAGGATATTGCTGTAGGCATACATGCCCGCGGAAATGTCCGCGATCGACGGCCCGGCTTTCGAGGGCGTCTCCTCGGTGCCGGTGACCGACAGGAATCCGGCTTCGCTCTGGATCAAAAGGTCGTAGGCCTTCTTGTCTCGATAGGGTCCGTCCTCGCCGTAACCCGAGATGTCGCACACGATGATGCCAGGCTTCAGGGTGGACAGCGTGTCATAGGACAGGCCGAGTCGCGCCGCGGCGCCGGGGGCAAGGTTCTGCACCAGCACATCGGCTTCTTCGATGATCAGGCGTTTCAGGATTTTCTGGCATTCGGGATGTTTGACGTCCAGTGTCAGACTTTCCTTGGAGCGGTTGGTCCACACAAAATGAGAAGACAGTCCGTTGACCCGCGTATCGTATCCGCGCGCGAAGTCGCCCACGCCGGGGCGCTCCACCTTGATGACGCGCGCGCCCATGTCGGCCAGTTGCCGCGTTGCGAAGGGCGCGGCAATGGCGTGCTCCAGAGTGATGACGGTGATGCCCTCGAGCGGCCTCATGCGATGGTCGCGGTGGCTTCCATGGCAAGCCAGCCCTCGTGGTCTTTTGCCCACAACCGCACGGTCTTGCCGTCAGCGTCGGGCTTGCCGCAGACAAAGAAATGGTTCAAGTCGAAGATCGTCCGCAGTGCGCGGAATTCGAATGTGGCCACGTGCGCTGTCGGCATGCGTTCCCGCAGGAGGTCCATCAACAGCGTTGCGATCAGCGGTCCGTGCACAAGCAGGCCCGGATAGCCTTCCACCTCGGTGACATAGCGGCGGTCGTAATGGATGCGATGGCCGTTGAAGGTCAGCGCCGAGTAGCGAAACAGAAGCACATCATCGGGCACCCATTTCTTCTCCCACGCCGCATCAGCGGGTGAAGCCACCGGAACCGGGGCCGGATCACCGGGCTTGGCCGCCTCGCGATAGACAATGTCATGGTGTTCAACAAGCGCCGGTACGGCGCCGCCGTTGGCATGCACCTCGTGGCGGACCCGAACGAACACCAGGGACCCGGTGCGGCCTGTTTTTTCTCTGACTTTCTCGATGGTGGAAACGCGCTTCAGCGCATCGCCAATTTTCAGCGGAGATCGAAATCGGAACTGGCTCCCCGCCCACATGCGCCGTGGCAGTGGCACCGGCGGCAGGAACCCGCCACGCTTCGCATGGCCGTCCGGACCGATCTCGGACTGGCGTGGCATGGGCAGGAAATAGAGCCAGTGCCATAGGGGCGGGAGTATCGTGCCGGGAGCGGGGCGCGCCGGGTCGCGGTCCAGTGTCGCGGAGAGCGCCGCATGCGGCGCCGCGGTGACCACATCCTCGGCGGTTTCGCTGCGGCCAGTCCAGTCTTGCAGATTCATAAAACGATTCTCGTTGCGTTTTTTGGCGGGCTGCCATTGTGCCACCAGCCCCGGCCGCAGATGCGCGGAAAAATCCCGCGGCTGTCATAATCGCCGCATTGGCAGGAGCCGCGGTGGCGGCCCGCCATGTCAACCCAGGAGGCCATCATGGACCAGGCAGTCAAAGTTACCCCGGTGATCAAATCGAAATTCATTTCCCATGGCACGCTCGGCTCGAAAGAGCTGGAGGCGACGCGCAAGTTCTATGAAGAGTTTCTCGGCCTTGAAGTGGTGAAAACCAGCCCGATCTCGATGATGGTTCGCCTAGGCAGCCACCACGTGTATGCCGTGGTGCAGTCGCGCAGCTACCCCGCCATGGACCACCTCAACCACAACGGCATCGATGTCGATTCGGACGCCGATGTCGATGAGTCGCACCGTCTTTGCGTGGAGCAGGCGGAGAAATGGGGTATCACCAAGGTGAGCAAACCCCGCAGCACCCATGGCACCTATTGCTTCCACTTCGTCGACCTCGACGGCAACGACTGGGAAATCCTGTCCAACCCGAAGGGCGGCTACACCTGGATATTCGAAAAAGGAGACCTGGAGGGCAAGGGCCACATGGACAAGAAATTCCGGCAGGACCGGCCGGACGCTTGATCCGGTCTCCCGGCTGAGCCGGCGAAAAAAAAGGCACGCTGCGGCGTGCCTTTTTTGTTTTCCGGGGCCGTGCCGGGGCGTTGCTCAGGCCGCCTGCATCTCCCGCGCAGGTGCGAGTTTTGTCAGGTTACCGATCACGCGCGCCGCATTGTCATAAAGAATGCCCTTCTTTGCGCCCTCATCGATGCGTGCCTCCTTCAGGGCCTTCAGCGACCATTCGGTGGAAAAATCCGTGCCGTCGGTGGCGAAGAATATTTTCTCGGCGCCGTAAAGATCCACGCCCATTTCAATGGCGCGCGCCCCGAAGGAATTACAGTCGAGAAAGAGGTTGGGCTTCCGCACCTGCGTCGAGGGCAGCGGCAGGTCGGGCGTGTCCATGTAACGCCGGTGGTCCATGCGCTCGATCTCGTAGGGCAGGTTGCCGCCCAGGTTGTGGATGTGCACGCGCAGGTCCGGGTACGCCGCGAGGTAGTCGGTGAAGCAAAGGGTGATCATGTCCGAGGAGAGGCTGGACTGCATGTCCACCGTGCCCAGGCGCGGATTGACGTTCTCGGCATCGAAGGCCACGCGCGGCCAGGTGTCGCCCGGGCGCGGACCCCAGTGGATGAACACAACGGCCTTCAGCTTGTTGGCGACTTCCATCAGCGGCGCGTAGGCCTTGGCGTCGGCGTGGGTGAGAAAGGCGTTGCCGGGCAGAACCATGCCGATGACGCCGGGCAGGGACATGGCCCGCTTCAATTCGTCTCCCGCCACCTTGAGGTCGGCCAGAGGCAAGGAGGCGTAACCCGCGAAACGGCCGGGGTTCTTCTGGCAGATCGCCGTGAGTGCATCGTTGTGCAAGCGGCATAACTCGAGCGATTCTTCCACCGGCAGGCGTTCGATCCACTGCAGTTGCCCGAACAGGGACAGCACCGCGGTGGAAATGCCGTAGCGGTTCATGGATGCAAGGCGCACGTCCATGTCGTCGAACATGGTGTGGGCCGGGACCGAACGGCGGTGGTCGCGATAGACCTCCTTGCCCTCGGCATTGGTTTCGATGAGCGGGGGCTTTGAGCGCTTCTTCATGGCTTCGGCCAGAGCCTGGGGGCGCCAGTGGGCGTGCATGTCGATGATCATTCCGGATCTCCTCAGTCGATTGGGCAAAACCTCAAGCTAACACGGCCAAAGGTACCTGATCAGGTTATCTCTTTTTCGAAATTCCCATGATCCGAAAATTGCTTTCTAATCATTTACTTGCCGGATGAGTCGGCGATCTTTCCAAGATTCACCACCTGCACCCTGCGGTTCACGGCACTCTCGGGATTGGCGGGGTCCAGCAACTGGCTTCGTCCATAGCCTTCGACGCTGAGGCGCCTGGTATCCACGCCGTGCTGGCGTGACAGGTATTCTGCGACGGACTGCGCTCGCTGGCGCGAGAGCGAGACATTATAGGCATCCGCTCCTTTTGCATCCGTGTGCCCAGCAATGCGCATGCGTGATTCGCGCAGCGTCGGGTCGTTGAGCGCCTGCCCGAGGCTGTCGAGCACAATGCGCGCATCCGGGGTGAGCTTCGCCGACGCATATTCAAAGTTCACTTCCAGGTCGAGGCTGGGCGGCGCTTGCACGGTGGCGACCTGCTGATCGGGATTCGCAGGAGGCTGCACTGTCGGGATCCGGTTTTCGACACGAATGCCCCGCGTTCTGATCCGCGGTGAGGATGTCTCCGCCGGTGCGCCGGCGGCGTCCGGGGCGTTCGCCTGATCAGGGGGCGCGCTGCGGGCCGCCGGCGCCTCGGCGGGGGTGAGCTTGCGAATGATTTCGGCCGCGCTGGGTTGCCGGGAGTCCTGCGCCATGACCGCGCCTCCGCACGACAGCAAAACGGTTATCGCAAGAATGCCTGCAACCGCGCTCTGCGGCCTGCCGGTGCGAATGGATAAATGCGTGAACATGTTTTTTACTCCTTGATAATCCGGATGGGCATGGCCCTAATTTTTTGATTGCGTCTTGAGCGGTGTTGCAACCGCTGAAACCGTGCGCTGTCCGCCGCCGCCCTGGGGGCGAACCAGAAACGCTTTGCGAAACGTTGTCAGGTACTGCCGGTCGTCCGCTGTTTCAGGCAATTCTTCCTGAAACAGGGGGCTTGCCGAGGCGACCACGACGATCATTTCGTCACCGAACGGGCCGCTGACGCGATACAGCGGCTGACCGTTGGTGCCACCGCCAAAAGTCATGCGCGTATTGGGCGCAACCGGGCGCGGAATCCGTCCCTGCGGCCACGCAAGATGGGCCACCTCGCCATTGGCCTGCAGGTAGCTGACATAGAGGTAGCTCGGGTAAGGTGGCGTGACCACGTCGATCGAGAGTGAATCGCCCTCGCGAAACGTATCTCCGGCTCCGCCGCGCAGACGCACCGAACCCGTTTTGCCTTCGGCCAGCGCTTCGCTGAAACTCAGGTAGACCTCGCACTGCGGCCAGGGATGGATGCTGGCTTCCGATTCAACGCGCCGCACGCCCGGCATGGCAAGCAATTCGTCGCGCAGCAGGGACATCTCGGCCGTGTCGCCGGCGAATCCCTTGATCCTGACGGTTCGATCGGCCGACACATTGCCTTCCAGGCGGGCGCAGGAAACTTCGCGCAGCCTTGCCGCAATCTGGGATTGCACGGCTGCAACAGGCGGCACCGGCGCGGGTTTGGGCGGCGTCACCACGGGCGCCGGTTTCGGGACCACCACCGCAACCGGTGCGGGAGGCGGCACGGGCGCCGGTTTCGGTGCGGGCTGGGGAACCGGTGCAATAACCACGGGAGCAGGGGGTGCCACGACAACCGGCGCCGGTTTTGGGGCGGGCTCCGGTGATGGCGCGACCACCACAGGTGCGGGTTTCGGTGGAACGACCGCGACGACTACAGGAGCAGGCTTTGGTGGGACGACGACGACAACCGGAGCAGGAGTGGGTTCCGGTGCGACGACGATGGGAGCGGGCTTTGGTGGAGCCACGACAATCGGAGCGGGTTTGGGCTCGGGAGGCGGTGTGACAACCACGGGCGCGGGTTTCGGCGGAACGACGACAATGGGTGCCGGCTTGGGTGTCGGCTCAGGCGCCGGTACGACGACGATGGGAGCGGGCTTTGGTGGAACCACGACAACCGGAGCGGGTTTGGGCTCGGGAGGCGGTGTGACAACCACGGGTGCGGGTTTCGGCGGAACAACGACAATGGGCGCCGGCTTGGGTTTCGGCTCAGGTGCCGGAACGACGACGATGGGAGCGGGCTTCGGCGGAATAACGACAACAGGCGCGGGCTCGGGCGCCTGTGCGATTTCGATTTTCACGGGTGGCGTGTCGGCCACATCCATAACGAACATGCGATCGGTCAGTTCCTTGATCGCGCGATAGGAAATCCAGGCGAAACCCTTGTCGCCCCAATCGGTGCCCCAGGAATTGATGACCTTGAAAGCCTGACGGCGCTCGCTGTAGCCCACAAGGACCATCGCGTGCCCGCCGATCCGCGGCGTAGTGGTGTCGTCGTAGACAGCATCGCCCTCGAGATTCTCGAAGGATTCGGAGATGTCCATGCCGAACACCACGGGGTTGCCGAGGCGAATCTGCCCCTTCGCGTCGTCAAGCACCTTTGCGTTGATGGCGCGCCACGAGCGGATGCGGAATTCGGGCGCGACGCTCGCCGCTTTGGGGTCGGGCGCCACGGAACAGTCGCCTTCGGTGTAGGGAAACACCGCAAGCGTAGGCGCGCCGTTTTTTTCCAAAAGTTCGAGAGCCGCTGAAATGGCAACACCTGCATTGCAGTCACCGCTGTACTTGTGCAGGCTGTTGTAAATGTAGGCCGGGCTGATGAGCTGATCGTTTGACGCGAAGCTCCAGTTTTGCCGTTTTCCCTCGTAGAAGCTGCGCATTGCATAACCCACGGCCCATGCCGTGCAGGACGATTGTGAGCCCTGATTCCCCGGCGTCGGGAAGCGCGCCGCAAGGTCAACCTCCGGGGGCAGAAAGTTCCGGAAACGCACGCCGACTGTAAATTGCTGGAATACGGAATCGGGCTCGCGGACGAAACCCCTGGCCCGCTTTGATTGCGCAAGTGCATCGTTCAGAAATGGCGCGCCACCGATGGCCAGCGCGGCTAATGCGAATCCAAGGCGCGAGGACATTGAATATTCCTTTTGTTCCCGGGGGATGGTCTGCTCCAATCAAGGGAAATATATACGATTTTCGGGCGCAAGCTTGCGCGTTTGTCCGGTGCCATTCAGAATTGAACCATTCACAGTCGGAGGCCAATTCAATGCAAAAACTATTTGTGATCCTTTCGTGCTGTGTCGCCGCCGGTTGCGCCACCGAAGCCGGTGTGCCAGCCCAGACAGTTTCATCGACCCCGCAACCTGTGTCTCAGGCAACGGCACCGGTTGCCCAACCGCCGAGGCCGGCGCCGCCCGCGTCGGTCGTGCCGCCAACGCAGTCCGTGAATCCGCCCGCGCAGAAGCCCGGGCCTTCTGTCGAGTTTTTCGATCTGCCTGTATTCGACCGCCAACTTGCCACCTCGCTCACAGGCGCAACCGCTCCAGTGGTGGTGACCAGCGCCGACCGCATCCTCCTGCAGAATATGCCCCCAAGGCTGGAGAAATGGCTGGCCGCGGTGGATGACAGCGGCGGCAAGATCGAAACGCATTCGGTTGATCCTGGTGCGGTGCAGACTCGATCCATAGGATTGATCTTCGCGCTGATCAGCGCGATCAGGACGGCCCGCGAATTTGCGAAGGAAAATGTGTATGCCGAGGCGCGCAAATTCGACGCGAAGATTTTCTACAAGACTGATGCAGGGGGCGACCGCGTGGTGGAACGTGTGGAGTGGACGCCCAGGAAGCAATAGGCATTGAACCAATCAGATTGCGGCACCCGTCACCCGTGCCATTGACGGGCCGGGTTTCAATGCTTACGGTCTGAATGCAGTTCAATGCCCAACGCCAGCCACCCCGCGATCCCGAGTTTGCGCAGGCTTTCCATGTTCTTCTCGTAGATTTTTTCCGCATCCGGAAATGCGGCCACGGCCGCATCCACGCTCGCCTCGCGCAGCAGGTGCAGGGTGGGGTAGGGCGAACGGTTGGTGTAGTTGGTGATGTCGTCGGGTTTCGTGCCTGCGAACTGGAACCGGGGATGAAAGCCGGCGACCTGGACTTCGCCCTCCAGGTCCATCTGCGCGATCAGGGCATCGGCCAGTTCCAGGAAATCGTTGTAGTCGAGGAAATCCTCCATCGCGGCAGGATGAATGAGGAGGGTGGTGTCAATGTCATCGGGTGAGGCGTCTTCAAGCGTGGCCAGTTCCCGCTCCAGATCTGCCAGCAGTTCATCCCGGTTCCGGGCGCCGCTCACGAAGTAGCGAATCTGTTCCTTGACGTAGACCGCTTTCGCGAAAGGGCAGAGGTTGAGGCCGATGACGGCCCGCTCTATCCAGATTCGGGTCTGTGCAATCACTTCATCAGCGGCAGTTGTCATTTGGGGGATCCATGGGTGTTCCGGGGCGCCGAAGATTGTTTATCCGGTTCCCGATCAGGGCTATCATCGGTGCTCCGACCCACCTATACAGGAAGATTCGTGAGCATGCAGAAATTTGTCATTGATCCCCCCGCACAGGCCGCCATCGCCGTGGAAGGCACGGATGCCCTGTTTCCAGTACGGCGCATCTGGTGCGTCGGCCGTAATTACGCCGACCACGCCCGCGAGATGGGGCACGATCCGAGCCGCGAGCCGCCGTTTTTCTTTGCCAAGCCGTCGGATGCGGTGATTCCCAATCACGCAACCCTGGCCTATCCGACGCAGACCACCGACTTGCATCACGAGATCGAACTGGTGGTGTGCATCGGCAAGGGCGGTCGCAATATTCCCGTTGAGAAGGCGCTGGAACATGTCTATGGCTACGCCGTGGGACTGGACATGACGCGTCGCGACCTGCAAACGCAGGCGAAGAACATGCAGCGTCCCTGGGAGATGGGCAAGAGCTTTGATGAATCCTGCCCGGTCTCGGCCGTGCAGCCGGCATCAAAAATCGGGCACCCGGATAAGGGCGCGATCTGGCTGAAGATCAACGGAAAAACAAAGCAGAGCGGTGACCTCAATCAGCAGATCTGGCCGGTGGATGAGGCGGTTGCCTATCTGTCGACGTTTGTTGAACTGGCGCCGGGGGACATCATCATGAACGGCACGCCCGCCGGTGTCGGACCGTGCGTCGCAGGCGACAAACTCGAAGGGCATATCGATGGTGTCGGTGATCTCGTCGTGAGTTACGTGGCGGCAAAATAGCGCGCTGCCGCCTGAGCGCCGCTGCGCGGTCTGCAGAGTCTTCGAAGGGTTGTTGTTTTAAATAAAATAACAAAATCAAGGAGTTATCGATGACTCGCAAAATGCTGATCGTCGCCATGGCGCTGTTTTTTGCACCCATCTCGCAGCAATTGGCTGCACAAGGCTATCCGTCGAAACCCTCGCGCATGGTGATTGCGTTCCCGCCCGGTGGTTCCACCGACATCGTCGGGCGCATTGTTGCGCAGAAGATGGGAGATCGACTCGGGCAACAGGTGACGGTGGAGAACCGCGGTGGCGCCGGCGGGAGCATCGGCACGGAGGCGGTGGCGAAGGCGGCGCCCGATGGCTACACCATCACGCTGGCCACGACCAGCACCCATGTTGTGGCGCCCGCCGCGTATCCCAAACTCGGATACGACCCAATCAGGGATTTTGCCGCCGTGTCGCTGGTGGCGGTGACGCCCTACCTGCTGGTGGTGCACCCGAGTCTCGATGTAAAAACGGTCAAGGAATTTGTCGCCTTTGTGAAAGCTCGCCCGGGTAAATTCAATTACGCCTCGGCGGGATCGGGTTCCACCACGCACATTGCCATGGAAATGCTGAAGCTCGCGGCGGGTCTATACGTGGTTCACATTCCCTACAACGGCAACGGTCCAGCCGGCACTGCCGTGGTGGCAGGACAGGTTGAAATCCTGTTTGGCAGCATGCCCGCCGTGTTGCCTCTGGCCAAGGGCGGGCGGGTGCGCGCAATCGCCGTGGGCACGCCCAAGCGCTCGCCGGCACTGCCCGACGTTCCCACCGTTGCGGAATCAGGGTTCCCAGGATTCGATGCATCACTTTGGTTGGCCGTGATGACGCCCGCCGGCGTTCCCGCGCCGGTTCTGGGTCGTTTGCAGAAAGAGGTTCTCACCATCATCGGCAACAAGGACAACGCCGCGGCGCTGGACAAGGCCGGCGCCGAAGCGCTGACCAGTACGCCCGAGGAACTGATGTCCATGATCCGCGACGGCGTGCAGAAATACGCCAAAGTGATCAAAGAAGCCAATATCCAGGTGGATTAACGAGAAGGGGCCGGCTCGAATTCGAATTCGAGCCGGGCCCCTTTTTGATGATGGTTGATTGTAATCAGGAGAGCGCTAATGAAGCATCTGCAATGGATTCGTTTTTTCTGGATATTTCACGCGCTGGTGGTTGCCGCCGCCGCGCATGCGCAATCCGGTTTTCCCAGCAAGCCCGTCACCATGTTGGTGGGATTCGCGCCGGGCGGTGGCACTGACACCGCGGCGCGCATCGTCGCAAAAAAACTCGCCGCGACCCTGGGGCAGTCGGTCGTGGTGGAAAACAATGCGGGCGCTGGCGGCAACATCGCCAATGAAATCCTGGCAAGGGCCAATCCCGACGGATACATGATTCTGCTGAGTTCGGTGGGTTCGCTGGCCGTTGCGCCCCACATGATCACCAACCTTCCCTACAACCCCCTGAAGGATTTTGCGCCGCTCACCATGGCCGTGACATTTCCCAATGTCCTGGTTGTCCATCCCTCTGTTCCAGCAAAGACACTTGGAGAATTCGTGAAGCTCGCCGCTGCCAAGCCCGGCGTGGTCAATTACGGCAGTTCGGGCATTGGCGGCGCCGGACATCTTGCGGGAGAGTTGCTCGCGATGGTGGCCAACGTGAAGATGATCCATGTCCCCTACAAGGGCGGCGCGCCCGCGATGGCCGACCTGATGGGCGGGCAGTTGATGTCGATATTCTCGGCGCCACCGACGGCATTTCCGTTCATCAAGGCCGGGAAAATTCGCGCATTGGCGGTGACGGGACCCACGCGTTCGGCCTCCATGCCCGATGTGCCCACCGTGGCGGAATCCGGTTATCCGGGCTACGAGGCGCTCAACTGGTACTGCTACATCGCGCCGGTGAAAACACCGCGCGATATTACCCAGCGCTGGAATCGCGAACTCGTGGCGGTACTCTCTGATCCGGATACCCAGACGCAACTGCACTCGCATGGCATGGACCCTGCGCCGGGAACGGGTGAGGCGCTGCAGAAATATATAGAACGCGAATACGCGGTGTGGGGCAAGGTCGTCAAGGCTGCGGGCATTACCGCCAATTAGATCGTTTTGACCCCTCGATAGCTTTGACCCTTGGATAGCTTTACCCTTAATACACAGGATAGATTTAGCGCATGGCCATACTGGTTTTTGATCGAGTCGGCAAATCATTTGGGCAGACCGAGGCGGTCAGCGAAGTTTCCCTGGAAGTGAATAAAGGGGAAATCCTCGCCCTGCTCGGACCCAGTGGCTGCGGCAAAACCACCAGCCTGAGAATGATGGCGGGGCTCGAGCGATGCACATCGGGTGAGATTGTTTACCGGGGAGATGTGATCGACTCGGTCCGCCAGAACAAATTTCTCCCGACAGAAAAGCGCGATATGGGCATGGTGTTTCAGTCATACGCCATCTGGCCCAACATGAGCGTTTTTGAAAATATCGCGTTTCCATTGCGCGTTCGCGGAGCGGGCGAGGCCGACATTGAATCAAAGGTGCGGCACGTCGCCGACCTGGTCGGTCTTGCCGGCCTTGAGCAGCGACGCTCCACCGAATTGAGCGGCGGGCAGCAGCAGCGTGTCGCTGTGGCGCGTTGTCTGGTGTTCGATCCGGAGATCATTCTGCTGGACGAACCCTTCAGCAATCTGGATGCCAAATTGCGTGAGCACATGCGCCTGGAGATGAAGCTTCTGCAAAAGCGCATCGGAGCCACCATCGTGATGGTGACGCATGACCAGACGGAAGCTCTGAGCCTTGCCGATCGCATCGCGGTGATGAACCGCGGCGCCATTGAACAAATAGGCACGCCTCAGGAGTTGTATCTGCGGCCGGCAACGCCGTTCGTGCGGGATTTTCTGGGACAGACCGTCCGTTTCGAGGCGGTGGTGAACGCGCTGGGGGAGGATGGGACGGTTGCCGTGACGGTTGAGTCCAGTGCGGGATACCGCAGCAGCCATCACCGGCTCGAATCCCCCGTTGCGGGCCAGCCATGTGCGGTGGTGGTCCGGCCGGGTGATGTGCGTATCGAGCGGGATTGCGGACAGGCATCCGATGCCGGGGGCGGCGTCATGTTGCGGGGAAGAATCGAAACCTTGCTCTTCATGGGCGAGTACTACGACGCACTGATCCTGCTTTCAAGCGGCAGGCAGTTCATGGGCACGCTCTCCAAGCGAATGCCCTGGCAGGTGCAGCAGGAGGTGGCCGTTTTTCTGCCTGCAGATGCATTGATATGGCCGGCGTGACACCCGTGCCAGGCGCTATTCGCAGGCTATTCGCATCCCTTATTCAGGGACGCAACGGCATGTACAGCGCAGTCCTGTTGGGCGTGTTGTTTTTCGTGTTGTACCCGGTGTTACTGGTGTTCATCAACAGTTTTCAGGTGGGTGGCTTTGGTGAGCCGGCCGTTTTGGGGGTGGGGAATTGGCGGGATGCATTTGGCGACCCGCGTCTGCGTGCCACGCTCCTGAATACCGTAACGCTTGGTTTGACCTACCAGGCGATATCGCTTGCCGCGGGAATCCTGCTGGCCTGGCTGATCGCGCGCACCGATCTGCCGGGCAGAAACTGGCTGGAATTCGGATTCTGGGTGGCATTTTTTCTGCCTTCCCTGCCGCTGACATTGTCGTGGATTCTGCTGATGGATTCCGAGCGCGGCCTTCTGAATCAATTGCTTGCGATCATCCCGATGTTGAAAGGTTTCAAATTCGACATCTTCAC
>CAIUKQ010000440.1 GCA_903899705.1 uncultured beta proteobacterium
ACTGTTCCAGCAGCAATGCGACGATCAGGGAGATGAGAGCCATGTCTTGCTCGGAAGCCTGCTTCAAGATACCACAAAGGAAACTGCATGGCCGCAGATGACGGACTGACAATCACGCCACCGTACGGATACCGTGAAATTGTACCGCTGAAAAAAACCGACAAGGTGCTGCTGCCCGGCGGTCTGACGCCGGAATTCTGCCGTACCGCGAACAGCCTGGCACTGAGCGCGTCCGAATTCGTATCGGCGGCGCGCGATTACCCCATTACTTTTGTTTCCGGCGACGAAAAGGCTTTCGCCCCGGTGGCGTTGCTGGGACTGGCGGAAAAGCAGAACCTGTTCATCGATGCCAGTGGCGCATGGATTGCAGGGCACTACGTGCCGGCCTTCATCCGGCGCTTCCCCTTTTGCCTTGCGCGTGCAACGGTGGAAGGCAAGGCAAGAACCGATCGCATCGTTTGCGTGGAAAAGTCCTATCTGGACGCTGGCGGCCTTCCGCTTTATGACGCCGATGGCAAGGTGACCCCAAACTGGTCCGGTTTCGAGCAATTGCTTCAAAGTTACGAAAATGATCTGGAACTCACCGCGCAGATGTGCGAGGCCTTCGCCAAACTCGAACTCTTCGAAGCCTTTGAGTTCCGGGTGATGAATGCAGAGCAGGCCTCGCTCACCATCAAGGGCATGTACCGGATCGACGAGAAGCGGTTCACGGCACTGAAACCGGCGAGCCACAAGGCCATGGTGACGAAGGGTTTCATGGGAAGGATTTACTCCCATTTCCATTCACTGGAAAACTTCGGGCGTCTCTACCAGAGGGCGTTGGCATTGGCGACAGAACAGGCGCAGCTGCAGAAGCGGGACACCCAGCGCTAACTCCAGCGAGCTGATCTGCGCGAACCCTTTCGATTCGGCAGGCTCGAGTGGGTCATCCGTTACTCGACAGGTACGCGTGAAACTGCAACAGCATTGCCGCGGTTGCGCCCCAGATGTAATGGGGCCCGTAGGGCACGGCATCGAAATCCCTGCGGCGCCCTTCCCGGATCATGCTGTCCCTGCGATGGTTGGCAGGATCGAGGAGAAATACAAGCGGCACCTCGAATATCTCGGCGACCTCGAATTCATCCAGACGCAACTCGAAAGGCGGCGACACCAGACCCACGACCGGCGTCACCAGATAGCCAGTGACCGTCGGATGATCCTCCAGGGTTCCCAGCACTTCGACCTGGCGCGGATGCAGGCCGATTTCCTCCTGCGTTTCCCGCAATGCGGTTTCAATGGACGAGGCATCCGAAGGCTCGGCACCACCGCCCGGAAAACTGATCTGGCCGGCGTGTGCCTGCAGGTGTGCGGTGCGCCGCGTAAACAGCACGGTCAGACCTGCTTCGCGCTCGATCACCGGGATCAATACGGACGCGGGCCGAAGCGGCGTTTCGGCAACGGACGCTCCGGTGGCCGTCCGTACGGGCTGCGCGCCCCGGTCAATGGAAAACCGCGCGCGAAGCCAAGCCGCGTCAGGATTGGACAGGGTCGGAGCGGGCATGGCCTTCAGACAAAGCCGCCGGTTCGCTTGAACATCTCGGTGGCCTCGATCAGCGCCGAGAGAATTCCCGGTTCCCATACCGAATGGCCCGCATCCGGAATAATCCTGTACACCGCCCCGGGCCAGGCCTGGGACAGTTCGTGCGCGGTGACGATCGGGCACACCATGTCGTAGCGGCCCTGCACGATGATACCCGGTATCCCGGAGAGCACGCCGGCATTGTCGAGCAATGAATTCTCCGGCAGGAAGATTTCATTCACGAAGTAATGCGCCTCGATTCGCGCGAGACCGAGGGCAACCACATCACCCGCAAAATACGCCACGGTGTCGGGACTGGGCATCAATGTCGAACACGAACCCTCGTAGACGCTCCATGCGCGGGCCGCGGGCATGTGCACAGCGGGGTCGGGATCGACCAAACGCCGGTGATAGTGGCGCAGGAGGTCGCCCTGCTCTGC
>CAIUKQ010000441.1 GCA_903899705.1 uncultured beta proteobacterium
AACCCGCTGGAAGTCACGCTGGATGAAATCCTCATCTGCTGCAAGGCGGTGAGACGAGGCACGAAGCGCGCCATCGTCAGCTGCGACCTGCCCTTCGGCCCCCTGCAGGAGGGGATACCCAGCGCATTGAAGGCGGCGATCCGCATCGTCAAGGAAGGCGGCGCCGACATGATCAAGATGGACGGCGCGGCGGAGTTTCCCGAGGCGGTTGAAGCGCTGACGCGGGCGGGCATCCCGGTGTTCGCGCAATTCGGCCTTACGCCGCAGACGGCCCTGCAGCTGGGCATTCCCTACAGCGCGCAATCCGGCGCCGGTGCGCAGGCGCCTGCGGGCATGACGGAGAAACTGGTGGCGCAGGCCATTGCATTGGAAAAAGCGGGTGCGGTGGCGCTCGATTTCACTAACTCAGGCCCGGTGGCGGGCCCAGCTGTGGTCAAGGCTGTATCCATTCCGGTGATCGGAGGATTCGGCGGCGGCCCGTGGCTCGATGGTCGCGTGCGCCTGGCGCATACCGCCATCGGCTACAGCGCCAAGTGGCTGGATTCGAAAACCGAGACCTATGTGAACGGCGCGAAGCTGAGCCTCGAGGCTTTCACTTCACTCGTCAATGACGTGCGCGGCGGCAGGCAGATCAAAGGCTAGCGTTGTGTCTTCCGCGATTACATATGAAACAGACGATTCGAATTTCTTATACACCTGAAAAGCGCGAGAATTGGGCGACCTACTTCAAGCGTCTAGGGGTGACGGTCGACGAATAGTCAGCCAGAGATACAGGGTGCCCGCCTGGGCTTCGGTCTAGTTCCTTTCCGATCGATCGGACCGGGACGGATAAGCAAGGCGCAGGCCCGGGAAACTCTGATAAAGGGACAGCCATGCGACGCAGCACCGATTCCATTTTGACCACGCACACGGGCAGCCTGCCGCGCTTGTCATCGATCCTTGAAGCCATGCGCGACAGGGAGGAGGGCAGACTCACCGATGAACCGGCCTTCCAGAAGAAGGTCCGTGACGAAATCGCGGCCATCGTGAAACGCCAGGTTGATTCCGGTGTCGATGTGGTGAACGACGGCGAGTGCGGCAAGCCGAATTTTCATGCCTATGCGAGCGAGCGCCTTTCAGGATTCGAGCGGCGCGTGCCGCCCGGCGGCGTGCCGGTGCTCACGCGGCCCCTGGGTGCCGGCGGGCGCGACGCGCAGATGTTCCCTGATTTTTACAAGGCGATCCTGGAGAACAATCCCTTTGCCAATGCCATCCGCATCGCTCCGCGGATATGCGTGGGCCCTATCCGGTATGTCGGGCAGGCCTTGATTCAGCGCGATATTGCCAATCTGAAGACCTCGATGGCCGCAAGCGGCGCAAAGGAGGGCTTCATGTCCGCCACCTCGCCGCTGACGGTGATGAAAAACGAGCATTACCCAAACGATGAATCGTTCCAGATCGCGTTTGGCGAGGCGATGCGCGAGGAATACCAGGCCATCCTGGATGCCGGGCTGCTGCTGCAGATCGACGATCCGGCGCTCTTCAGCGAATGGGACATGAACCGCGACTGGTCCATGGCGGATTTCCGCAAATGGGGCGAGGCGCGGGTCGAGCAACTCAATCATGCGCTGCGCGGATTCCCCGAGGATCGCATCCGCTTCCACACCTGTTATGGCGTCAATTTCGGCCCGCGCGTGAACGATCTGCAACTGGAGCAGGGCATCGACCTGCTGTTCAAGGTCAGGGCGGGCGCCTATTCCTTCGAGGCGGCCAATCCGCGCCACGAGCATGAATGGCGCGTACCCGAGCGCGTGAAGCTGCCCGTGGGCAAGATTCTGATCCCCGGTGTCGTGACGCATTCGAGTCCCATCGTCGAGCACCCCGAGGTCGTGGCCGAGCGCATCGAGCGCTGGGCCCGTTCCACGGGCCGCGAAAACATCATCGCGGGCAACGACTGCGGATTTGCCTCGAATGCGGGCAACAGCGAAATCCCGATAAGCGTCGCCTGGGCCAAACTGCAGGCGCTGGGAGAGGGTGCGCGTATCGCTTCCGCGCGACTGTGGCGTTGACGGGCTCTGGCGTCCTGCGGGCGTCCACGGCGGAAGAGGCGCCGAAGACAATGTTCGGAACGGGTTGTAGTCGAGTCCGTTTCGATGAGAAAATTTATCATTCGAGTGGAGGAGTTTCGTGATGAGTCGATCTCTCATTTTTGCGAACCGGCGACGCGTACTTGCGGCCGGCGCGGCGGCGGGGGCGCTGGCTGCGACCGCCCCGTTGCGCCAGGCGCTGGCCCAGGACGCGGGCGGCCTGCCGGGGGTTCTGCGCATTCTGGTGGGTTCCACCGGTGCGGGCCCGGACATTCTTGCGCGGCTGCTCGCGGATCGTCTACGCACGGCGCGAGGCTGGAATGTCATCGTGGAAAACCGGTTGGGCGCCGGCGGTCGCATCGCGATCGATGCCACCAAGGACGCGCCGCCCGACGGGCTGACCATGATGGTTGTGTCGATCGAACTGCTCACTCTGTATCCACTGGTATTCAACAAGCTCAATTACGATTCCTTCAAGGACTTCGTGCCGGTGAGCGGAATCACCAGCAGTCCCTACGCGCTGGCGATCAATGCCAAATCCGACTATCGCGATCTTGCAGGACTGGTGGCCTGGCTGAAGGCCAATCCGAAGTCCTCGGCCTGGGGTACGCCAGGCATCGGCACGCCGCAACAGTTCCTGGGCCACATGCTTGGCCGCGACGCCGGAATGGAATTCCGCCACGTGGCATACAAAGGTGGCGCTCCGGCCATGCAGGATCTTATGGGTGGGCAGATTCCCTGCATCATCACCTCTTATGCGACCGCGGCCGGCCAGGCACGCGCGGGTGCCATTCGCATCCTTGCGCACTCTGCGCAGTCGAGACTGCGTAGCGCGCCGGAGATTCCGACGTTTGCTGAACTCGGTTACAAAAGCCTGGTGGCCGAAGGCGATTTCATCATCGCGGCGCAGTCGCGCGCGCCTGCAGAGATCACGCGCCGAGTGAGCGAGGCCATCGTGGCCGACGTGCGCAGTGACAGCTTTCGCGCCGCGGTCGAGAAGCTCGGCCAAGAGCCCCTGCCTGCGCCCCCGGCCGAGGTGGCCGAGCGCATGCGTCGCAATCACGCACTCTGGGCAACGGTCGTCAAGGCAACAAATTTCAAGGCGATCGAGGAATAAGCGGACGGCAGGCGCGCGCGTCCGATCCTTCGGGCGCTGTGAATCACACTTCCACAATTCACGACTATCCGCATTGTGTGGGATTTTCCGACAAGAATCGGTGAATGAAAACGGCCCCAAGCGGCGGTTACCCCGTCGGGTCTAATCCATTAACGTTGAGGCGATAGAAGACTTTTTCTCAAAATACATCAGGTCGATGTAGATCGC
>CAIUKQ010000442.1 GCA_903899705.1 uncultured beta proteobacterium
TCAAAGAACGGGATTATTGAATTCGGCACACGCCTTCACCGGATGGAACCGGCGCTGCGCGTCGTGACGGAAACCGCGAACGCCTGAACGGGGGGCCCGACCCCGAATCAAACGCTGGAGGACACCATGCTCGATCTGTACACCTGGAACACACCCAATGGCCAGAAAGGCCGCATTGCCGTCGAGGAATCGGGGCTCCCGTACAACCTGCATGCCGTCAATCTGACGGCGGCGGAGAATGTCCGGGAAAGTTACCGGGCGATCAGTGGCAGCCGCCGCATTCCCACGCTGGTCGACAGCGAAGGCCCGAGTGGAAAACCGATCACGCTAATCGAGTCGGGCATCATCCTCGCCTACCTTGCGAAGAAGTCCGGCAATGGCATGTACCCGACCGACCCCGGCGAACAATTGGAGGTGGACCAGTGGGCCATGCACGGACAAGCCACATTCGGCCCGGGCCTCACGCCGCTGGGCCATCTTGAAACCCGCATTCCGGGCGATAACGCCGGCGCCAAGGCGTTTTTCCGGGGCCGGGCCGAGAGGCTCTACGACACCCTGAACCTGCGGCTTGTGAATCGCCCTTTTGTCGCCATCAACCGCTACACCGTCGCCGATGTCGCTCATTTCACCTGGGTAAACCGCCACGCCGATCAGAAAATCGACCTTGGAAAATATCCGAACGTGAAGCGCTGGTACGAGGTGATCCTCGCGCGGCCGGCGGTGCAGCGCGGTCTTGCCGTGGTCGGAGGCTGAAGCCGGGCTGCGGGAATCAGCATCAAACAATCAGATGGCCATTCGACAATCAACCGGGGATAAAACAATGCAATCAATCCGCCGCAGCCTGCTTCTTGCAACCGTTGCAACTGCCTCAATCCTGATGTCGCGAGCATTGTTTGCACAGGACTATCCCAGCCGGGACATCCATTTAATTTGCGCATTTCCGGCCGGCAGCGGGGCTGACGTGCTGGTGCGGCATTTCGCCGAAAAGCTTCGTCCCATCTCCAACCGCACGGTCATCGTGGAAAACCGTGCGGGCGCCGGCGGCAACATCGCAACCGAATATCTGGCGCGCTCCAAGCCGGATGGCTACACCATGTACCTTTCCGGCGCGAGCGGGGTGGCGGCGAACATGCATCTGTACAAAAAACCGCCGGTGGATGTCGCAAAGGCGATTCAGATTGCCGGCACCATCAATGTCCAGCCCTTCATGCTCACCGTGAGCACCAAGAGCCCGTACAACTCGGTAGCCGATCTGACGGCTGCCATGAAGAAGAAAGGCACGGCGGCAACCTACGCCACCTCGGCACCCAACGGCACGGTGATGGGGGAAATCTACAAGGCCATGACCGGCATACAGGCCATTGAGGTGAACTACCGCACGGGCGGCGATGCGCTCAATGAAATATCCAGTGGCAAACTGGACTACGCCATGCTGGACCCGGTACTGTCGCTTGCCCAGCAGCGCGAGGGACGCCTTCGCATACTGGCGGTGAGTTCCGGCAAGCGCCTTGAAGCAAGTCCGGAGTTGCCGACCATGGCTGAATCCGGCGTGGCCATGGATCTGACCGGATGGTGGGCGGCCATGGTGCCGGCAGGCACACCCAAGCCCGTTGTCGACAAAATCAACCAGTGGTTTGTGCAAATGGTCAACTCGCCGGATACGAAGAAGTTTCTCAACGGATTCGGCGGTGATCCCTACGTCGCAACACCCGAGGCGGCGCAGAAGCGTTTTCTGACTTCCATTCAGGAATGGGGCGAGTACGTGAAGCTGGCGAAGATACAACCCCAGTAATGCCGACTCCGGCAAGGATGGCTCCAATCTTTAATAAGGATGACTCGATGCGAAATGTCCGACGTTATTCCATTCAACCTTACGCCGCACTTGCCCTTGCCGCGCTGTTCGCCACGCAGGCCTGGGGCCAGACCTGGCCTGCAAAGCCGATAAAACTGATGCAGGGCTTCGCCGCCGGAGGCAACGGCGACATCATTGCGCGCCTGGTCGCGCAGAAGCTGGCCGAGCCGCTTCATCAGCCGGTGATCGTCGAGGCGCGCACCGGAAGCGGCGGCAACCTGGCTTCCGATTTTGTGGCGAAATCGCCTGCCGACGGCTACACCATCATCCTGCTGACGGGCGGACATGCCGTGTCGGCAGCCCTGTACAAGCAGCTCCCGTTTGATCCCGTCGAAGATTTCACGATGATCTCGCTGGTGTCGCAATTCGCATTCGTGGTGGCCACCGCATCGGATTCGCCGCTCAAGAGCATTGCCGATGTCATCGCCGCCGCGAAAAAATCCCCGGGGACGCTGTCGTTCACGTCACCGGGCACCGGCACCACACAGCACCTCGCCGGCGAATTGTTCAAATCGGTGGCAGGACTTGACATGATTCACATACCGTATCGTGGCGGCACCGCGCCGGTGACCGATGTGATGGCGGGCAGAGTCAGCATGATGTTCGAGGCCTTCACGCCGACACTGCCGCAGATCAGGGCGGGCAAACTGCGCGCGCTTGGCGTGACATCGAGCGCGCGGTCGGCGCTGCTTCCCGAAATTCCGCCGGTGGCCGATACAGTCCCGAATTTCGAAGTGACCTCATGGATGGGCATTGCGGCGCCGGCAAAACTGCCCGGTCCGATCCTTGAGCGGCTCAACGCGGAGCTGGTTCGGATCGTCGGATCTACAGACATGCGCGAACGCCTCGCTGTTGTCGGCGGGGCCGAGGCGCGTTCCAGCACACCTGCGGAAATGCGCGCTCATATTTCCGGCGAGATCCAGAAATGGAAGCGGGTGGTCGAGGAAGCCAAGATAGAGCGACAGTAGGCGCCGCCTGCTCGTTCAATGCAGCAGGTAGGGCTCCATGGTGATGGAAATCACCTGACTGCCCATCATGACGATGGTTCCCGTGCGCCTGCTTTCGCCGTTGTCGGTGAATTCGAATCGGTAGATGCGGCGAATCACCACGCGACCGTCCTCGTTGCGGGCGAGCTTCAGGGATATGCACTCTACGGTCTGATCCAGAAACTGCAAGCCGCTTCGTTCGCACGCGCCGGGTCCCACGGCGAGCGCGCGTTCGCGAACCTTCAGGCTGTCGAACCAGAACCAGACCAGCGCCGCAACGCCGAGCAGCACCAGGATTTCAGTGGACATTTCTGCAGGCCCGTTGTCAGGCTTGCAGTTCGCGCCTGACGATGGCCGCACCCGCGGCAAGCGCCTTCAGTTTTCCGAACGCAACGTCACGCGGCAAATATTTCATGCCGCAATCCGGTGCCAGGACAAGGCGCTCCGCGGGCAGGTGCTTGAGGGCGGCACGAACACGCGCGGCCACTTCCTCGGCGGTCTCGATGCGATGGTCATCAAGGCTGATCATGCCCAGCACCATCTTCTTTCCGGCAAGGTCTTTCAACACGCCGAAATCGATCTTCGGCTGCGCCGCCTCGATGGAAATCTGTTCCACGATGCAGTCGGCCAGCTGGGTCAGAAAGGTATAGCCCGCAGGCTTGTTGAAGACGACATAGGCGTAGCCGAAACACAGGTGAACCACGGTCGGGCCGGGTATGCCCTGCAGTGCGCGGTTGAGCACCTTCACGCCGTAGCGGTTGGCGGCTTCGGGACGCGCCTGCAGCCACGGGTCATCGATCTGCAGCACATCGGCACCGGCCGCTTTCAGATCGCGAAGCTCGTCGTTCAGGGCAATGGCGTAGTCGAACGCCATCTCCTCATCGTCCTTGTAATAGTCGTTCTGCGTCTGCTGCGCCATGGTAAAGGGGCCAGGCACCGTTATCTTTATGATTTTATTGGTATTTTTACGCAGGAACTCGACGTCTCGAACTTCCACCGGATACTTGCGGCGAATCTTTCCCACCACGCGCGGCACGATGGATTTGTTGCCGGTGCGCGCCACCGTTTCGCCGGGATGCTCAAGATCAATGCCATCCAGCGCCGTGGCAAAACGATTCGAGTAGCTCTCGCGCCTGATTTCGCCGTCGGTGATGATGTCGATACCGGCCAGTTCCATGTCGCGAATGGCAAGCAATGTCGCGTCATCCTGCGCCTGCTCGAGAAACTCCTCCGGCACCCGCCAGATCTCCTTGGCCCTGACGCGCGGAGGCATTTTCGAAGTCAGCGCGGCGCGATCCACGAGCCAGTCGGGTTGCGGATAGCTGCCGACCACCGTGGTCGGCAATAAGGGAAGCGCCATGCGTTGATTCCTTGAGGGTTCGGCTTGCGGGACCTAAGGCCTGAATTTGGCCAGCAGCTTTTCGCTTTCACGCGCGAGGATGCCCACATCGGCGCCCACGGCAACAAACAGCGCACCGACTTCCAGCCAGCGCTTGGCATCGGCCTCCACGCCGGTCAATATGCCCGGCGCCTTGCCGCACTTGCGAATGCGGCGCAGCGCATCGTCGATCACTGGCATGACCTTGGGGTTGTTGGATTCACCCAGATACCCGAGCGATGCATGCAGGTCAGCCGGGCCGATGAAGACGCCGTCTATGCCCTCCACCGACGCAATCGCCTCCAGATTCTTCAGGCCGAGCTCGGTCTCGATCTGCACCAGCACGCAAAGCTCATCATGCACGCGCTTGGTGTATTCCTTGATCCGGCCAAAGCGCGTCGCGCGCGTGGTGCCGGCCACGCCGCGCACGCCCTGAGGCGGGTAGCGTGTGAAGGCGACGGCGTTCCTCGCCTCCTCTTCGGTCTGCACATAGGGAATCAGGATCGACCGCGCGCCGATGTCAAGAGTGCGCTTGATGGTAACCATGTCGTTCCAGGGCACGCGCACAACCGCTTCAGTTGCATAAGGCGCCGCAGCCTGCAGTTGCCCAAGCACATTCTCCAGGTCGGCCGGGGAATGCTCGGTGTCGATCAGGATCCAGTCGTAACCGGCACCTGCAATGACTTCGACACAGTAACTGTTGGAAAGGCTCGACCACAGGCCGATCTGCGGCTTGCCGGCGGCCAGCGCATGCTTGAACTCGTTGCGTGGCAATTCCATTATTTTTTCTCCGCCTTGATCTGCGCGAGGGCCCGTTCGCGCCACAGGGGCCACGCGCGGTTGTATTCCTGGGCCGGCACCGAGGCGGCCTGCTCGGCATCGTCGATGTACGCGAGCTTGCCGCCGGGGCCGGCGATCATCATCGCCTGCATCTGCATGCGCGCGCTCATCTCGAGGTAAATGCTGCGTCCCACCGCGCGCGGCAGGGTCTCGCCCACCGTCACCGAGCCGTGGCCGCGCATCAGGGCAGCGGGGTGCTTGCCGAGAACCTTCGCCAGGGCTTCTCCAAGGTAGGGCGTTTTCACCAACAGGTCGGTGCCCTTCTGCGCGTCACGAATCTCGAAATTCGGCAGGCCGTTGCCCACAAATGCCGCCATGTGAAATACGGCCCGCATCGGCACATTGGTCAGGCTGAAAGGCACCACCGACGGCGAATGGTTGTGCACCACCGCGACAATGTCAGGCCTCGATTTGTAGATCTCTCCGTGGATGAATCGCTCGCGCACCGACTCCCGGCCGTTCGGATCAAGCGGCGTGCTGTCCAGGTCGTATTCAATGATGTCCTTTTCGTGGACCCGCTCCGGGGCGATGGCCTGCGACAGGAAGTAGTGATTGGGGTTCGACTCCGAGCGCACGCTGACGTGGCCATAGGCGTCGATGACGCCGTGCTCCGCGAGAATGCGATTGGCTGCAACGAGATCTTCAATCTGACTCATTATTTTCCTTTGATCAATCGGGTTTGATGCCGGCGGCTTTGACAACTCGGGTCCAACGGGGAATCTCCTGCCGTACGCGCTCGGCAAAGCGCTCCGGCGTGCCGCCGGCTGCGTCCAGCCCCTGCTTGGCCAAGACCTCGCGTATCTCGGGAACCTTCAGCAGAAGGTTCAGTTCGTTGTTGATTTTCGCAACGATGGCGGCCGGTGTTCCGGCCGGCGCGAACACGCCATACCAGGTATCCACCTCCAAGTTCGACAGGCCCTGTTCCTTCATCGTGGGCGCATCGGGCAGTGCCGGCACCCGTTCGGGGCTCAGCACGCCCATCATGCGAAGCTTGCCGCTCGCCACATGCTGTCCGATGGTCTGCAACGACGCGACGGTTGCCTGCACTTGCCCGGCCACCAGGTCGGTGATGGCGCCGGCGGCGCCCTTGTAAGGCACATGAACGATATCCATGCCCAACTCCAGTTTGAGCAGTTCCATGGCCAGGTGCTGCGGACCGCCGTTGCCTGGCGACGAATAATTGAGCGCGCCGGGCTGGCGCTTGGCCAGATCGATGAATTCGCGCATGTTCTTCGCCGGCACCTGCGCATTGATTACAAGCGCCATGGCGCCGGTGGCAACCAGTGCCACCGGAGCGAAGCTTTTAATCGGATCAAAGGGCATTTTTGCCACCAGCGCCGGGTTGGTGCCGAACGAAGTGGCGGTAAAAAGAAGCGTATGTCCATCGGGAGCGGACTTGGCGACGAAGTCGGAACCGATATTGCCGGTGGCGCCGACACGGTTATCGGTGACGACACCGACTTTCCAGTGTTCCGACATGCGCGGCGCCATGACCCGCGAAAGGATGTCGGCACCGGTTCCCGGCGTATAGGGAACGATGATCTGCACATTTTTGGTGGGGTAGGCGGCCTCCTGCGCAAATGCACCCGCAGCTGCCAGGACCAGCGCACAAGACAGCACCATCTTTGCAGCCGACTTGCCGCCGCCTGACCATCGTTCGCCAACTGAAGTTATCATTGCCGCTCCCGATCCGAGGCGCGGATTATTTCATGCGCCCACTCTTCCTGCACCGGGCATTGATGAAAAATAGAAAGCCATGAACGTCAACCACCTGATCGTCAACGATCTCGAAGCGCGCCAGTTTCTGGTCCATCGATCCACCCTGGTGGACGCGGATATTCTCGAGCGCGAACAACGCCGTATCTTCGATCGCTGCTGGATCTACGTCGGCCACGAATCCGAAATTCGCGCGCCCGGCGATTTCAAGACACGAACACTTTGCGGCCGGCCGGTGATCTTCTGCCGCGACAGCAAAAGCCAGGTCCGTGTTTTCATAAACTCCTGCCGCCATCGCGGCGCCATCGTGGCCCGCGAACCCGAAGGCAACACCAAGTCCTACACCTGTTTTTATCATGGCTGGAGCTACAACCGTGACGGCGAGCTCGATGGCGTCCCCGGCGCTGACGCCTATCCCAAATCCTTCAACCGTGGCGAATACGGCCTCGCCGATGTGCCACGCGTGGATTCCTACCGCGGATTCGTGTTCCTGAATTTCGACAAGAACGCCGTTTCGCTCAAGGACTACCTGGGCAATGCCGTCGAATACATCGACCTGGTGCTTGATCAGTCGCCCTCCGGACAGATGGAGGTCATCCAGGGGACGCAGGACTATGAAATGCGCGCCAACTGGAAGCTGCTGGTGGAAAACAGCTTTGATGACTACCACCTGCTCACCACGCACTCCACCTGGCTCAACTACCTCAAGAACTCGGGCGTGGAAATGAAGCGCCCCGAGCGCGGCCAACTGCTGCCCTCGCACGGCCAAGGCATTGCCCTGGACAACGGCCACGCCACCACCGACAACGTCAATTTCCGCGGCAGGCCGGTGGCCAAATGGATTCCGATCTACGGCGAGGCGGCCA
>CAIUKQ010000443.1 GCA_903899705.1 uncultured beta proteobacterium
TGCCAGGCGCAGGAAGGCCGGAGGAAATAGAAACAATCGGCTCTGCTGTCCGAGTGCCTCTGCCATGCTTTGCAAAAGTTCAGGTGTGGACACGTCGTGGCCGTCTGATACAAGGAAGGTCCGATGGCCGGCCATCGGACGGTTCAATAAGGCAAGAATTGCGGAACCCAGATTGTCAACATTTAACATACTGCGTTGATTATTTATCGAAGCAAATGGCAATGGAACGCCCAGCCGCACCAGCTTTGCCAGTCTCAAGATATTGCCTTTGACCCCGGGCCCGTACATGAGGGGGAGCCGCAAAATGCTCGTACTCATACCGGTGCGGGCAGAATTTTCTACAATGATGTGTTCTGCCTCGACTTTTGAAACGCCATAGGGGTCCTCGGCGTTCAAAGGGTCAGTCTCGCGAATGGGACGATGCTGACTGGATTCGCCATGAACCTTCACCGAACTTGCGAAAATGAACTGTCGAACGCCATTTCTGGCGGCTGCGTCCAGAAGTCTTTTCGTGGGAACAACGTTTGTGCACCGGTATTCCGCCAACGGGTCTCCGGCACTTTCCCTCATCACATGCGCGCGTCCCGCGAGGTGCAATACCGCATCCGATCCGGTAACCAGATCATCCAGATTCGGTTCCTGAGCCAGGTCAATGGTAATGAATTCACAATCCCGCGGTGCGCGACGAATCTCCCGCCCACAGGCCCTGACCTGCCAATCCGCGGCAATCAGCATGGGGACAATGTTTGTGCCGGCAAAACCGGTGGCACCGGTTACCAGTACACGTCCTCGTTTTTCCATAACTATTTGTTTTTCAATGGAAAATAGATTTTAACCGCTATTCCGGATTTGTTAAGGATGCCTTCGTCCGAAACCCAGCGCCATGCGCGGATAGGAAGCCAGAAAGCGCAATGCACTTCGCAAATGCCAGGCGGCAAAGCGGAGGTTTCTTCTGCTCTCCCTGCGTGCTGCGTGGATGGCCGAGACCGTTGTGCAGACGGTAACCTCCAGTCGGTTTTCACGCAGCCGCGCGCAGAGATCAACATCTTCATAGTAGAGGAAATAACGTTCGTCAAATCCGCCGACCGAACGGATTACGGCACTACGAAACACCATGAACATACCGGCGATCCAGTCCGGGTGATAGGTCGGTTCGCCCTTTGGTGGTGGTGTTGAATGCCGCCGGCCCATGGCCTTGGCGGCAAGGGCGAACACGCTGGGAAAATCGCGGGCATGGTCCTCCGGGCTTAGATCCGGACCCAGAATCAAGGGCGCCGCCGCGCCGCAAAGCTCATCCGCCAGTTGCGATACCAGCACGGGAAACGGATTGGTTTGCAAACGGATATCCGGGTTCAATACACAGAAAAACTCGGATTGGGTTTTGGCAAGCGCCGCATTGTGATTGGCACCGAATCCTTTGGGAGACGAATTCCGTACAACGGTAATTTCGAAAGGAAATTGCTCGTTCGCCCAGGGTTCTTCCGGTTCCGGCCGGTTGATGGTCAGAATGACGCGAACCGGAGATGTGACCTTTTGCCGGATGTCAGCAAACAATTCGGCAATCAACTTGCCGTGGCCATGGCTCACGACCGACAAGGTGATACTGGCTGTCGTTGTGGACCCTGGATTCATGCGGTTTTCTGTCTGGATAGCAGTGCTGGGAACGCCGCTATGAGCAGGCGCCTTGAAAATTTGAGCAGGGACCACGGCCATAGCACCAGCAGCCAGAAGGATCTGAGATTTCCAGACTGCTGCAGAAGCAGATAGTTCCTGAGATCGGCGAGCTCCATGGACCAGAGTTGTGCGCTCAA
>CAIUKQ010000444.1 GCA_903899705.1 uncultured beta proteobacterium
GGCCTGTGCCCTGCCCGGCTGCCCGCCGCTGGAGACGGTGATTTCATTCTGGAATGCCGAGGGGCAGCGCTATCACTTCAAGATTTTCAAGGCCGTGAACGACATCGTGGTGGACGACCTTCCCTACCGCTGGCTGCTGGATGCCCTGGCCGTGTCGGAGGGGTTCGAATGCGATTGCTGCTGATCAGGAACCGAACACTTCGTTCAATTGACGCGCCACGCGGATGAAGGTGGTGCGCTTGGACAACTCCTTCAAGCGACGCGCTCCCACGTAGGTGCAGGCCGAACGAACACCACCGAGAATTTCCTGCACCGTACCCTCGACCGGGCCGCGATAATCGATCAGGACTTCCTTGCCCTCGGAAGCACGATAGGTGGCGACACCGCCGGAATATTTGTCCATCGCGGTGCGCGAACTCATGCCGTAGAAACGAAGCTTGCGTTCGCCGTTGTGCTCCTCGATTTCGCCGTTGCACTCATCGTGTCCGGCGAGCATGCCGCCCAGCATGATGAAGTCCGCCCCGCCGCCAAACGCCTTTGCCAGGTCGCCCGGCGAGGTGCAGCCGCCGTCCGAACAGATCAGCCCACCCAGCCCATGCGCCGCATCACCGCATTCGATGATGGCAGAGAGCTGCGGGTAACCCACTCCTGCGACTTTCCGCGTGGTGCACACCGATCCCGGTCCGATGCCGACCTTGACGATATCCACGCCCAGGAGAATCAATTCTTCGGTCATCTCACCGGTCACCACATTGCCCGCCATCATCGTGATTTTGGGATAGGCGTCGCGGACCTTGCGTATGAAATCGACAAAGGATTTGGTGTAACCGTTGGCCACATCGACACAGACGTAGGCGATCTTGTCACCCACCGCCTTCTGCACTCGTCTGAATTTATCGTAATCGGCGGTGGTGATGCCCAGCGAATAGAAAACGGTTTCGCCGTCACCCAGTGATTTGAAGCAGGCGATGAGACTGTCATCGTCATAGTGCTTGTGCAGCGCGGTGGCGAGGCCCAGGCCCGACAGCGCACGTGCCATCTCCATGGTCCCCACGGTATCCATGTTGGCCGCAACAACGGGAATGCCCCGATACTTCCCGCCTGAATTGCGGAAGGAATACTCGCGTGAAATGTCGACTTCAGAGCGCGAGGTCAGCGTCGATCGTTTCGGTCGTATCAGAACATCCTTGAAGTCGAGTTTCAGTTCCTCTTCGATGCGCATGATCTTGCCCTGTCAAACAGTCTGGGGAACGTAGCCGAGCTTGTCCAGAAACTGGCGATCGAGTTCGGCTTCCGGATTGCCGGTGGTGAGCAACTTCTCGCCGTAGAAAATCGAGTTGGCCCCTGCCAGAAGGCAAAGGGCCTGCATGGCCTCGGGCATCTGCGTGCGCCCGGCGGACAGGCGCACCATGCTGTCGGGCATGGCGATGCGCGCGCAGGCGATGGTGCGCACGAATTCGCTCCAGTCAAAATCAGCGGCATTTGCGAGCGGCGTGCCTTCGACCCGCACCAGCATGTTGATGGGCACGGATTCGGGTTGGGGATCGAGATTGGCGAGCGTGGTGATCATGGCGGCGCGCTGCGTGCGCGATTCGCCCATGCCGACAATGCCCCCGCAACACACTTTCACACCGGCGCCGCGAACACGGTCGAGGGTGTCAAGCCGGTCGTTGAATTCGCGCGTGGCAATGATGGAACCATAATAGTCCGGCGCGGTATCAATATTGTGGTTGTAGTAGTCAAGGCCCGCCGCCTTGAGTTGTTCGGCCTGACCGGCGCGAAGCAAACCCAGGGTCGCGCAAGTTTCCATTCCCAGCGCCTTGACTCCTTTCACCATGTCCAGCACCGGGTCCAGATCCTTTTGCTTCGGTCCCCGCCATGCGGCGCCCATGCAGAAACGCGTTGCGCCGCGCGATTGGGCCAGCCGCGCCGCGGCAAGCACCTCCTCAAGCGCCATGGTGGGTTTGTCCTCAACGCCGGTTTCATAACGGCTGGACTGCGGGCAGTAGCCGCAATCTTCGGGGCAGCCGCCGGTCTTCACCGAAACCAGCGTAGACAGCTGCACCTCATTGGGATTGAAATGTTCCCTGTGCACACCCTGGGCCTTGTACAGCAGATCCGAAAATGGCAGGTTGAAAAGGGCTTCAATGCCTTCAACCGTCCAGGTTTTGCTGACGGGATGGCGCCGCCTCGGGGCAAGCGCTTCGACTGAAATGGGTTGGTTCATGGGCAATAGTTTAACCGAGCATTGCTCCCGATTGTCCGAGTTGGACATCACCACGTGATTAGCAAACCGCGCTATCGGAGCGTGTTTTCCAGACCGAAGTCCGCTCCCCTGTCCTGACCCAGGACCTTCACCAGCCACGGCAGCGCTTCGGCGAGCATTTTGGGCAGCGTCCAAGGCGGATTGATGATGAATATCCCGCTTCCGTTGAGTCCGAGGCCATCCGAGCCCGCACCCTTGACCGTCAGTGTTGCGTGCAGCCAGTCCTTGGGTTGAACACGCTTGAGGCGGTCTGGAAACGTCTGCGATTCGCGCCTTTGTACCTGCGGGTACCAGACCATGAAGGTGCCGGTGGCAAAACGTTCCAACCCGCCCCTCAATGCCGCTATGACACGGGGATAGTCCGCTTTGTCCTCGTAGGAGGGATCCATCAGCACCATGCCGCGTCGCGCGGCCGGCGGCAACAGCGCTGTCATGCCTTCAAATCCGTCCTCGGCCTGCGCAATGACGCGCGGCGCCTCGCCTTCGACGGAACGCAGCAGTTCGCGGCTGTCGCTGCTGTGCAGTTCAAACAACCGGACGCGATCGTGATTTCTCAGCATCTGCATGGCGATGCGCGGGGAACCCGGGTAATAACGCGGCACGCCTTCTCCGCCGCCGAGTCCGAGATTGAATTTTGCGACTTCATCCCGCCACGGCGCCAGGACGGCCGGCATGTCCTTTCGATCCCACACCAGCGCGATTCCGGATTTCGATTCGCCGCTTTTTTTCGCGTACTCACCGCGAAGGTCGTAGCCGCCCGCCCCTGCATGCGTGTCGATGAACCAGAATGCCTTTTCCTTCTGCCTGAAATGATCCAGCAGATGAACCAGCACCAGATGCTTGAGGATATCCGCGTGATTGCCGGCGTGGAAGGCGTGACGGTAACTGAACATCGGCCGGCATTCGTTGAGAGGGAGGCTGGATTATAGCCACCTGACATGGCGTCAAACCGGAATCACCAAAGCCGGCATTTCTAGCGGGACTGCGTTGATTATCGCCGACCCAGTCCTTATCATTGGGCGCCCTGCCGGTGAGCCCGGCATTTTCCATCTTGGAGTACCCGATGAGTTCCATCCTTAGCATCGCCTGCACCTGCCTGACTTTGGCGGCTGTGATCGCCCCGATTTCATCCCAGGCCCAGCAGTGGCCGGCCAAACCCATTCGCATCATTTCCCCGCACCCGCCCGGCGGCCCCGGCGACATTCCCTTCCGCGGTTTTCAGGAATACCTGTCGCAGAAATACGGGCAACCCTTCATCATCGAGAATCGTCCCGGCGCGAACGCGGTGATTGGCGCCGAGTTGTGCGCGAAAGCGGCACCCGACGGCTATACCCTGTGCGGCACCAACAACGGCACGGTATCAATCAATCCGCTGGCCTATCAGAACCTGCCCTACGATCCGGTGAAGGATTTCGTCGGCGTCGCCTACCTGGGTGATCTGGAGAGCCTGATCATCGCGAATCCCGCCGTGCCCGCCAACAACCTCGACGAGCTGCTGGCCATCGTCAAGACAAAACCCGATTCGCTCACCTGGAGCACCATTGGCGTTGGCAGCGGCGCACACATGACGCTTGAATGGCTTCGTTTCCGGGGATTCCATTTCCTGCACGTCCCCTTCAAGGGTGGCGAAGCCGCGATGAATGCGGTGCTCGGCGGCCAAGTGGATGTTTCGATGAATGCCGCGGGCCGTACCGCACCCATGATCAAGTCCGGAAAACTGAAAGCCATTGCGGCCACCGGCAGTCAGCCCTCGGCCTTCGTGCCCGGCGTGAAATCCATGGGTGAGTCGGGCTACAAGGTCGATACGGGAGTCTGGATTGGCCTCTTCGCACCGGCAGCCACGCCGCGCCCCATCGTCGAGCGGCTCAATGCCGACATCAACGGCCTGCTGAAGAACAAGGAATACGTCGCCAAGTATCTGAATACCCAAGGCATCGTCCCCACCGGAGGCTCGGTGGACGAATTTGCGGTCAAGCTCAGGGAAGAGCGGGCGTTCTACGAAAAGCTGGTGAAGGATACCGGCGTGAAACTGGCCCAATAAGAGCCCGCGGACGGGGGCCGTAGACGCCAGGAATTTAAAGCCAGCCCGCCGCTTCGGCTATCAGGTGCGAAGGCGCATTTGACCCGGTATGGGGACCGAGCGCCTCAGCACATCCTCACCCAGCCACAGGGCGGCGCGGTACGCCCGCTGCGCCACCGTGGCGGGCGGCATCTGCTGGTAGTCGTCGTTGAATACCTCGAAACTGTAGTCCCCACTGTAGCCAAGGCGATCCAGGCGCATCACGATTTCGGCCAACTGCGCACTGTGAACGCCCTCCCCTGGAAAGACGCGAAAGGTGCGCGCTGTGGTGATGCGCTCCTCCACCGACCTTATTTCCTGCCACATGAAATCGGCCAATTGCACGAGGAATATTTTGTCCGGATCGAGCATGTCGATATCCTCCAGCGACGTCTTGGTCGCGAACACGTGGAAGGAGTCGAAGCCCAGGCCGAGGTTGGGCGCGTCGGCGCGGCACACCACATCCCAGGCGTGGGTGAATTCGTTCACGTGGCGCCCCCACGATAATCCTTCGTAGGCAATGCGGATGCCCAGCGGCAGCGCCAACATCGCGAGTTTGCGCAGGTCCTTCGCGATGACATCGCGGTCGTCACTGGCATGAATGGAGGTGGAGGAACACACCAGCAGCACCTTCGAACCCAGCGCCGCGCACATTTCCAGCATGGATTTGGCAATGTCGATCTTGTAATCGTGCAGGTTGCCCGACAGCCCCTCGAAATCGCGAAGCACCTGAAAGCCGGTAACGCGCAGGCCGCTCGCGCGGACCGCCTCGACCGCCGCGGTGACGCCCTCGGCGTGCCCGGTGAGGTCGCGCGCCATCAGCATGATCTGTGAGAAACCCGCCGCCTTTACCGCGGCCAGCTTCATGGGCAGCGTGCCGGACAGCGAAATCGTGTCCATGCCTATATCAGCAATGCTCCCCTTGAATTCGCTCATCACGCGCCTCAGGCCGGCGTGTGCTGCACAAGTTCGAACATCACGCCACCCAGACGCCCCTGGGTCAACGCACCCCGGTTCTCGGTGTGGACACCCGGGGATTCGACAAAGGCCATGCCGCGCTCCCGAAGCAATGCGACGGCGGTCAGCACGTCCTGTACGCCAAAGGCCACCCGTTGCAGCAGTTCTTCCTGGTCGGCCTCCTGGAGTTCCGGATTGGGCGCAATCAACTGAAGATAGAAGCACTGGCACGGGCTTTTCAGGACGCGCCCCTTGGGCAGGACGCCGAATCGCTCTTCATCGGGCAGCGCCTCGAATCCGAACAGCTCCCGGTAGAACTCCGTCCAGTCGCCGGTGCGGTCCGCGCCGATGTACTGGACGACCCCGAACCAGTGCAACCCGGCCAGCGCCGGAGGATCCGGGTCGACCGTGGGGATCATGGTGAAATCAACATCGTAGATGGAGAACTCGCGGTACCGGTCGACAAAATAAATCCGGCTGCTGCCCACCCCGTGAATCGAGGGAATGTTCAGTTCCATCACCTCCACGCGAGCCGGCGCCGCCCAGGCCCCGCGATCCAGGGCGCGGCGGTAGGCCTCGCGTGCATCGCGTACGCGGAAACAGATCGCTGAAATCACCGGCGTTTCGGAAGGCTGCAGGCTGCGCGGTATCTCGCCGGGCTCGGCGTTGTAATGCGGATCCACATGCGCATTGACGATGACATTCATCTCGCCCTGCCGGTACAACAGCACCTCGCGGGAACGATGGCGGGCAATCGGACGAAAACCCATGGCTTCGAGCAACTGACCCAGCGCCTGCGGCCTGCTCGTTGCATATTCAATGAATTCGACGCCATCCAGCCCGAGGGGATTGGCGGTGTCGGCGGAGACTTCGCGTTCGACGGTCATGGAACTTCCCTCCATGGGCAATCAAGGTGTCAGGGCGGCGACTCAATGCCTTCAGTATAGTCCGCAGGGTTGGTTACGCGCATGAAACCCGACGGCATCAGATCCGTCCGGCGGCATCGCTTTCGCTTCACCACCTTCCATTCAGGACGGCCTTCCAGCCGCGCCGCAAAGGCGTCGCACGGCTTCGATGACCGCTTCCGGACTTGCCATGTTCCTGCCCGCAATATCGAGGGCACTGCCATGGGCCACCGAGGAAAACAGGACGGGCGTTCCGATCGTCACCGCTGCGGTGCGATTCTCTCCCAGCAGCTTCGCGGGAATGTGGCCCTGGTCATGCACCATCACCACGAAGGCGTCATAGCCAGATCGGTTGTACATGGTATCGGCGCCGAAAGGGCCTTCGGCATTGATGCAATTGACGCGGGCATCTGCAATCGCGGGAGCGATGATTGAAACTTCCTCATCACCGAACAAGCCGCCCTCCCCGGCATGCGGATTGAGACCGGCCACGGCGATGCGCGGCTCCGCAATACCCATTGCCAGGAGCGCGCGCCAGGTCGCTCCAATGCACGCACTCACCCGCTTGCGAGTCACCAGTTCGATGGCGCGACGCAGACCGATGTGCAGGGTTACGTGGGCGATGCGCCTGTCATCGAAACACAGCATGAGGAACACATCCTCAGGACGTGTTCCGGTGCATTGCGCGACGAGACCGGGATAACCGTCGAACGGGATGCCGGCCTCCGAGATGGCGAGTTCAGTCTGCGGCGCGGCAACAACCGCGGCGACATGTCCGTCGAGCGCAGCCTGAATGGCCGCGCGCGCCGAAGCGACGGCAGCGCGACCGTGGGCAGGCCGGATTTCTCCTATTTCAGCCGTATCGCCCGGGGGCATTGGCACATCGAGCACGCGCACCGCGTTCGTCCCGCCCTGATGCAATTCATGGGGTTTCGAGCACACGCTGAGGATCGGTGCGAGCCCGCAAAGGCCGGCATGACGTTCGAGAGCCCTGCGATCACCCACCAGAACCGGCACGCAAACACCGGTGACGCGCGCGTCAAGCGCCGCCTTCAGCGCAACTTCAGGGCCGATCCCGGCGGGATCGCCCATTGAAATCGCGATGCGGGGCAACGCCATACGGCAGGCTGCTTTGCCGCGGTGCGTCTAGACGGAAACCGGGTCGGTATCCAGCGGCGCGAACAGTCCGTGCCGCGCGGCATCCTTGTAATGCTCGTGGGGTTCCAGTTCGATGGCACAGGAACGCACGCGCTGCACTTCAGGATCCAGTCCGATAATCTCCTTGCCGTCGCGGTTGGCCTGTGCGCCCTCCATCAGCATGCGCCGCATCATCACGATGCCGCGGTCGGTCGGGCACAGGTTTTCCTTGGTGCGGTTCTGTATCGGCCCCATCGATTCCTGCAGCGAGGCATCCTGCATGCCGATGCCCTCGACGCCCGAGTAATGAATGCCGGCCTTCTGCGCCACACGATCCATCAGGTAATTGTTGGCCTTGTTCTGCGCCGTGAGGAAGGTGCCGGGGACATTGCGCACATGGATGCCCTTGCCCTCCTCCATGGCCTGACGCTCATCGGCGCTTAGCGCACGCGCAGGATGGTAGTTGATGCTCCAGGACCAGCAGGTGTGGTCATCGATCGGCACCCAGGCGTGGGCCCCAAGCGGGTATTTGCCCCTCGGCGGAATAATGGTGTACCAGGGCATGATCCAGGGCGTGATGCGCCAGTAGTACTTGCCATGGTCGGCATTGCGGCGCGCGCCGATGAGCAACCCGCCTTCGAACTCCACCACGTCGAAATGCGGCTTCTTGTCGCTCTCGTTGTAGCGGTTGCCCTTGGTGCCCTTGAACAGCGGGTCGGTCTTGAGCGCGCCGCTGTGCAGGAAGGTGACATGCGAGGAATCGATGCCGCCTTCCATGGCCTGCAGATAATTGCATTCCTGCAGGCGTTTGGAGAGATAGCGGCGCTCGGGGGCCACCTTCACCCATTCGAGGGCGGGCGGCGGGGGTTGCAGTTCCGGCGGCCCCATGTACGTCCAGATGACCCCACCCGCTTCGATGCAGGGATAGGCGGTCAGCTTCATGCGCTTTCGCATCGGGCCGTCGTCGCCTTCGGAGGGCAGTTCCACACACTGGCCGGTGATGTCGAATTTCCAGCCGTGATAGGGGCAGCGCAGGCCGGACTCTTCGTTACGGCCGAACCACAGCGACACGCCGCGATGTGCGCAGAACTCGTCGATCAAGCCGATGCGATTTTGCGAATCGCGAAAGGCGATGAGTTCCTCGCCCAGCAGTTTCACGCGGACCGGCGCGCAATCGGGCTCCGGAAGCTCAAAGTCATGGAGCGCGGGTATCCAGTAGCGGCGGAAAAAATCCCCCATCAGGCTGCCGGCGTTGGTGCGCGTGAGCGCATCGTTCTGTTCCTGGCTGATCATTGCTGGTGTCCTCTTGGCTTGGCAAGCATACGGTATAACCTATTGATTATTATGTTATTTATGGAGCGCGACGACCAAAGACACTGTCGTAAGCCTTGTTCCATTTATCACGCTGATCAAGCATGAGATTGGGATCAATCAACTTGATGGCGACATTCTTCATCGGCGATGCGGCGTTCCTGTTGGTGGGCACGTAATTCATCGCGACCAGGGCATCCTGCGCCTCACTCAGCATGTACTCATGAAACAGCAGCGCGGCATTCGGATGCGGTGCCTTCTTTGCCACGCCCACCGCGTTCGACCGCGCCACCACCGGGTCGAGCGCAAACCAGTCGATGGACGCACCCTTCTTTTTGGCGGATTCGGGCATGTAGTTGTACACGGTCAGGGCCAGCGGCACTTCGCCCGCCACCACCATGTTGGTGAGCAAGGTGTGGCCGGTGCGCACCGACACGCCGTTGGTTTTTGCAATCTCGCGAAACAGGCCCATGCCCTTTTCTTCACCCAATTGGGTCACCACGGTTGCAAACCAGTCCTGGTCCTCGGATTCGATACCGAGCTTGCCCTTCCATTTGGGGTCCCGGAAATCCGCGAACGAAACCGGCAAATCCTGTTTTTTGATTGCGTTGGTGTTGTAGGCCTGAACAAAGACCGTCAGCAGGGTCGCCGCCCAGCCGTGGTGCTGGGGTACGGCACCCGGGGCCAGATTCTTGTAACTGGGCGAGAGCACCGGTTGCAGTATCTGCTCGCGATTGAGCGCTTCCATTTCCGGCCCGCTGATATGAATGGCATCCACTTCATAGCGCTTGGCCGTGTATTCGATCACCGCGCGCTGCAATACGCTGGCCGTGCTCGCCCGCCAGACATTGACCTTGATGCCGTATTTCTTTTCAAACGGCGGGATGAGACCGGGCAGATCGGTGGCCGCAAAGGAGGTGTACAGCGTCAATGCTGCCTCCTTTTTGGCCTCGGCGACAATGCGCTGCATCCGGTCGGGACCTTCGTAGGTGGCAAGCGGCGTCTGCGCAGTCGCGGCGAGCGACATCACGGCGCAGGACAAGGCCATCAGCCATGTGCCGGCACCTTTCGGTCCTGACGCAAATCTCCGCAGACGGGTCGCCACAGGCATTACGCCGGTTCCTTCACCTTGCCCGCGAGGTAGCGTTGCACCACGTCGGCGCTGAGCACCACGGCGGGGTCGTACTCCGGCGCATTCTCCAGTTGCTCCAGATCGTTCAGACCGCTGTTCTTGAATATGCGGTTGATGGCCGAAATCAGGCGCACGGGCTTGTCGGGATCGGCATTGAAATGCTGGTGGATGGTGTTTGGCGGTATGTAAATCACGTCGCCCGCTTCCCATTCGTAACGCTTTACTTCCGCCTGCGGCGTCCAGTGGTAGGTGTCGGTGATTTCCACGTCGCAATCCTGATGCAGGTCATAGCCGCGGCCTTCGAGCACGTACAGGCACTCTTCGGCCAGATGCCGGTGCTTGCCCGACTTGCTGCCCGGCGGAATGATCTGCATGTACGCATCCACGGTTTCCATGCGGGTGTTCATCTGCTCGCTGATCATGTGCTTCAACAGCCCCTGGCGCGCCATCTCCCAGGGCATGTCATCGGGACGCACGACCTTCTTGCGGCGGGCGTTGCGCGCCGGCGCGCTGCTCGCGTCATCAAGAAGTTCCTGATAGATCTTTCCGGTCGCCTTGCCGCGCATCCACGCTTTCGATTCCGTCCAGGCCATTGGGTTTCTCCTTTTTCCGTTGAAGGGGTTCGCGTTACTTTGTGTGGTTGAAATCGTCTTCGCGCTCGCGCACGGTGAAATCCTTGCCACCGGGTGCCGCCTCGGTGGGCCGCGGCTCCACGGTCGACTGGAACAGCATGTTCATGAACATGTACATGGGCTTGGTTTTCAGCACCAGCGCACGCGCGGGTTTGTCGGGATCGGCATTGAAATGCTGGTGCACGCAATTGTTATGCACGACGGCGACGTCACCGGCCTGCCAGTCATAGCGCACACCATCATGAATCTCGTAACCGGTGCCGTCGAGAATGTAGAAAGCCGCCTCGTTGACGTGACCGTGCTTCTGCGAATGGCCGCCCGGACCGTATTCCTCCAGGTGGATATGGAGGGTTTGGGTAATGCCGTCCTTGGGCTCGACGTAGTGCCTGCTGTAGGCCTGGGGACCGTCCTGGAACTTGATATCCGCGCCCTTGCGCACGCGCGGCAGTGCACGCAGGCGCTTGAGTTCATCCTTGAGGCTATAGGCCCCGGCGATGTCCCGGACAAAGATCCGGTCTTTCTTGCTGTGGTAGTGCGACTCGTTGGACATTGCTGCTCCCGGTTCAGAAAAACGGTCTGTGGATTTGAATGCTTCCCTGCCTGATGCTTACTTTGCTGCCCCGCCGATGATTTCGCGGTAAAGCTTCGACCACTTGGCGTTTTCATCCAGCGCCACCTTGGGATCGACAAAACGGAACGGAAACTTGCTGAGCGTCGTGCTGATCTTCTTGCTGGTGGGGATGAAATCCCGCTTGACGAACAGGGCCTGCGCGTCGGTCAGCATGAAATCATGGAACAGCATTGCCGCGTTCGGATGAGGCGCGCGCCGGGCGATTCCGACACCCTGGGGTCGCGCGAGGGCGGGCGGAATCACGAACCAGTCTATCGGGGCCCCGTCGTTTTTCAGTTGCTCGGCCTTGTAGTTATAGATGGTCAGCGCGAGGGGGATTTCACCCGAGACCACCAGATTGGTGAGCAGGGTATGGCCAGTGCGCACCGAAAGACCATTGGTGGCCGCGATATCGCGGAACAGTTTCAATCCCTTCTCTTCGCCGAGGTCGGCGATTACCCCCGCGAACCAGTCAAGGTCTGTCGCCTCAATGCCCAGCTTGCCGCGCCAGCGAACGTTGAGCAGGTCTTCGTAGGTTTTGGGCAAATCGGCTTTGCGGACCAGCTTGGTGTTATAGGCGGCGGTGAACATGTTGAGGCGTGTGCCGATCCATTCGCGGTGCGCGGGAATCGCCTGCGGAATCAGGTCCTGCAGATAAGGCGAAATCACCTCCTGGAGGATCTTTTCGCGCGACAGAGCTTCCATTTCCGGCGAATTGGTCTCGACCACATCCATGTCGAAACGCCCGGCCCGCGCCTCGGTGACGGCACGTTGCACGATGTTCTCGGAACTCGCACGCCAGACCTTTACTTTGATGCCGTACTTCTTTTCAAAAGCATCGGCGAACACCTTCATGTCGTCGACCGGCGCCGAGTTGTAGACGCTGACCTCGCCTTCCTTTTTAGCGCCTTCGATCAGGCGCTGCTGCCGGTCGGCACCGGCATAGGTGGCCACAGCGGCAGAAGTCGATGTCGGCGCAGCACCCTTTGCCTGCGCCAGAACTGCGCTGCTTGTCATGAGCAGCGCGATTCCGGCCATCGACAGCATGGTCGTCATTCGCGCCTGAATTTGTTGATGTTTTCTCATATTTTGGTCCTCAACGGCAAAGTATAAGCCCTTGGCAGTGCGGGTACCGGAGTCAGGCTGTGACCGGCGGAAGATCCGCCAGTTCCGCGGTATAGGCCTCGTCCATGCGGGGCTTCAGGCCGTGTTTGGCAAGCGCCTCGGAGAAAATTTGCCGGATCAGGGGCTTTTCATCGGCATAGTCGATCTGGTCCCCGCCCAGGCGTTTGCTGATCCACGCCTTGGGGACGCCCTGCGTGTTGCGCACCGCCACCGCCTCGTGCTTGAAGGCCAGATAACGCGCCGGCGTCGTGCCGGTGTTGAAATGCTGGTGGAGCCAGCCAGAGGGCGGCACGATCATCGTGCCGACCTGCCATTCGTAACGCCGGGGCTCCTCGCCTTCGGGCCACATCAGCGAATAGCCCTCACCGGTCAGAATGATGACGTGGGCGCCCGGCCCGTGAGCGTGAGCCTTTTTGTAGGTGCCAATCGGGAACTGCGAAATGTGGCTGTTGTTCGAGCCCTTGGCCATGTTGAAACGGATGTGGCCGCCGCCCGCGCCACGCTCCTTGGCGCTGATCAGCGGCAGGTTCACCGCATCGGCCACGAAATTGGTCTCCAGAAGCAACCCCTTCTGCTCGCCCTTGTTGCTGAAGTAATCCGGTTCCCCGGCAAAGCGGCTGTTGAAGTCATGCTTCGTGTTGAAAATGAAATCCGGTTCTTCATAGAGGTTGATCACCGAGGGGCCGTTGGTGACGGCCACATAGCGCGCGGGCTCCTTGCCGGACCCGTTGAAATGCTGGTGCCACGCGTTGAGCGGAATGGCAAAGAGAGCCCCAGCCTTCCACTCGAAGGTGATGCGCTTGCCCGCGTCGTTCCAGACGGTTGTCGAACCCCGGCCGTCGAGGATCAGGATCATTTCCTCGAACAACTGGCGGTGCGGAGGCAGCTTGCCGCCGGCAGGGATTTCGCAGACGTAGCAATCGTTGGAGGTCCGCGACGCCTCGTGGTTGAGGTAGACACCCCTGGCCTCGCGCCGTGCCCAGGGCTTGAGGTCCACCGTGTGCAGATTCTCCACATAGTGCGCGCCGATGATGTCCAGGCCCTCGCTTTTCACCCAGCGGGTGTAGGGGGTTTCCTTCTCCGTGGCGAATTTTTTCGCCAGATCATCCGACACGACTGCGTCCTTGGCCATTACTCTTCTCCCGCCTTAAATTATCAATAGATTCAATTGGTTATATTATAGTTTCAAACCTGGCTCAAGCCTTTGAGCCAGTGTTTGGAATGGCAATGCACTTCTCGGGATTCATCGCGACGTGGATGCTCTCCCCGACCGGCGTGCGCAGCGACGGATGCGCACGCGCAAGGAGCAGGGTCTCGCCCACCCGCACCTGAAAATCCACGCACTCTCCAAGGAACACCTTGGCCTCAACCCTCCCCTGGCAGATATTCTGGCCATTCGCCGGCTTCTGATCTGAAAGGGACACATCTTCCGGACGAATCGCAATGACGGCCTTGTCCCCGGCGGCCAGCGTATCCACCGAGCGCACTTCCAGTTCGCCCAGCACCGAACTGACCTGGTAGTGGCCCGCACCACTCAGCGAGGTCCTGACCGAGGCATCGATGAAATTGCTGGTGCCCACAAAATCCGCGACAAACCGGTTGCGCGGGCTCTCGTAGATTTCCCGCGGCGTGCCGACCTGTACGATGCGGCCTTCGTTCATCACCGCGATCTGGTGCGACAGCGCGAGGGCCTCGCTCTGGTCGTGCGTGACATAGACGGTGGTCAGCTTGAATTCGCTTTGCAGCCGTTTCAGCTCGAAACGCATCTTTTCGCGCAACTTGGCGTCTAGATTGGACAGCGGCTCATCGAGCAGCAGGATGCGCGGTTCCATGGCAATGGCGCGCGCCAGCGCCAGGCGCTGCTGCTGCCCGCCCGAGAGGCGCGTGGCATCCCGGTCGGCCAGATCCTCCAGCCCGACCGCAGACAGCACGCGCATCACCTTTTCCCTGATCTCTTTTTCCGAAGGGCGTTGCGAGCGCACCTGCAGCGGAAACGCCGCGTTCTGGAACACGTTCATGTGCGGCCAGATGGCATAGGACTGGAACACCATGCCGAAGTGGCGCTGATTGGGTGGCACGAAGGTCTTTTTGGCCGACGAATAGACAACGTGACCCTCGACGGTGATTTCCCCCGCCACCGGTCGCTCCAACCCGGCAATGGAGCGAAGGGTCGTGGTCTTGCCACAGCCACTGGGTCCGAGCAAGGTGAACAGTTTTCCCTCGGGAACGTCAAAGCTGACGTCCTGCGCCGCCTTCACGGGCTGGCCGCGGTCGCTCGCATATTCGGTGTAAAGGCCTTTTACGTTGAGCACGATTTCCCCAGGTTTGTGTTCATCAGGCTTCCTTGATGCCGAGTTTGCGGCCCGCGTACTGTGCCAGCATGACGAAGCAAAACAGGAACACGATCATCATCACGCCCAGCGCAGAGAGTTCCACGTACTGGCCGTTCTGCCAGAACTCCCAGATGACAATGGATACCACTTCCCTGCCCGGTCCATAGAGCAGGATGGAACTGGATAACTCCCGTATGGACACGATGACGATGTAAATCCAGCCGGCGATCAGTCCCGGTTTCAAGAGCGGCAGCACCACGCGCCAGAAGGTCGACGACCAGCCCGCGCCGCTCATGGCGGCCGATTCCTCCAGTTCCTTGTGGATCTGCAGCATCGAGGTCATGTTGTAGCGCAATCCATACGGAAGAAAGCGTGTCACATAGGCGATGAACATGATCCAGAAGGTGCCGTAGACACCGATATCGACATACAGATAGAAGATCATGATCGACAGGCCCAGCACCAGCCCGGGAAACACCAGCGGCAGCGAGGCCAGGTTATCCAGCCACACGCGCCCGCGCATGCGACTCTTCACCACGATCCAGCAGATGACGGATGTCACCAGCATGATGAGCGTGGCGGCGCCGAATGACAGGAACAGGCTGTTCTTGACGGCTCCTGCCAGCGCCGGAAATTCCAGCACCCGGCGATACGGTTCGATGGTGAGCGTCTTCAGGGCTTCCATCGAAGGCACGCTGTAGAACTTGTGCAGCGAGGACCACACCAGCACGAGAAAGGGAAATACCACGACGACCAGCAGGTACGCAATGAACAGACTCGCCGTCAGGTAACGCCAGGGGCCAAGGTCCATCGGGCGCGGACGAAAACCCTTGCCGGTCACGGTCGAATAGCGGCTGCCCTGGCTCGAGAGTCGCGACTGGAAATAAAGGCCGAGTCCGGCAATGATCAGCAGCGTGATCCCGTAGGCGGAGGCCAGACCCACCTTGCTCGGGTACTGACGTATCGCCTCGAAAATCGCCGATGTGTAGACATGGATGCCCACCGGCAACCCCAGCAACGCCGGCACCTCGAAGGACTCGATGGCGCGCACGAACAGGATCAGCAACGAGGCCAGCGCCGCCGGCCAGGCCAATTTCAACGTGATGCGCCGGGCGATCTGGAACACCGAGGCGCCGCTCATCAACGCCGACTCTTCGAGCGAAGGATCCATGGAACGAAAGGCCGCGGTCATCAGAAGGAAGGCCACCGGCGAGTAATGCAAACCGTCCACCCAGATCATGCCCGCCATGGAATAGATGTTGAACAACGCGGTTTCCATCCCGAACCAGTTCTGCAGGATCTGGTTCAGGATGCCGATCTTCGGACTCGCCAGCAATATCCACGAGACGGTGAACAGGATGCTGGGAATCACGAGGGGAATAATCGACAGACCGAAGAACAGCGATTTGAACGGCGTATTGGTGCGCTCGTTGACCCAGGCGAGGAAGGTCCCGATGAAAAAGGCAAACAGCGCCGCGCCGGCGGCGAACTGCGCAGAATTCAAAAACAGGTGCAGCGTTTCGACACTCGAATAGGCGATCTCATAGTTCTCCAGCGTCAACACCGCGGGAACGGAGGCCGTCTCCGGCGTGAAAAAGCTCTGGTAGATCAGGAAACCCAGCGGGACCAGCGCGAGCCAGCCGACGAAGGCGACGCAGGCGGCGAAGATCAGCCACTTGGGATCGAAGCGCTGCCAGAAGCCGGGAGAATGCGAATCCGATCCGCCGCCATGGGAATGGCCATGACCGCCCCCGCCGTGCCCGTGCGCATGGTCATGCGCATGACCGTCCGAGTGATCGTGCCCATGGTTGTGCCCGTGGTCATGTCCATCACCCTGCGAATGATCGTGTGTATGACCATGCGAATTCGCCGCACCCGGACCGTGGGTATGCCCATGTCCCTGGTGATCATCCAGGTGCTGTCGCCCGTCCGGCGCTCGCGGGTCCTCGCTAAAGACCAACGACTTGATGGTTACCGGCACGGTCTGCGACGGCAGTCGCACCCGGCCCAGATCGATGTAATCAAAATCCTGCAGGGTGACACCGTCAATCACCAGCAATTCGTTGACGATGTCCAGTTCCTCGCGCAGGATCGCACCCAGCGTCTGCGCGATGTCGCCGTCGAGCATCACATAAAGCGGCGCACCGCTCGCGATGGTTTTGGGAAGACCCTGAACGATGCCATGGGCAAACGCGGAGATGCGTTCGTAGGACGGCGCGCCCCGCCACCGGAATGCGAGGGCCACTTCGCCCTCCCCCTCGACGCGGTCGAAGGCGGTGAAATGTTCGCCGATGGCCCGGGCGACCGCGCTGGCGTCGATGTGTTCCTCGAATTCGACCGTGGGCAGAAGCACCTGAAGATTGCGCCGGGGCAGAAGCACACCCGGGTTCGAAATGAAGGTGGTGTTGCCGCTCAACTGCACGCTGTACTCGGAGGCGCCCAGCGCTGTTGCCCGCATGCATTCGCCGGCGGCCAGCAGCGGCCAGGGCAAGGTGCCGGCATCGACGCGGCGGCGCACCGCGAGGCCGAGCCGCCGGCCCATGTCGCCAAAATCTCTCGCTTCGCGCTGATAAACATATTCGCCCACGCCGCCGGAGAACATCACCCCGTCGATCTTTCCCCACTCGCGTATCGGTTCGGTGAGATAAAGGTGCTCGATCTCGTGCGGCAATGCGGCGCCTGAAATTGCGCCTGCGAGCGCCGCGACCAGCGTATCGGCCATGGTATCGGCCACACTGTCCATGTCGGCATCGGTTGCCACGTCACCGCGATTCCATGAAAACCCGGCCCGACCCGCATGGTATTTCCCCGCCGGATCAAGACGCGTGATGCGATGGTTTTCATCCACCACCTGCAGGCGCCCGCCGATATGCACCGCGGCCGTGGCCAGCACAGCGCCCTTTTCGACCAGTGCGAGCTTGGTGGTGCCGCCGCCGATGTCGATGTTGAGGATGCGCCCGCCGCTGTCATGCGAGGCACGCGCAGCACCTGACCCGTAGGCGGCCAGCATCGCCTCCATATGGTGGCCCGCCGTGGCGCAGACGAACTCGCCGCCCTGTTCCGCCAGAATGCCCGCAATGGCCTGCGCGTTTTCGCGCCGCAGGGCTTCGCCGGTGAGGATCACCACGCCGGTGTCAATGGCATCCGGATGCAGACCCGCCGCCTCATAGGCCTGGTCGATGATGGCGCCCAGGGCCGCGTCATCGATGAGTTCCTCGTCCTTGTAAGGCGTGAGCGCCACCGGCGACTGGTAAAGCGTTTCGCGTGAGACGACGTAGTAGCGGCTGGAGAGTTCCTCGCCGAAGCGGCGAAGGTTCATTTTCGAGAACACCACCTGCGTGCCCGACGAACCGATGTCCATGCCCACGCTGGTCAGCGTGACGTGGTCTGCGATCCAGATCGGGTTTTCCTCGAGCGGGCCGTCGCTGTCGAAGTTGTCGTGGTCGTGATCGGCATCCATGCCGTCGTGCGTGTGCGCAAGGTCCTCGCCAAACTGGTGGTCAGCGATAAGGTGCCCGCGGGGGGTATCGGGTGATTGCGCCATGCGGCTCAGTCCGATTCCATCGTTGAACGCGGCTTCATCAGGTGCGCCTCGTCAGTGCAGGCGACTGATGACCCAGGCGCTGCGACACCATGCCGCTCACCTCGACCAGATCCTTCGCATGACTTTGCAGAACCTTCTTCGACATGCGATGCGTCGGTCCGGATATGCCGATGGCCGCCACCACCTCGCCGGAGAAATCCCGCACCGGCGCCGCAACCCCGCGCAAACCCGGCTCGGCCTCCTCTTCCTCGAAAGCGTAACCGCGATGAATGATGCCGGTGAGTTCCCGGCGCAAATCCGCAGCCTGCCGTATGGAAAAATCGGTCAAGGGTGGCAGGCCGTTTTTTACTGTTAAATCAAATACTTGCGAGTCAGCATGGGCGAGCAGCACTTTACCCACAGCGGTGCAATGCAGGGGCGCGCGCGTGCCCACCTGATAACTCATGCGCAGTGCCCGCTGGCTCTCGATGACATTGATGTACAGCGCGGCGCTTTGCTCGAGCACCGCCAGTTGCACGGTTTCCCCGCAGCGCTCGGACAGCGCCTTCAGGTGATGGCGCGCCTCTGCGGTGACATCCATTTTCCGGCGCACCAGTGCGCCCAGTTCAAAAAGAGCCAGGCCCAGGCGGTACTTGCCTTCCTTCTCCGCCTGTTCAAGCATGCCCTCCTCCACCAGCGAAGACGCCAGGCGATGCACCGTGCTTTTTGCGAGACCGATCCTGCGCGCGAGATCGCTGATGCCTATCTCGGATTCTTGATCGGAAAACACTTTCAGCAGGCGAAGCGCATTGGTCACCGAGGACAGGCGGGTTCGGGCGCCGGCCGGCCGGGCATTGCGGTGGGATGCCATGTTCACCGCGCGCCACCTGCCGGCGCAGAAATGCGCATCGCCACGAGGAAGCTGCCAAGGATCAGGCCGACGATGGCGATTGCCACGAGATGTCCGGCGGCGTCCATCGCAACGCCGAAGGCCGGATGAAAATAGCGCGCAACACCGACGCAGGCGATGGAAATGCCCAGCGCGCCAATGACGAGGCCCATGACACGCGAGGCAATCAGCGCGCGGCGATCCGCCTTCGAAAGCAATCGCGCCACCCACAGGCCATTGAGGCCATCAGCCACCATCATGCCGGCCATGAATACCAGTCCAAGCGCCACCGAAAACGCCCATCCGGCCATCTGCTGGGCGGCAATGGAAAACAGCGCGGTCTGGCTCCAGGTATCGAAGGACAGTGCAAACGCGGCACCCACCGAGGCAATTACCATCGGATGATCGGTCTGCGCGAATTTTCCAAGGAAGCGCGAGCGCAGCCCGGCGCTGGCCACCACCTGGTCTCGCGGTGCGCGAAATACGGCGGCGATGTTGCTAATGCCAAGCGCCGCCAGAAACACGATGGATATCCAGGCGCCCAGTTCTTCAAGCCAGACCGGCACCGCAAAGGCACCCGAGAGGGATGCGACCAAAGCGGCAACCAGCGTCACGACCGCGCCATGTCCCAGGGAAAACAGGCATCCCGACCAGCGAGCAAGGCGCGGGCGCCGTCCCGCATTGAAACGGGTCAGGCCGTCAATGGTTGCCAGATGGTCCGGGTCCATGCCGTGTTTGGCTCCCAGCGCAAACACCACCAGGATCAGCATCCAGACGCTCTGGGTTTCCGCGGGATTCATGTAGTGACCATTTGTCTTTTTGTACTCGCAGGATGAAGCGTCATCGCTTCAACAACTCGCCCCAGATCTTTTGCCATTTGTCGCCTTCGTCGGCCGCGGCCTGCGAATCGACCATCACCACCTTTGAGGGGTCACCGGCCCCGCGCACACCGCGACTTGCCGGAAACCGCCCGACCGATTCATAGAACTGCTGGCCTTCGGGCGACAACAGGTAATCGGCGAACAACAGCGCCGCATTGGGATTGGGCGCGTTGCGCGACACGGCCAGGCCCTGCGGACGCACCACCACGGGTTCCATCGCCACCCAGTCGATCGGCGCACCGGTGCGCTTGGACGATTCGGCATTTGATGCATAAGCGGTGAGGCCGACCTGTATCTCACCTGCCGCGATCAGCTGCGCGAGCAGCACATGGCCTTTGCGGACATCCGGACGCAACGCGACGAGTTTGCGAAAAAACCCCAGGCCGCGCTCGCTGCCCCACAGCTTGACCATGCCGGCAAGCCATTCCTGATCGGTCGCCTCGATGCCAAGCCTCCCCTTCCATTTAGGGTCGCCAAAGCCCTCATAGGTCGCGGGAAGTTCCTCGCGCTTCACCTTACCCGTGTTGTAGGCGACGACAAAAAAATCCATCCGGTCGCTCACCCATTGCCGGTGCGAGGGAATCGCCCAGGCCGGATATTTCGCCGTGTGCGGCGAATAATATTCGGCCGTGATCTGCTCGCGTGTCAGGGTCTCGACTTCGGGGCCATTGGTTTCGACCACATCCATCAGATTGCGTTTGCCCCGCGCTTCATTGAGGGCGCGCTGCACGACTTCCTCGCTGAGGGCACGCCACAACA
>CAIUKQ010000445.1 GCA_903899705.1 uncultured beta proteobacterium
GCCCGCCCATCAGCGCGGTCACCAGCGGACCGCCGCCCTTGTAATGGATGAGTGTCGAATCGATGCCAGTGGCCTGTTTGAAAAATTCAATGCTGAAGCGGCTGGATGTCCCCGGGCCGGCCGTGGCGAAATCAAGCGCCGCCCCTTTGGATTTTGCGAGTTGCAGGAATTCTGCGAAATTTTTCGCGCCGGCGCCCGGATTCGCCGCCAGCACCTGTATCCCGTTGACCACCTGGCTGATCGGCTGGAAATCCTTCACCGGATCGTATTGCACATCTTTGAAGAGGAAGGGATTGGTGACAAAGCTGTCAAATACCATGATGAGCGTGTAACCATCAGCCGGTGACTGCGCCACCTGGTTGGTGCCCACCACGCCGCCGGCGGCAATACGGTGGTCAAGTACAATCGATTGCCCCAACAGTTCCGTCATGCGCGGCTGAGTGAGGCGCGCGGCCACATCCAACGCGCCACCGGGTGAATTGGGGATCACCATGCGAATGGGCTTCGCCGGATAATCCTGCGCGGCCAGCTGCTGCCAGGCGCCGCAAGCAACAAGCGTCGCGGCCATCATCAAGCGTTTCATGACTTCTCCCCGTCAAATGTTCGAAAAGCCCATTAATATAAGCCGAATTGATGCGAATTCCCCGGCAACCATTCAGTCAATTCGCGCCATGAGGCCAGCGGCCGCCGCGTCCCAACCCCTTTTTATTCTTCATCCATGAACGACAACGACATCGCCGACATTTTCATGCGCCTGCCCGCGCTCGTGAATCAGGATGCAGCGCTGGTCCGGCGCGGACGCTGCTGCACCACCACCCTGATGATCGCATCCGGCGCCGTGCCCCTTTACCTTTCCATCGTCGATGGAAAGATCGGGGACATGACCCGTGGCCCGACCTTGATGCGATCCTGGCGCTTTGCGATACGCGCCGATGCCGATGCCTGGCGACGCTTCTGGCAGCCGCTGCCCGAGCCGGGTTTCAACGATGTGCTTGCGATGTCGCGCTTCGGCCGCGCGACCATCGAAGGCGATCTGCAGCCGCTGATGGCGAACCTGCGCTACTTCAAGGAAGTGCTGGAGGCGCCGCGCCGCGCGGCACTGGCAGGAGCGGCAGCATGAGCATCGCCTTCGAGCCGATCACCGGGCGCTACGCCACGCTCACCCTCGCAGGACGGCCCTGTCGCGTCTATATCGAGGAGGCCGGCAAGGGCATACCCCTGCTGTGCCTGCACACCGCGGGCGCCGATTCCCAGCAGTTCCGCCACTTAATGCTCGATGACGCGATTACCGATCATTACCGGGTCATCGCCTTCGACCTTCCCTGGCACGGCAAGTCGCTGCCGCCCGAAGGTTACGAAGACGAGGAGTACCAACTTACCACCGAGTCCTATGCCGAAGCCATCCTCGCCGTGGCCGATGTGCTGGAGCTGGACCGGCCGGTGCTGATGGGTTGCTCCATGGGCGGCAGGATCGTGCTGCATATGGGCGCACATCATGCGAGGCGCTTTCGCGCCCTGATCTGCCTGGAAGGCGCCGACCATCAGACGCCCTGGTATGACACCGCGTGGCTGGATCGCGCGGATGTGCATGGCGGGGAAATCTGCGCGGCCATGGTGTCTGGACTGGTGGCGCCGCAGTCTCCCAAAAAATATCGATGGGAAACCCTGTGGGGCTACCTGCAAAGCGGCCCCGGGGTGTTTCGCGGCGACCTTTACTTTTATCGCCAGGATTCGGACTACCGCGACCGCACCCATTTGATCGATACCAAGGTGTGCCCCATGTACCTTCTCACCGGCGAGTACGACTACTCCTGCACGCCGGAAGATACAAAACGCACGGCGGCATCGATTCCCGGCGCGACCGCGCAGATCATGAAAGAGCTCGGACACTTTCCCATGAGTGAAAATCCGGCGAAATTCCGCGACTACATCCTCCCCATTCTTGAATCCATACGCAGCAAAGGAAGTGCATAGTGAGCAGTAAGTCAGAAACAAATAATCGATTCGCCGTAGGGGTCGACATCGGCGGCACCTTCACCGATCTCGTCGGTTTTGATCTCGACAGCAGCCGCATCGTGGTTACCAAGGCCCCCTCCACGCCGCGCGAACTCTCCGGCGGCATCATGGCCTGCGTGAACAAATCGGGGATCGCCATTGCCGACATGGAAACGTTATTCCACGGCTCCACGGTGGTGATCAACGCCATCATTGAACGCAAGGGCGCGAAGACGGGCCTGCTCACCACGCGCGGTTTTCGCGATGTACTGGAAATCGGTCGAGGCAACCGGCCCGCAAATTACGACCTCTCCTACGACAAGCCCATGCCCTTCGTGCCGCGATACCTGCGTTACGAAGTCACAGAGCGGATTGCACCCGACGGCTCGGTGATCACGCCACTGGACACAGACGGACTCAAGGCGATCGCAACCGCGGCCGAGGAACAGAAACTTGAAGCACTGGCGATCTGTTTCCTGCATTCCTACGCCAACGATGCGCACGAGGAAGAGGCGCGCAAACGCCTGCAGGCGCTGCTGCCCGGTGTGTATATCTGCACCTCCTCGGAACTGGTGCGCGAGTGGCGCGAGTTCGAGCGCAGTTCGACCACGGTGCTCAATGCCTTTGTCGGTCCCAGGGTGGAGAGTTACATCGCACGCCTCGAAGA
>CAIUKQ010000446.1 GCA_903899705.1 uncultured beta proteobacterium
GCCCTGCGATATCAAAACCTCAATCTGGCGCAGCAAAATCACAATCTGCTCCGCGCTAAAACGCTTCTTCGGCATAACCAGGTTCCTTTCCAAGTCAGTTTCTATCAAACCGCTTGGTACAAAAAGACCCGGGCAGGTCAGGCAGACATCAAGCCCGCTAGCATCTTTAAGTTGCCCAGATCTATTTCGGTTGCGGTCCCAGGAACCGGTTCGGCACCGCCCCGCTCTAAGGCGTCTGAACGCCCGGACGCTACCTTCTCAGTAAGCTGCGCACCGATGCGCGCCAGCTTGGCAAGCAGAGCCGCGGCTTCGAAGGGCTTCGAGACATAATCGTCCATTCCCGCCGCGAGATATTCCTCGCGCGCACCAGCCATGGCATTTGCTGTCATGGCGATAATCGGAACGTTCTTTTGAGGCGCTGCCATCGAGCGGATCTTACTGGTCGCCTGCAAGCCGTCCATTTCCGGCATCTGAATGTCCATCAGCACGACGTCGAAGTCCTGTTTCAGCAAGGCGTCCACCGCCAACCGACCGTTCCCGACCACGGTGATTTCATGGCCCGCGTTTTCCAGAAGTGTAGTGGCATATTTCTGGTTAATCCTGTTGTCCTCTGCAAGGAGGATACGAAGGCGCGCGCCCGTCGGCGAAATTGTCTCCTGCCGTAGTTCGTTGGGTGAAGGCGCCTTGCAGGGGCTGCCGATTTTCGCCGTGCTGTAGACATTCATCAGGGTATTGAGAATCTCATGATAGCGGAGCGGCTTTTCAAGCACTGCATCTACCGTCAGTCCTGGCGTCTCACGCAGGAATGCGCGACCCGCCGAGGATGCGATGATTATCTTGGTTTCCGCGAGATGTGGGGTGGACCGGATGCTCGTAGCAAGGGCGTCGCCCGACATGACCGGCATCATCTGGTCGGTGAAGACGATGTCGATGGGACGACCCCAGTGCCAGGCTCGTTCCAGTTCCGCCATTGCGGAAAAGCCATCGGCTGCCGTCTCGGCCTTGATCCCAAAGGACGCCAGTTGCCGGCTCAGGATATCGCGGTTGAAGGCTATGTCGTCGACAACCAGTGCTCGCAGGGATTTGAAATGTTCCGGTAGTGAATCGCGACTAACAACGCTCTCGGCGCTCCGCGTCAGAGGAATGGTGAACCAGAACGTAGATCCGACCCCGAACTCGCTGTCACAACCGATCTCGCCGCCCATCTTATCGACGAGCTGTTTGCAGATCGCCAGGCCTAGGCCAGTGCCACCATAGCGGCGCGTCATGGAGCCATCAGCCTGCTGGAAGCTCTTGAAAAGATTGCCCAAGGAATCCCGCTGAATGCCAATGCCGGTGTCGGAGATCTCGAAGTGCAGAGGAATGGCCGAACCGTGATCTGGCTTTGCAGCACGTATCTTGACCGTAACCTGCACCGCAACGCCGCCCTCTTCCGTGAATTTGATGGCGTTACTGATCAGGTTGAGCAAGATTTGCCGTATGCGGGTGGGGTCACCCCAATAGGTGCCATGCGCATCCGCCTCGACTAAGATGGCGATTTCGATGCCTTTTTCATGGGCTTTTGGTCCCAGCAGGGCGGCGGCGCTTTCCACCACTCCCAACAGATCAAAATCTATAGACTCGAGGTCCAGCTTGCCGGCCTCCAGCTTCGAGATATCAAGGATGTCATTCAGTAGCGAAAGCAGCGATTCTCCCGACTCCTGAACTACGCTAGCCATGCCGCGCTGGTCGTCATTCAGCTCAGTGGCCAGAAGCAAGGAGGTCATGCCGAGAACGCCGTTCATTGGCGTGCGGATTTCGTGGCTCATATTGGCCAAAAACTGGGATTTGGTGCGATTAGCGTACTCGGCTGCAATTTTTGCTTCCTCCGCAGCCTTAAGGGCGTCGGCAAGCTCCTGTTCGCGTGATTTGAGGAGATTTAGCTTAGCACGCATCAAGGCGCCGCCAGTGCCAACGCCCAGATATTTTCCCTCTCTAGTGACGGCAAAGCCATCGAGAAGTTCATCAGACTGGGAGGCAGGTAGTATCGCTGCAAGCTCCGTAATGTCGACAGATTCATCAAATGCAAGCGACGCGCTGCAGGCCATTTTCAGAACCGGTTTTCGACCGAACAATTCACGGTAGTATGCCCTGGAATATTGGGCCAGGAATTTGGTCTTATTCAGGATACCAACGACATTCAGCTCATCATCAACTATTGCAGCAGTCGATATCTCAGGGTGCTCGATCAGGAAATTGCTGGCATCCTCACAGCTCATATCCTTTGCGAGCGTTGGCATTTGTTCTGCCAAGGCGCCAACTGGAAAATGCTTGTCGACCGGGGATTGGCCGAGTTGACGTTGGTCAATCAGAGAGGTCCAGTTTGGCATGTTCTTCGCTCCTCAGACGCCATTGTTTAGTCCGGCAATTGTAAGTTCCCAGTTAACGATGTTGCCCGGTTGGGATTCTGCGCGCCGATGATCGCTGCAATGTTCGCTTTGGGTCCAGCCTGTGTGAAAACCCCTCCCATGCACTATGATTCTGTTGGTGAATCGGCGGGGGGAAGTGATGCGGGGTTTCGTTCAAGGGGCGGATCGCCAGCAGACGACGTTGTTGCCGGAATGCCTCGATGATTGGGTCGGCGGGAGCAATCCTATTCGGGCGGTCGATGTGTTCGTCGAAGCGTTGGAACTGCGTGACCTCGGGTTCGATGGCGTAGATCCGGCAGCGACCGGCCGGCCGGCGTACCATCCTTCGGCGATGCTCAAGCTCTACATTTACGGCTATCTCAACCGGGTCCAATCGAGCCGGCGGCTGGAGCGTGAGGCTGGCCGCAATCTTGAGGTGATGTGGCTGACCGGACGGCTCGCGCCGGATCACAAAACCATCGCCGACTTCCGCAAGGACAATGGTCCTGCGATCAGGAAGGTTTGCGCGCGATTCGTCGAGTTGTGCCGCAAGATGGGCCTGCTGGCGAAGGCCAGCGTTGCCATCGACGGCAGCAAGTTCAAGGCCGTGAACAGTCGCGACAACAACTTCACGCAGGGCAAGATCCAGCGCCGCCAGAAGCAGATCGAAGAGAGTGTGGCGCGCTACATGAGCCAACTTGACACTGCCGACCGCCAGACTGCCGCAGGAGAAGAGCCGTCGGAAACGGTGCTGCTGACCAAGACGCGGCTTAAGGAAAAGCTGGCGAAGCTTGAAGAAGAAGTGAAGCGGCTGGCCGCAATTGAAAAGGCATTACTGGCCTCGCCCGACAAGCAGGTATCGTTGACCGATCCCGATTGCCGTTCGATGGCAACAAGCGGGCGCGGCTCAGGCATGGTCGCCTACAACGTGCAAAGCGCGGTCGACACCACGAACCATCTGATTGTGGCGCACGAGGTCACCAACGTCGGCACCGATAGATCGCAACTGGCGACGATGGCGCTGGCGGCAAAAGCCGCGCTGCGCAGCGATAACTTGGACGTCGTTGCGGATCGGGGCTACTTTAAAGGTGAGGAAATCCTGGCATGCGAACAGGCCGGCATCGCGGTCACGCTGCCCAAGCCACAAACCTCGGGCGCCAAGTCGGCAGGCCGCTTTGGGAAACCTGATTTTGTTTATTTTGCCAAGGAGGATGTCTATCGCTGCCCGGCTGGCGAGAAGCTGGCGCACCACTTCACCGCTGATGAAGATGGCCAGAAAATGCGGATTTACTTGACGAAGGCGTGCCGCACGTGCCCGCTCAAGGATCAGTGCACAACGGGCAACGAACGCCGCATCAGACGCTGGGAACACGAACACGTTGTCGAGGCCGCGCAGATGCGGCTCGATCAGAATCCGCAAGCCATGCGTGTGCGCCGCGAAACCGTCGAGCATCCGTTCGCCACGCTGAAGATGCGGATGGGGGCGACGCACTTTCTGATGAAGCGGTTGCCCAATGTCGCGACCGAAATGGCGCTGAACGTACTCGCCTACAACCTCACGCGCGTAATGAACATCGTCGGCATCAAGCCGCTACTGGTGGCAATCCGGGCCTGAAGAGCTCGTGCTGTTATGCGCATCGTGTGACCGTTCAGGTCGCTCAGCATGGCCCGAGGTTGCGCCCCGGTTGAATCCAGACTCGATATAGCAAAAATATGCTCAAACCGTGATGTTGACACGGACCGTCCCCGGTTACGTGTAGTTCTTGGGTGGGAAAAACGTTTTTACACGGCCTGGGTCAAAAGCGGTCATTCGAGCTAGCGAAGTTGGATGCCCGCTTTTGCGGGCATGACAATGTCACTGCTTGTAGTTGGCGATCGAAAGCTGCGACACCCAGCCCTTGTTGCCGACTTCGTCGGACACTTCCACCCACCTGCCGTCCTTGGTGCCGGTGGGATAGAGGATCGTGCCGGCTTCCAGCGGCTTGAGCACCTTGCTCTTCTCGCTGGCGCTGGCGCGCAGCATGCCGGGGCGGCCCAGGGTCACGGCCTGGGCCGGTGCATCGGCCTTGGCGTTGGTGGACAGGCCACCCATGTCGCTCACCAGCTTGGTGTAGGCGTCGATGTAAGCCAAGATCACGACCTGGCCGATGGCGGTGTTCTGGTAATTGGAAATGCCCGCCGCGCCAAAGCCGCCCAGGCCGAAGCCGCCGCCGCCCACGCCGAAGCCGACATCGGTCTTGGAGCCGTGGCCTTGTGCAATCGCCTGCTGCTCGCTGGTGCGCACATTGGTGACTGTCAGCACCACATCCGCCGTCTTGGAGGACACGTTGATGTTGGAAACGATGGCGCCGGCATAGCCGCCCAGGAAACCGCCCAGCAAGCCGCCGACATTGGTGCCGCCGGAATTGCCGTTCTTGGAGGCGATGTCGGGGACCAGAATATAGTCCGCAGCGCGAACCTGGCCGGAACCGATGTTGGCGCCGCCCTGCAGGGTACCGCCGGACGCCAGGGCGCGCTCCTGTTGCGCCATTTCAAAACCCTTGCCGCGATCCACCAGGGTGAAGCAGCCCGATTTCATCACAAAGACCTTCAGCAGCGCTTCGGGCGATTCCAGGCCCAGGCCTTCCCACCACCGCGTGTCCGGCTCGCGGATGGCCAGGGCGCCGATCTTGCGGCCGCAGGTGGGAATCTCGGCCGTCTTCTGGGCCGTCTTGCTGTCGACGGAGGCGGCGAAAGCCGGCAGCATCGGAGCGGAGGTGGAAACAACGAGGCAGGCGGACGCAGCGGTCGCCAGAAATTTCGCCAGACGCATGGTAGAACCCCTCTAAAACCCGTGCGCTGGTTAAACGCCCCCGCGCGACGAGCAGATTAGCTCAAGGTGAAATTTCCGCAATATCAAGGCCGTGACGGATGGCCGGGCAGTTACTCCCACCAGCCTTTTCTTTTAAACCACAGCAAGGGAATCAAGGCGCTGACCACGATCAGGATCAGCGCCAGGGGGTAGCCAAAGGATAGTCCCAGCTCGGGCATGAACCTGAAATTCATGCCGTAAATGCCCGCCACCAGCACCGGCGGGATGCCCACCACCGACCAGATGGTCATGACCTTGAACAGGTCGTTCTGCTCGGTGGAGATGAAGCCAAGGTCGGCATCCAGCAGGAACTGGATCTTGTCGGTGAGGTGGACCTCATATTCATTCAGCGACTGGACGTCGATGACGGCCGTTTTCAGCCGCGCCTTGAGGTTGGTTTCCAGCCAGCCATCGCCATGCTCGGCGATGAACGGCACGGCGCGCTGCAGGACCAGAAGCGTGTCGCGGATGTGGGACAGCCGCTCGCCCATGTCGCC
>CAIUKQ010000447.1 GCA_903899705.1 uncultured beta proteobacterium
CGCCTGTGAGACCACCTGTCCCTCGGGCGTCGGGTACGGGCGCCTCGCGGACATAGGGCGCGGATTGGTCGAAGCCCGCGTGCGTCGTTCGCCGTGGGCGAATTTGAAGCGCCACGCTCTTGCCATCGTGTTGCCGCGTTCCTGGTTGTTTGAGCCGCTGCTGGTCCTGGGGCGCTTGTTCCGGCCGTTATTGCCACACGGAATCGCCTCCACGGTGCCTGAGCAACCGGCACCTGCGGGCGCCTGGCCCGTCGCACGGCATGCGCGCCGCATGCTCGTGCTCGCGGGCTGCGTGCAGCCCTCGCTTGCGCCGCGCATCAATGCGGCTGCCGCGCGGGTGCTCGATCGGGCGGGAATTTCCCTCATTGAAGTCCCGGGTGCCGGCTGTTGCGGCGCGCTGCGATACCACCTCAACCATCAGGCGGACGGGCTGGATGATATGCGCGCGCTGATCGATGCATGGTGGGCCATGATCGAGACGGGTGTAGAGGCCATTGTCGTGACGGCGAGCGGATGCGGTGTGACGGTGAAGGAATACGGCCACCTGCTGGCAGGAGACCCTGTCTATGCGGAGAAGGCGGCACGCGTGAGCGCCCTGTGCAGGGATGTTTCCGAAATTGTTGCCATGGAACTGGAGCGCGACGATTTCCTGAACCTTCCGGCACAGGAGATTGCGGAAAAAATTGCTTTTCATCCGCCCTGCAGTTTGCAGCATGGACAAAAAATTCGCGGTGTGACAGAAGGCATCCTGCGTTCGGCCGGTGTCGAACTCACACCGGTTCCTGATTCACATCTGTGCTGTGGTTCCGCGGGCACTTACTCATTGTTGCAGCCCGAACTTTCCGAGACGCTTCGCACCAATAAGCTGGCGGCGCTGGCATCCGGCGGGCCGCAGCGCATCCTGTCGGCCAATATCGGGTGCTTGTCCCATCTCGCCGGGGCGTCCCAATTGCCAGTGGAGCACTGGATCGAGTATCTCGATCAGCGCTCGAATGGCGATAAAAACATAATAAATTCAATAAGTTAAAGAATGGCCGTATTTTCGGGACGAAGTCAGGGTGGCCTCAAAAACGATACAGGCCCTCTGGCGACCGATGATTCTGCGCGCGCCCGCGGGAGCCTGAAAGGGCTCGCGGGGCTGTCGCGATTCCTCGCGCCTTATCGCAATCGCATCGCCCTTGCCATGCTGGCGCTGGTGGTTGCGGCGGTGTCGGTGCTGGCATTGGGGCAGGGCCTCAAGCAGGTGATCGATGCTGGGTTCGGCGCGCGCAGCGCGTCGCAGCTCAATGCCACGCTCGCCTTTGTGATCGGCCTTGCCATCGTGATGTCGGTTGCCACCTTTCTCCGGTTTCATCTGATGATGAGCACGGGTGAGCGTGTCATTGCCGATATCCGCCGCGCGGTCTTCGATCACGTGCTCACGCTGCCACCGGCGTTTTTTGAATCCACGCGCACCGGCGAAATCATTTCGCGGCTCACCAGCGACGTGACGGTGCTGCAGACGGTGATTGGCTGGGGCGTGTCGATGTTCCTGCGCTATGCGCTGATGATGAGCGGGGCGCTCGTCATGCTGGTGATCACCAGTCCCAAGCTTGCCGCGCTGATCCTCGTGGGTGTGCCACTGACACTCGCGCCGATCCTGATCATCGGCAGGCGTGTGCGCCGCCAGTCACGCGAAAGCCAGGACCGGGTCGCGGACGTATCAGCTTATCTTGACGAGGCGCTGCATGAAATCCGCACGGTGCAGGCCTATGTCCATGAAGCGGAAGACCGCAGGCTGTTCGGCGAACACGCCGAGGCCGCCTATGAATCGGGTGTGCGCCGGGTTCGCGACCGGGCTCTTCTGATTGCTCTTGTGATGCTCATCGCATTCTGTGCGGTGGGCGTGTTGCTGTGGATAGGCGGGCACGACGTGCTGGAGGGAAAGCTGACGGCGGGCCAGTTGTCGGCGTTTGTGTTCTATGCGGTCATTGTTGCCAACGGCGCGGCCGCGACGTCCGAAATCTGGGGCGACGTGTTGCGCGCTGCCGGGGCCACCGAACGCATCGTAGAGTTGCTGGCGATGCCCGCGCAATTGAAGGTGCCTGCGAATCCGGCGAGGCTTCCCGCCAGGATTGGCGGTTCCGTCGAGTTCGAGAACGTCGGTTTCGCCTATCCCGCACGAACAGATCCTGCCCTTGCATCCTTCTCCCTCTCCATCGCGCGAGGAGAGCGCGTGGCGTTGGTCGGCCCTTCCGGTGCGGGCAAGTCCACGGTTCTTGCCTTACTGCTGCGCTTCTACGACATCCCGTCAGGTGTTATTCGGATCGACGGCATTGACATCGCGTCGTGCGATCCGCGCGATGTCCGCAGCCACATTGCGCTCGTGCCCCAGGATCCGGTGATATTTGCCACCAGCGTTGCCGAGAATGTGCGCTATGGCCGGCCGGGTGCGACCCACGAGGAGGTGCGCGCCGCGTGCGAGGCCGCGCAGGCGCTGGAGTTCATTGAGCGCCTCCCCCGCGGGTTCGATACGGACTTGGGTGAGCGGGGCGTGCGCCTTTCAGGCGGTCAGCGGCAGCGGCTGTCGATCGCGAGAGCGTTGCTCGCCGACCGAGAAATTCTGCTGCTGGACGAGGCCACCAGTTCGCTGGACGCCGAGAGCGAACGGGCCGTGGGTGTGGCCCTGGAGCGTCTTGAGCGCGGCCGGGCGACCCTGGTGATCGCGCACCGGCTGGCCACGGTCCAGAAGGCTGATCGCATCGTGGTCATGGACCGGGGTGCCGTGCATGCCGTGGGCACCCACGATTCGCTCATGCGCGAGGACGGCTTGTATGCCCGCCTCGCAAGACTGCAATTTCTGGACATGAGCGAACCGGTTCCCGCCGGGGCATCGTCGCGGCAAGACTCCGGCTAACGCATGTCGCCGACGAGATTGAACGCGGACCAGTAGACCGGCGAAGAAA
>CAIUKQ010000448.1 GCA_903899705.1 uncultured beta proteobacterium
CAACAACCACTCCATCGGTCACGATGGCCGCGGAATCGCGGTCACGATCCCCTGGAACCTCGGTCACGATGCGGCGGAATCACCGGTCACGATGACGTGGAATACGCATCTCGCCGAGTTGTTGCACGCCGCTGCACATATCACGCCCCACCAGTTCGACGATGCGGTGACAGAGCAGCAACGGGAACATATCGACCTGAGTGACGTTCTTCTCAAGCACGGCGTGCTCACGCAGCGTGAGGAAGAGGTTGTGCGGGAGTTTCAGCTCCGCCGGACCAGCACAGCAGCCGTCACCGGCCGGATCACGCTGGGCAACATTCTCGTGGCAAACCGTCAGATCACACGCAGCCAGCTTGAGGATGCACTTCGCCGGCAGGTCGAAACGGGGCGGCGCCTGGGCGAGGAATTGATACACGCGGGTCATGCCAGCAGGGAACAGGTCAACCGCGGCCTGCTCCTGCAGCGCAAGCTGCTGCCCTATGCGCTGGCCTTTTTGGTCGGATTTTCTCCGCTTGCCTCCACGGCGCCGTCGGCGCTGGCCGGTCTGGCGAGTACGACCGTAGTGGTATCAGCCACGGTGAAAGCTGTAGCAAAAATGCATACCAGCTACCAGACGGCGCAATTGACGATTACCGAAGACGATGCCCTTCGCGGCTATGTGGAGATCGAGTCCGCATCGCGCCTTTCGGTGTCCACCAACAGCCTCGTGGGCTACTACATGGAATTTCGGACGGTCGGCAGAATATTTGAATGGGTACAGGTGAAGGGGCTGGGCCGGGCATTCCAAATGGGCGCCGAGGGCGGCACCATTGTTCAGCGCGGTCCGCAGCAACCTAACCTGACCCACGACCTGCACTATCGTTTCACGCTCAGGCCGGGCACGCTGCCCGGTAATTATCCATGGCCGCTGCAGATTTCAGTTCGCCCGATATCCTGATGGCATCGTCGATGGGCCTGCACACCCCGTCCCTGCACACTGGGTGCCGCGCACCGGAACCGGCGTGATCGCAATCGGTTGTGCCTGCAGGGCCGCATGTGGCATCACGCTCTACGCCTGTGCGCTCGTCCTGCCCGCGCTCGCCATCGCATCAGACCTGCTCGTCGACCCGGTTCGTATCGAACTGTCACCCCAGCACCCGTCCGCGGCCATCCACATTCGGAACAACTCGAACCAGCCGAAGACCATCAAGGTTCAGGCGGTAACCTGGTCACAACTGGACGGAAAGAATATCAATGAACCCACCTCGGAACTGGTGGCTTCGCCGCAGGCGTTTAGCATCGCGCCGGGACGCAGTCAGATCTTGCGCACCGCCCTTCGGCGCGCCGCAGACCCGGAGCACGAACTGGCCTATCGCATACAGCTGCGGGAGTTGCAACCCCAATCCGCGCCGGGATTGACGTCACAGGAGGTCGGATTGCATCTTGACTTGCCCGTGTTCGTTCAACCGCAGCAGGGCATCGCCAGGCCACAATTTGCCTGGACGGTATCAGGCGCCGCCGGCAAACGCCTGCAATTGACGCTTCACAATTTGGGCAACGCACATGTCGAAGTGTCCGACTTCTCCGTATATGTCCCGGGCAGTGACAAGCCGTTGACCGGTGAGTTTGTGTCGACATGGATTCTTGCCGGACAGACGCACTCATGGATGCTGGACACTGATCCTGTCGATCCGCCATTGGGCGGCCGCCTGCGCCTGAGCGCCTATACCGATACCGGCAACATCGAGACGGAACTGACATTGGGCCCGCCGTAGGGAATGCCTCGGGCAGAATCAGCGGCGCGCCTGTCCCGTGTTCGGTTGCCTGAAGGTATTGCTCAACTGGAGTAACCATCCGAGAAAGCCGGCCGCGCTGCCCCCAAGATGGGCCCGGTTCCCAAATGCCGCCCGCACCTCCTCCGTCATGCCGTTTGCGATGGTGAAGCGACTCAATGCAATGATCATTTCAAGGTTTCCTGTGAATCGGCAAAAGCCTTCAGAGTCTTTCGTGCCGCCACAAAATCAAACTTCCTGATCTCGTTTGAAAACGATTCGAACGCCGGCCCCAGCGCCGCCCGCAACAGGGCCGCATGCTCATCAAACAGCGCCATGGCGGACGTATCACTTTGCGCAAGCAATGCATCGAACCGGCTGAGCAGCACCTGAAGTTTTTGAGGATCAACCGCCGGCACATCTCCGGCATTGGCAAGGGCAGAGGGCGCCGGCAACGCTGCCGCCAGCGCCGCGAGTTCGCGCTCGAACGCCTCCATGCCGGTACGCATCGCCGCATCCCGGCGGGACCCGGGCGGGTTTTCGAGCAGCGCCGCTTCCAGTTGCAGCACGATCTTCGCCAACTGTTCCAGACCCAGCAGACCCGTCGAGCCTTTGAGGTCATGCACCACGCGCCGCCCTGCCGCCTCATCGCCCTGGGTCAGGCTGCCTGCCAGGTTGCGCATGTCTTCGGAGTGCAAGCCGACGAACCAGAACAGCAGATCGAGATACTTGGCGGTATTGCCGCGCAATGATGCCATGCCTCTTGACACGTTTATCCCCGACGTGCCGGCCAGCCGCGCAAGGGTGGCCTCCTCTTCACGGGTGGCCAATGCCTTCGGTCCCGATTCTGCGCGCTGCGACGGGGCCGCGCGGAAAACCGGCGGCACCGCGTCGGTGCCCGAAGCAACTGCCGTCGGCACCAGGCGGGCGTCGCCTGCTTTTTCAGCGGACACCGAAGGCAGCCACCTTAGCAACTTCGAATACAGCAGGGTCGGGTCCACCGGCTTGGCGATGAAATCATTCATTCCCGCGGCTTCGCTGGCGCGGCGGTCTTCCTCAAAGGCATCCGCGGTGAGCGCCAGAATCGGCGTGAATTCCCAACCCGGCAGGGCGCGAATGGTGCGCGTGGCTTCCAGACCGTCCATGTGCGGCATCTGGATATCCATGAGGATCAGATCGTAGTGGCCCGCCTGCGCCATTTCCACCGCCTGCCAACCATCCCTGGCCGTCTCCACCGTCATGCCCGCGTCGTTGAGCATTTCGAGGGCCACCTCACGATTGATCGCGTTGTCTTCGGCCAACAGGATGCGGGCGCCCGTTCGGTGATCGCGCAACAGCGCTTCGGCGTCCCTGACTTCCACGCGCTCGGTTACCGACGGCATCTCCTGCAGACCACGTCGAAGCCGGGCCGTAAACCAGAAGGTACTGCCCACGTCCACCGTGCTGTCCACGCCGACGTCGCCCCCCATCAACCGTGCCAGGCGCCGGCTGATGGCAAGGCCCAACCCGCTGCCGCCAAACCGGCGCGCGATCGACACATCCGCCTGTTCGAAGGTGTTGAACAGCCGCCCGACCACCTCTGCTGCAATTCCGATGCCGGTGTCCTGCACCTCGAAACGAACCAGCAGTTCATCGCCGCTTTCCTGCACCATCCTGGCGCGCACAATGATCGTGCCGCGCTCGGTGAATTTCACGGCATTGCTCGCATAGTTGAGCAATGCCTGGCGCAGCCGCGTGGGGTCGCCCTTCAACCACAGCGGCACGTCTCCGCGATCAACCTCGACCTGCAGTCCTTTGCCGCGCGCCGGCTCGCCGATCATCGCGGCAACATTGTCGAGAATGGCCGCAAGGCTGAAATTGCCACTCTCCAGTTGCAGGCGGTCGGCTTCTATCTTGGACAGGTCGAGGATGTCGTTGATGATCGAAAGAAGATGGCGGCCGGCACCGTCGATCTTGTCCAGGCGATCGGCCTGCAGCGGCGTCACGCCAGCGCGCCGCAGCAAATGGCTCAAGCCGATGATCGCATTCATCGGCGTGCGTATCTCGTGGCTCATGTTGGCGAGGAACGCGCTCTTGGCCTTGTTCGCGGTATCGGCCTGCTCGCGCGCCACGCTCAGCTCGGCAGTGCGCTGTTCGACCTTTTCTTCCAGCAGCGCCCGGTACTGGTCCAGCTCATCACCAAGGCGCTTTTTCTCGGTGATATCCTCCTTCACCGCCACGTAGTGAGTCACCGCCCCGTCCGCCTGACGCAACGGTGTGATGATGGCGAACTCGTCATATTCGCCGCCATCCTTGCGGCGGTTGTGAAGCAGGCCTTTCCATGGCTTTCCCTGCGTCAACGTCGCCCACATTTGCGCATAGGTCTCCGGCGGCGTCTTGCCTGAATGAAGAACCCTCGGGTTTCGGCCCAGCAGTTCCTCTCGGCGATAGCCCGTGGAATCGAGAAAGGCCTGATTGACGTATTCGATGTGCGCGTTGACATCAGTAATGAGAATGGCTTCCGGACTCTGCTCCACCGCCTGAGACAGCTTGAGCAACTGGTTTTCGGTACCCTTGCGCTCAGTGATATCGCTCATGATGGCTGTGATGAACCACTCCGCGCCGCTCCCCCATCTTGCGAGCGTGAATTCCAGCGGAAACTCGCCGCCGTCCTGGCGCAGCCCATGCAATTCAATGGTCTTGCCCGAGTGGCGTAACGCCTCGCCGACGCGCGCGCGATTCATTCCCGCCAGATGCGCTTCGCGGTAGCGCTGCGGCATCAGAAGTGTCAGGGGTTTTCCCATGGCCTGCGCTTCGGTGTAGCCGAAGATGCGCTGCGCGCCACTGTTCCAGCCGGCGATATTGCCCGCGCTGTCGGAGGTGATGATGGCATCGAAGGCCGACTGGGTGATCGCGCGGCTGCGCCCCTCGCTGGTCGCGAGCGACGCGGTCGCCATCTCTGCGGCGGCGCGGGCCGCGCGGGCGTCCTCCAGCAGGTTCAGCGCAGCCAACTCTGAACGACGCTGTGCCTGGAGAGCGGCGGCCTGCTCGCTGATGCGCAGCTTTTCGCTTTCAAGGTGACTGGCCTCAGCCTGCTTGCGCTCGGCCGCCAAGCGATAGCTGTCCATGGCGAAACACAGGTCGGTGGCCATTTCAATCAGTAGCTTCTGTGTCTCGTCATCGAAGAAATTTTCCTCGCCTGCGTACAGGGTCAAGGCGCCGACGGTGACGCCCTTGCGGCACAGTGGCAGGGCTGCCGAGGCCTTCCAACCGGCGTGCGCGCCGTGTTCATGCCAGGGCGCGGTGCGAGGGTCGTGAAGAAAGTCCTGGCACCACACCGGCTGGTTTTGGCGGATTGCGATGGCGGTCGGGCCCTGGCTGCGTGGATTTTCGCTATCCATCGAGATAAGGGCGCTTGTCAGATAGTCGTCGGGGTCACCAAACGAGGCGACAGGCACGACCTTTTGCCCGGTTTCATCCACCAAGCCGATCCACGCCATTTTCAGGCCACCAAATTTGACTGCTTCGCGACAGATTTGCGGGAACAAGTCATCCTCGCTGTCGCAGTGCACGATGGTCTGGATGCTTTGGTTAAGGGTGCGGTAGAGCCGGTTGAGGCGCGCCAGATGCGCCTGGCTTTCGGCTAGTTGGCGGAGGGCCTGGTAACGCTCGGTGATGTCGCGGGAAATGCCGAACATTCCGCTGACCGCCCCGTGCTCATCATGCAGCGGGCCCTTTGTGGCCAGGAAAATACGCTCGGCCTCGGCGGTTGCGACGGTTTCCTCGTAGGTAATGGTGCGGTTCTCGTCCATCACGCGGCGGTCGTTGGTGCGAATCACTTCGGCCTGCAGCGGAAAGAGTAGCGCGTCGTCTTGTCCCACCATCTGCGCTGCGGTCTTGGCAGCGGCGCGTTCAACCGAGCGGTTGACGAGCACATAGCGACCCTCGCGATCCTTGGCGAAGATTGCATCGGAGGAGTTGTCGGCGATCGCGGCCAACAGCTGCAGGGCGCGCGTCGTTTCCGCCAGAGCGGCGAGTTCCTGGCGGGCCCCGGCCAGGGCCTGGTCACGCAGGCGACGTATCAGGACATAGAGCAGCAGGGAGGTGACGACGACGAACAGCCAGCCCTTTATGGTGCTGACCAGGACAATCCGCGCCGGATCGCTGACCAACCAACCGACCACGGTGTCGGACAATAGAATCCAGAGGCATGCGAAGGCCGCATAGGCCAGCACCAGGCGCAGCACATCCACCGGTGCGCGGGCGGCGGCGCTTGCCGCCTCGCCGCCGCCCTCGGCGGGCATGCGCGCGCTCATGTTTTTACTCCCGCGGCGGTTGGGCTGGAATCCTTCGCCTCGTTGCCGGCGATCGGCAGCGCGTCGGCGAAGGCCAGGTTGAACGGTTCGGTTCGACCGATTTCACGCGCCAGCGCGTTTATTTGCCGCTTGAGGCCGATCATCTCCAGTTCGCGGTCGACCGCGACCTTGTTGAAGCGGTCGAGTTGTACATTGCGCTCGGTGAGGGTCGCCGAGGCGGCCTCGGCCTGTTCGCGAGCCGCGCGGGCCTCATCCAGCAGATTCAACGCCACTATCCGCG
>CAIUKQ010000449.1 GCA_903899705.1 uncultured beta proteobacterium
ATCCGGGTTGTAGGCCGCCCATGCGAGGAAGCGTCCATCCGCGGCGCAAACCTTCACTGTATCGCCAGCAACAGCCCCGTCGGCAACCGATGCCACCGCTCCTGAAAACACCCAGGGATGGCGTCTCAGCAACGAATGTTCGCGCTCGGGCTTGAGCATCAGCCGTGCAATCGATTCATTGCCCTGCGAAATTGCAGAGGTCGGGGCCGGAGGCTTTGGGCTGCGTCCTGGTGTGCCGTGGCGTCGCTTGTCGCGTCCCGGAAAACTCATATCAGGCCCGCAAGTCCGGCCGCCGCCCCAAGACCAATGAACCAGATGGGATGCCATTTTGTCAGCAGCGTCGCAAGCGCCGTGAAGCCGATGAACACGCCGGCCGAAACACTGGTACCCGCGCCCAGAGTGACCAGATAACCACTGGCCAGGGTCAGTCCAATGGCGATGGGCGCCAGAGCCGCGCTCAGCGAAGTGCTCCAGCGCCGGCCGCGGTGGCGCTCCCAGAATCGCGAGAGCGAGAACACGAGTACCGACGAGGGACCGCACATGCCGATGAAAGCCGCGATGGCCCCGGGAAACCCCGCAATTTTCCAGCCGATCAGACTCACCACCAGCATGTTGGGCCCGGGGGCCGACTGGGACAGCCCGAGCATTTCGGCAAATTGCGCATTGCTTGCCCACGCATGGTTTTCGACCACGCGTCGCTGCAAATCCGGAATGATGCTGGTCGCGCCACCGACCGCGAACAGGGACATCTGCGCCAACTCCCAGGCAAGTATCAAAGCCAGTTCCCAGTTCATTTCGCCCGCCGCCAGCAATACCACCAGCTGAAAGGTGCCAGCAGCAGCAGTACCAGTGCCAACGGCCACCGGACGAATGCGCTCAATATGAAAGCGGCAATGGCGAAGACGGCAAGGGGCGAGCGCAATCGCGGGCTTATCGCAAATTTCAGCCCGGCCGACACCACCAGTCCGGCACCCGCTGCGGCAACACCTCGAAGCAAGCCAACCACTCCGGCAACCTCGCCATACTCTGTGTAGAGCACGCCCAGCATCACCATAATTGCAAACGGAGCCAGCGTCAGTCCGCACAGCGCGGCACACGAACCCAGGGGACCGGCGCAGCGCAGACCAAAGCCGATCGACAGGTTGATGATGTTGCCCCCGGGCAGCGCCTGCGCAAGGCCCCATGCATCGAGAAACTCCTCCTCGGTGAACCAGTGCCTTTCTTCCACCAGCACGCGGCGCGCCCAGGGGAGAACACCTCCAAAGCCCTGGATGCCGATCTTGAAAAAGGCGATAAACAATTCCCGGGGGGTGATGGCGGTGAAATCCATGTCTTCTCTGAGCTATTTCTTTTTCGCGCGCGGATGAGCGGCATCGTAGACCTTGGCCAGATGCTGAAAATCCAGACTGGTGTAGACCTGCGTCGTTGAAATGCTGGCGTGGCCCAGCATTTCCTGCACCGCGCGCAGATCCTGGCTGGATTGCAGCACATGCGAGGCAAAGGAGTGCCGCAGCACGTGGGGATGGACTCGCATCGAGAGGCCGTGCAACCGGGCCCATCGATCAAGGCGCTCCTGCACAACCCGCGGGGCAATTCTGGCACCACGTGCGCCGACAAAGAGCGCCAATTCCTCCGCCCCGGCCAGTATGGAACGCGCCACCAGCCAGCGCTCCATCGCGGCCCGGGCTTCCCGGCCCACAGGGACTGTCCGGGTCTTCGCGCCCTTGCCGGTGACAGTCACTTCACTTTGCCGTGCAATCTGCTGCGCGTGCGACAAATCGAGGCTCACCAACTCCGCAAGGCGCAATCCCGAGGAGTACAACAATTCGAACATGGCCTTGTCGCGCGTTTCGGGAAGGTCAACCGGTTGTGCATCGAGCAACTGCGCGGCCGCATCCGGGGACAATGCCTTGGGCAGATGTCGGGGGGATTTGGGTGCCCGGATGCCGGCGCAGGGATTGTCTGCAAGACCGCGGGTTCTCACCATCCAGCCAAACAATCCCCGCCATGCCGACAGTATTTGCGCCAGGGACCGGCCCGACAATCCCTGCGAATGGGACTGCGCGACCGAACGCCGCAGCGCGGCATTGCCGAGCTTTTCCAACGGCTTGCCGGGATTGAGTTTGAGCAGCATGTCAATTGCGTGGCGATAGTTGCGCAACGTGTGCGCCGCCAAGCGGCGTTCGTTGGCGAGGTGATCCAGATACTGCGTCACCACCGCACGCCGCGGGTCGTCCTCGGGCGCGGGCGCGTTATCCATCCTGCCGGCTGAGCCTCAAGCAAACCGCGACAAACCGGCCCCGGCCAGATCACCCAGGCGCTTCAGATAAAGCGTGCCCATGTCCGAATAAAACCGCCTGGCATCATCGCTGCCCAGCGCTAGCAATCCAACGCACGCGCCGCCTCCGGGGGCCGTCGCTTCTTCGCGCAGGGAAATATGCGCCACAGAACCGACCTGCTCGGCAGGCACGCCAAACCATCCTGCAGTCTCCGCTTTTTCATTGCCGCCGCAATAGGGCTCCGCGAGCAACGCGGCATAGGATTTCAGCTCTCCGCTGACCTCTCCAAACTCGTCGCGCCCGGCATCCTGATCCCGTTGCGGAACACCCCAAAGCCGCAGCGCCACATGCGGTATGGAGAAATCATCTTTCAGGCTTCCGGCCAGGGAAGAGAGAAAGACGTGACGACTGGGCGCGGACAGCAAAGCGCCGGAAAGACGATGCATTTTTTCGCTGATGGCATCGTTTTCTTCGCCGAACTGCAGCAACTCGGCGAGCTTGGCTTCAAGCGCACGATACTTTTCCCGCAGACCGAGCATCTGGCGGTCCACCAGCGCGATCGCCTGTCCGCCATGCGGGTGCGACACCTGGATCTTCGCGAGCACATCGGCGTAATTTTCGAAAAACGAGGGGTTGTCCTGCAGATATTGGGCGACTTCATCGGGATTCATGGTTTCAGTACCTCATCTCTTGTTCTTGTTCGGGCGCCGGTTGAAAGAATCTTACCCAAGCCGGGCCAGGTCGATCTCCCCTTCAAATACCGTGACCGCCGGGCCTGTCATCCACACCTCGCAGTTTAGATCATTCCCGGAACCGTCCCAACGAATGGAGAGTTCCCCTCCGCGCGTGGCCACGCGCACGGGCGAATCGAGAAGACCGCGACGGATGCCGGCCACGACCGCTGCGCATGCGCCGGTGCCGCAGGCCAGGGTTTCGCCGGCGCCGCGTTCCCAGACGCGAAGCTTGATGTACCCCCGGTCGATGACCTGCAGATAACCGGCATTGGCCCGTCTTGGAAACTGGATGTGGTTTTCAATCAGCGGGCCCTGGGTCAACACCGGCGCGGCTTCCACATCGGGGACCACCTGAACCGCATGCGGGTTGCCCATGGATATGGCCGTAATCAATACTTTCGATCCGGCCACGTCAATTTCCTCGTCCGGTGCGCCTGTTTTCGCGAGAAACGGGATCAGCTCCGGATTGAATACCGGCGGTCCCATGTTGACCGTTACCGCACCATCATCGGTGGCGGTCAGATCAATCAGTCCGGCAAGCGTTTCAACACGGATATCGCGCTTGTCAGTGAGCCCCTGGTCGCGCACAAATCGAACGAAACAACGGGCGCCATTGCCGCATTGTTCGACCTCGCCGCCATCGGCATTGAATATCCGGTATCGAAAGTCCGTGCCCGCAATACGGGCCGTCTCCACAACCAGCAACTGATCGCAGCCCACGCCCCTATGCCGGTCCGCAATGCGTCGTATCTGTTCTGCATTGAGGTCGACTTGCTGCCGCATGCCGTCAAATACGACAAAATCGTTTCCCGCTCCATGCATTTTCGAGAATTTGAGCTTCATCGGCGAAGCCTGAAAGCATTGGCGGCTTCACAAGCATTACGCATCACACGCACAGCCGCGTGAAATCGCGAAGCACGCAGCGATTCATGATGACGGTCATGCCGGCGGCGCGCGCGCGCGCGGCGGCCTTCAGGTTCACGACGCCGTCCTGCAGCCAGATGGTCTTGAGTCCCAGGCGCAGGCATTCATCAAAAACCGGGCCGGTATTTTCGCTCGCACGAAAGACATCGACGATATCAATATGATCGGGAACAGAGGCGAGATCGGGATAGGCGGTTTCGCCAAGCCCCTCTCCGATCCCGGGCCTCACCGGAATAATGCGATAACCCATGCGCTGCATTTGCCGCGCAACGTTATGACTTGCCCTGTGGGGTTTGGGCGAAAAGCCCACGACTGCGATGGTCTTCGATCGCTTGAGAAGGTCGCGTATGTCGTCTTCAGCAGGGTTGCCCAGTTCCATGTCACCGTTATCCATGGCGTGATTCTAAAGCTTCCCGGAACCGTCTTTATCATCATAAAAACGGGGCTCGCCCGCAGGACGCGTTTTGAAACGCTTGTGGGCCCAGTTGTACTGCTCGGGACACTCCCTGACCCGATCCTCTATGAATGCATTCATGCGGCGCGCGTCCTGGGTGTCGTTATTCCCGGGAAAGCCCTCCCAGGGGGGGTAAATCCGGACTTCATAGCCCAGCCCATCAGGAAGCATCCGGGTCACGCAGGGGAGCACCGTCGCGCCGCCCAGTCGCGCGAGCCGCGACAGGCCGGTAATCGTTGCCGCCGGCACCCCGAAGAACGGCGTGAACACCGCGTCACGCGGGCCATAGTCCTGGTCCGGAAGATAGTAAAGAGGCGTCCCTTCGCGGAGCGCCGATAGGGCGGCGCGCACGCCCTGCTGCCGCGAGAACATCTTTTGATGGCCAAAACGCGTGCGTCCCTTGAGCAACATGTCATTCATCGGCAGACTTTTCTGGTTTGCATAGATGGCGGCAAGGTCGAAATCACAACTCAGGCGCGTGAACCCGGCATCAAGCCCCAGGAAATGCGGCGCAAACAGAATGACCGGCTTTCCCCTCAGGCGCTCAAGATGCCCGATTCCCTCGATGCGGATCGTTTGCATGATTCGTTCCCGTGAGCCCCACCAAAGCAGCCCCCGTTCCACGACAGCCCTCCCGATGATGGCGAAATGCCGGGCACACAACCCCTCCCGCTCTGCCGAGGACATTTCCGGCAGGCAGCGCGCGAGGTTGATCGCGCAAACTTTTTTGCGCTCGCGGCCGGCCAACCGAAGCATGGCGCCGAGGACTGAACCGATTCGCGCCAGCGCGCCAAGTGGCAGGCCATGGACCAGCCACATGGCGGCAATGGCGGCGCGGGCAATCACAGCAGTGATCTCATTGCATCATCCGGCACCGTCAGGCACCGTCAGGCACCGCAACGCCTGCGGGGGTCTTGTAGCGGTTGTAGGCCCACAAATACTGCTCGGGGCATTCGCGAATCATTTTTTCGATGGCGCGATTCATGCAACGTTCCGGCGTTTCGCCCGGCAACAAGGGGGGCATCGCCTCGACATGAATTCGATAACCCTTGCCGTACGGTAGTCTCTCGGCAAAGGCCACCAAAACCGGCGCATGCCGCGCCCGCGCCATGCGCATGGCCAGGGTCATGGTATAGGCCTTGTGACCGAAAAATTCCACCCATTCACCCTCACCGCCCCCCGGCACCTGATCCGGGAGGATTCCAATCGCCTCGCCGCGCTGCAATGCACGATACAACGCCCTCACCCCCGCGACGTCGGTTGGCACGCTCTTCATGTTCGGTCTGTCGCGTCCAGCACGCATCAGCGCGTCCAGCGATTCCACCTTCGACGGGCTGTACAACACCGTGAGCGGATAGCGAAGGCTGAAATATTGCGCCGACACCTCCCAGCAGCCCAGGTGCGGCGTGAGCAGAATCAGGCCACGCTTGCCGGCCATCGCGCCCTCGATCAGTTCCCAGCCGACGATTTCGCGAACGAGTACCGCGGCTTTCGTCTGCGGAAGCAGCCAGATGACCGGCAACTCCATCGCGGCTTTGCCGGTCTCGCCGACCGCCTTGCGGCGCAACGCCGCGTCACTGAAATTTGCGCGGGCAAGATTGCCACCATGGTAGCGGCGAAAGCGCGGTGAGAGCAGGTACAGAATCCAGCCCATCGCAATCCCAAGCGCATGCAATACAGGCAGCGGTATTTGCGCAAAAAGACGCAATATTCCCATCATCTCATTGGGAAACGATTGGTTTGGGCGGCGTTGGGTGACATGCTAGAATTCGCGCCCTTTTGGGTTTTTTTATTCGATTTCTTACCGCCGGGAAAACAAACCATGAGCAGCTTTCAATTTACTTCCGAATCGGTTTCCGAGGGGCATCCAGACAAGGTTGCCGACCAGATTTCGGACGCAGTGCTTGACGCGATTTTAGCCCAGGACAAAGGCTCCCGCGTCGCGGCGGAAACCCTGGTCAAGGACAACCTGGTAGTGCTTGCAGGTGAAATCACCACGGGAGCGCGTGTCAATTTCGACGAAATCGCGCGCAAGACCATCCGCCGCATTGGGTACAACGACCCGGCCATCGGATTCGACACGTCCACCTGTACCGTGATTGTGGCTTATGGCGAACAGTCCCAGGACATCGCGCAGGGCGTTGACGAGGGCAAGGGTATCGATCTCGATCAGGGTGCCGGTGACCAGGGCCTGATGTTCGGCTATGCCTGCGATGAAACACCTCAGTACATGCCCATGGCCATCCATCTGTCGCACCGTCTGGTCGAGCGTCAGTCCGAACTTCGTCGCGACGGCCGCCTGCCCTGGCTGCGGCCCGATGCAAAATCGCAGGTCACCCTGCGCTACACCGACGGCAAACCCGATGCCATTGAAACCGTGGTGTTGTCCACCCAGCATCAGCCCGGCGTGACCCACAAGCAGATCGAAGAGGCCATCATCGAGCAGGTGATCAAGCCCGTGCTGCCTAAGAATCTCGTCAAGGGTCAGATCCAGTACCTCGTCAACCCCACCGGCAGCTTCGAAATCGGCGGCCCGAAGGGTGATTGCGGCCTGACCGGTCGCAAGATCATCGTAGACACCTACGGCGGATCGGCTCCCCATGGCGGCGGCGCCTTCTCCGGGAAGGATCCCTCGAAGGTTGACCGCTCTGCTGCCTACGCCGCGCGCTATGTCGCCAAGAACGTGGTTGCCTCGGGCATCGCCACCAAGTGCCAGGTACAGGTGTCCTACGCCATCGGCGTGGCCAAACCCACATCGGTGATGATCACCACCTTCGGCACCGGCAAGATCTCCGATGAGAAAATTTCCGAACTGGTGCAAAAGCATTTTGATTTGCGTCCCAAGGGCATCATCCTGATGCTGAACCTGCTGCGCCCGATTTACGAGAAGACCGCGTCCTATGGCCACTTCGGCCGCGACGAGCCGGAATTCACGTGGGAAAACACCGACAAAGCCGCAGCCCTCGCGGCCGATGCGGGCATCAAGAAGTAAGCGTCCCGTCCGCGTTTCGCGGGCGACTCAAAAAAGCCGGCTTCGCGCCGGCTTTTTTATTGGTTATGCTGCGAAAATCATCAAGACAACGCAAGGAAGAACAAAGTGAAAAGAATTCCGCAATCCGTCATCGTGGCGGTCACTGGCGCCTTCATATCCGGCGCAGTCGCGGCCCAGAGCTGGCCGACAAAGCCGGTCCGGGTCATCTCCACTTTCACGCCAGGCAGCCCGGCAGATGCGCTGATGCGGTTGGTGGGTCAGAAGCTTGCGGAACCTCTTGGCCAGCCGGTTGTGGTCGAGGTGCAGGCTGGCGCCGGAGGCCTGGTCGGTGCACAGTCGGTGTTGCGTGGGGGGGCGGACGGCTACACGTTGCTATACACGATTTCCACCACATTGGTCACCACACCGCACCTGGTCAAGAGCAAGACCGTCGAAATGAAGGACTTCACGCCGGTCATCACCATGGCAAAGGCCTTTACCTGCATGCTCGCGGCAGCCTCTTTCCCTCCGAACAGCGTGCGCGAACTCATCGCTTACTCAAAGGCAAATCCCGGAAAAGTCGCCTATGGTTCCAACGGCATCGGCGGGACCTACCATCTTGAAATGGAAATGATCAAGCAGAAACAGGGCGTGGATATCACCCACGTCCCGTACAAGGGCGGCACTGACGGCCTGATGGCAGCCGCTTCCGGCACGATTCCCGTCGCGTTCTCCCCATGCTCCTCGGTCGTGCCGCAGGTTCGCGCCGGCAAGGTCAAATTCCTGGCCGTGCTTGAGATGAAGCGGACACCCGATTATCCCGACGTCGCTGCCATGGGTGAGCAACTTCCCGATTACGAAAAAATCTCCGGCGGCGTCGACGTATGGGCCCCTGCGGGTGTCCCGACACCCATCGTACGGCGATTGGTATCGGAGATCGACAAGGTCCTGGGCCAGCCCGAGGTGCGCGCGCGGATGAAGGAGATCGGTTTCCCCTATGACGGCACCTCTCTCGAAGAAATGGCCGCGCAACGCCGCAAGGACTTTGAGCTTGCGGGCCGAGCAGTGAAAATCGCCGGACTGAACCCCGAGTAAGCCCGAAGACCTTTCGAGGTCCGCAATACTCAGCCGAAGTGGCAGATGTAGTGGTAGGGCTCCGTAACCCGGATATCGAATTTGGAGTTGCCCGGGACATTGAATTTCTCGCCCGGACGTGAAGTATTCCATTCGCTGCTGCCATTGAGCCGGTATTCGCAGCTTCCGGCGACACATTCCATAATTTCGGGCACCCCGGTATTGAATGTCAGTGATGCCGGGAGTATCACGCCGACCGATACCTTGGTCCCATCACTGTGGGTGATGCTATGGCTGACGCACCGCCCCTCATGAAAGACATTCGCCTTGGTCGCAATGCTCACGCCGTCTATTTTTTCAGTGCTCATTTTCAGGTCCGATGTTGAAATTGCGGGCTATTTTAGAGGTTCAAAGACCTCGTTAGCGGGGTCGGCAGGCAAAATCCGGCCCTAAAGGCTCGGCACCATCGCCCCATCAGGCAATATTGTGGGCCGGTCCGACACATCCTAATCGTGCGGCACCTCATTGCGGCGATAGGTTAAAATTGGCCTCCCCTGAGGAGCGTTGCGACGGCCCTCCAATCATTTTTGGATGTGCCGCCAGGCTCGGGGTGTTCAACTGAAACGGCGCTCGCCAACCTCTAAATCGAAAGGAGGCGCGAGATGAGCGCCGTACCAAAATCCAGCCAGGACTACTTTGTTGCAGACATGAAGCTTGCGGACTGGGGCCGCAAGGAAATTGCCATTGCCGAGACGGAAATGCCCGGCCTGATGGCGATTCGCGAGGAATTCGCGAAAGCACAACCCCTGAAGGGCGCCCGCATTGCAGGTTCCCTCCACATGACCATCCAGACCGCGGTGCTGATCGAGACGCTGAAAGCGCTCGGTGCCGATGTTCGCTGGGCGTCATGCAACATCTACTCCACCCAGGATCACGCCGCCGCGGCCATCGTCGCCACCGGCACGCCGATCTTCGCCTACAAGGGCGAGAACATGGAGGAGTACTGGGAATTCACCCACAAGATCTTCGAGTGGCCCGGCGACAAACACGCCAACATGATTCTCGATGACGGCGGTGATGCAACCCTGCTCCTGCACCTGGGCACCCGCGCCGAGGCGGATCCCTCGGTGATCGCCAAACCGGGCAGCGAAGAAGAAGAGTTTCTCTTTGCCTCGATCAAGAAGCGCCTTGCCTCACAGCCCGGCTGGTATTCCAAACGCCTGAAGGAAATCAAGGGCGTTTCGGAGGAAACCACCACCGGCGTGCACCGCCTCTACCAGATGCACAAGGAAGGCAAGCTGGCGTTTCCCGCCATCAACGTCAACGACTCGGTCACCAAGTCAAAGTTCGACAACCTCTACGGCTGCCGCGAATCGCTGGTGGACGGCGTCAAGAGGGCGACGGATGTCATGATCGCCGGCAAGGTCGCCCTGATCGCCGGTTACGGCGACGTGGGCAAGGGTTCGGCACAGGCGATGCGCGCCCTGTC
>CAIUKQ010000450.1 GCA_903899705.1 uncultured beta proteobacterium
GATCGGCAGCCGTCAATAGGGTTGCCGGTGCAGAAGTTGTGGCGCAGGCGACCCGCCTGCGAGAAGCGCCGCGCCAGCGCTGCAACTTCTTTGCAGGCGAGTCGCCTGCACCACAATGCAGTTGCATCCTAACGACGGACTGCTCCTGGCCGGTTGTTCTCTCTGAGCCCCGCCACCCGCTGAAACTCAGACCGAAGTCCGCTTTTCAAAAACACGAATCGTCACTCACGACCCGGATCGGCCTCTCATCTTTCTACTGGTCAGATGTCCGGAGTTCGCACAAAGCCGCCATCGACTTGGATAGGACCCGACCGCCCGAACGGTGCTACGGGCTACGAGGCTGACGCCTGCCGATGGACTCAGGACGCGGTCTTGATCTTCGCATTCGCGAAAATCACCACCGCCTCGCACAAACCCTCGATCGTGCTGGGCTTCTCGATCAACCCGCAGATGCCAGCGGCAGGGGCCTTGGCGCGCACTTCCTCGGTTATGTAGCCAGAGGCGAGGACCACCGGCAGATCAGCACGGATATCCTTCAGTGCCTGCGCCACATCCAGCCCGGATAAATGCGGCATCTTGTAGTCGGTTACCACAAGATCGAATTGATGGGGGTCCGCCCGTGCGGCTGCCAGCGCCTCCCGAGGGTCGGTGTAGCCACTGACACGAAATCCGGCCTGCGTGAGAAAAATCTTCACCAGGTGGACGAGGCACTCCTCATCGTCCACGTAGAGAATATGCTTGGCCTTCCCACACACGGGCGTAGCACTCGGTTCGGTGGTCGTCCTGGCCATACACTCCGGACAGACTCCATGACTGAAGGCTGCGCCAGAGTGTTCGCTTAGGTATTTCTCAAGCTGATCCCAGGTGTTGCTCGCGGTGCGTATTTTTTTGCATGTCATGCAAATCGAGAGCAGGCTTTCCAGGTTTCTGATCTGATCCAGGTCTGTGTCGAGAGCGGTCACAGCGGCTTCCGCTGCCTCTGACGCCATCGCTTCTGCCTCTGCTGCCTCTGCCGCCTCTGCTTTTGCCTTGGCCACCGCTGCCTTTACTATTGCAACCTTTGCCGATGCTTGTGCCTCTGCTTCCTTAGTCGCCTTCGCCAAGATTTTGCTTGCTTCAACTGCTGCATTCTCAGCCTCGGTGGCCGCTTTCGCAGCAGCATTAGCAGCCCGTTTTGTGGCTCCGGTTGCGTTCACAACGCGTAATCGCAACGCTGTGAGGGCGGCACGATGCTTCGCAGTAATAACCACATAGGCTTGCCGTAAAACGGCGAGTTCTTTTTCCTGCGCAGCGATTGTTGCACGCAATTGCTCTGTTTCTTCGCTCATGATTACGATCCCTGCAGGTGATCTTGGCTCGCTTGCGTCCGGAGTCCGGACGCCACAAAATTTAGAGTGCGGTGGATTGCCTGACTGAGGGTATAACAGCGCCGCGGGCGCCGGATATATTATTTGCACCACTTTTGCGTAATGACAACAATGTTGTTACTTTTAAGGCTTCTTCAGTGAATTCCAAGCCGAGGGCTTTGGGTTCTTTGACCGCGTTGTCGTTTGCTACGCTTACGCCCGTCTCCGGGTCAACTGCGCCCCCCTGCGCCTTGACCCGTTTCAAGCATGTCCTGAATTTTGTGTAAAGATTGGCGATCAATCAAATAGTCGCCGAATTCAAAGGTAACCGCCGATGGCCGCTCATGGGCGGAAGCAGACCATTGCGTTTAGATCGGATTGCGGAACTCTATGCGAATAGAAAGCCAAGCGCGATAGAGCGATTTGCATGGCCGTGCACAGGTGGAGGACTGGATATCCATTGCTGCGCAATGCGACTTAAAGGCAGCGCCGCCAGAATGAAAAACGGACTGTGCAATTGCACAGTCCGTTTTTTTATGCCCGATGAAACCGGCAGCGAATTACGCCGCGGCTCCAATGATATCGCGCAGCACGTACTGCAGAATCCCGCCGTTGCGCAGGTATTCGACTTCGATCGGCGAATCCACGCGCAGGGTGACAGTGACGTTCTGCGTTGAGCCGTCCTTGCGGTGGATCACCAGCGTCACATCCTGCAGCGGCTTGAGATTACCGCCGGCGACGCCGGTGAGGTCGAAGGTTTCGCTGCCGTCGATTTTCAGCGACTGGATGGTGTCGTCACCTTTGAACTGGCAGGGAAGGACGCCCATGCCGACGAGGTTGGAGCGGTGAATACGCTCGTAACCGCGCGCCACGACGACTTTGATGCCGAGCATCTGCGTGCCCTTGGCCGCCCAGTCGCGCGACGAGCCGGTGCCATAGGCTTCGCCGCCGAAGACGAACAGCGGTACGCCGTCCTTCTGGTATTGCATCGAGGCTTCGTAAATCGTCGTCTTGGTGCCGTCCGGCTGGTGCAACGTGACGCCGCCTTCGCTGCCCGGAATCATCAGGTTTTTGATACGCGGATTGGCGAAAGCGCCGCGCACCATGACTTCATGGTTGGTGCGACGCGAACCGAAGCTCGAGAGGTCGGTGCTGCCGGCGGCGACCAGCCAGTCGCCCGCCAGCGTGCCTTTGCGGATCGGTGCGACCGGGCTGATGTGGTCGGTGGTCAGCTTGTTGCCGAAGATGCCCAGCGCGCGGCCGCCCTTGACGTCGTTGACTTTCGGCAGTTCACGCTTGAAGCCTTCGAACAGCGGCGGTTCGAGCAGATAGGTCGATTTCGGATCCCAATCGAACAAGGCGCCCTTGGCTTCGGGAATCGCATCCCAGAGGTCTTTCGCGCCGTCGAGATTGCCGTACTCGCGTTTGAAGTTCGCCGGATTGGTGGCGAATTTCATGACGGCATCAACTTCCGCCGGCGTCGGCCAGAGGTCTTTCAGGAACACCGGCTTGCCGTCCTTGTCGTTGCCCAGCGGATCGGTTTCGACATTCTTCAGCACCGTGCCGGCGAGCGCGAAAGCAACCACCAGCGGCGGGCTCATCAGGAAGTTGGCTTTGAGGCTCTGATGCACGCGCGCTTCGAAGTTGCGGTTGCCCGAGAGCACTGCGGCAGAGATGACGTCGTTCTTAACGATCGAATCTTCGAGGTCCTTGTCGAGCGGACCGGCCAAACCCATGCAGGTTGTGCAGCCATAGGCAACGACGTAGAAGCCCAGTTGCTCAAGGTAGGGCAGCAGGCCCGCATCCTTGAGATAGGCGGTAACCACTTTGGAGCCCGGCGCCATCGAGGTCTTCACGCGCGGATGCGGTTTCATGCCGCGCTCGACCGC
>CAIUKQ010000451.1 GCA_903899705.1 uncultured beta proteobacterium
GTTCAAATACCTGATTGCAGCGGGCGAGATGGCCAATGAGGGCACCTACCGTCCGCTCAAGCTGATTCTTCCGGAAGGCACGCTGCTCAGCGCATCACCCACCGCGGCCATGGCGCTCTACCCGATGCCGTTTCCCACCGTGATCGACACCATCATCAAGGCGCTGGAGGACGTGCTGCCCGCGCAGGTGACGGGCGCGCATTTCGGCAGCTATTCATCACTGCGACTGCTCGGCCATCGCGCCAATGGCGCGCTCTGGAGTTGCAATGACAGCGGACATGGCGGATGGGGCGCCTGCGCCGACCATGACGGTGCGGGGCCGTTTCGCACCATGGCGCACGGCGACACGCGCATCATTCCGGTCGAGTTGCAGGAAGCGCTGTATCCGATACGCCTTGAGGAATTCACCCTCCGCCAGGATTGCGGCGGGGCGGGCAAGTACCGCGGCGGCATGGGCTTTCGCAAGCGTTACCGGATCCTTGCCGAATGCGAGATGTTCGCCAATCTCGATCGGATTGATTGTCCGCCCTGGGGCGTGCGTGGCGGCAAGAGCGCGCAGCCCGGCCGGATTACCGTTGAGAAGGCCTCCGGTGGCAAGGAAATCCTTTATAAATCAGAAGATTACAAGTTGGTGCCGGGCGACATCATGGTGATGGAAACCGGTGGCGGCGGGGGCTACGGCGACCCTGCCGAACGTCCGCTGGAGCGGGTGCAGCGAGATCTTGCCCGCGGCTATATTTCCCTCGAAGCCGCCGAGCGGGATTACGGGGTCAAAGTCGATTCCAAAGGGGTGGTCCGCCGTTGAGGCGGAAATAGTGTCAGCGCACCCGCATCGCAAAGGCCAGCAGCGCGATGCAGGCGGCGAGCAGGGCCATCGCGGAGAGCGCGAGCGACCAGTGAATGCCGATCAACCCGCCCAGCACGCCAATCGTGATGCCGCTGAAGGCGCGCAATCCGTTGGCTGACAGGTTGTACAGTCCGATCAGCCGGCCGCGCAACGCGGGCGGCGCGTGCACCTGCACCAGGGTCTGCGCCATTGCACCGTAGGTCAGATTCAGAAAGCCGGCGACCAGCATCAGCGCCAGTGACAGCGGGTAGCTGGTGGATACTGCGAATCCCGCCATGACCATGCACCACAGAATGGCGAGCACGATGGCCGAGCGCGGATTCGCCGGCAGCAGTCCGCGGCTCTCGAGAAGCAGGCCGCCGATCACGGCACCTGCCGCGCTGGCAGCCAAGAGCACGCTGTAGCGCATGTCCGCCTCTCCAGCGCCAAGGTCATTTGCGAACTCCGGCATCTGGGGCTGAACGCCACTGCCGACGAAAAACGAAGTGACACCCGCCAGAAGGATCATGCTGACGATGGTGCCGCCATGCGGGGTCTTCTTCAGCAAAGAGAGCGTTTCCCACATTCCTGCAGTCCGGGCAGGTTGTGCCTCTCGTTTCGGGTGGGTGTACGGGGCCTTCCACAGCCAGAAAAGCAGGGGTACATACACGACCGCATTGACCAGCAGGCCGACGGCCGGGCTCAGGATCAGCATCAGGCCGCCGCCGACCGCGGGGCCGAAGAGCAGGCCCAGCGTGCGACTGGTGGAATTGAGCCGTACCGCGCTTTGCAGATGTTCGTGACCGACCAGATGGTGGATCAGAAGCTGACTGCCGGGTCCCCACAGCACACCGGCCATGCCATGGATCATGAGGAGCACTGCGGCGTGCCACAGTTCCAGGGTGCCGGTCAGGAGTAGCAGGCCCCACGCCAGCGAAACGCCCATGAACATCAGCATGGCGATCTGCATGATGCGCCGGGGGTCGTACCGATCGGCGAGCGCGCCAAAATAAACGGAGAAAAACAGGAACGGCAGCCAGTGGCTGAGGATCGCAAATCCGCCCAGTGCCGGCGAATGAAAGCGATCGAACAGCACCCAGTAGCTGATGACGTGCTCAATGTTGTCGCCCATCATCGCCAGCGCGCTGGCAATCAGATAAATGCGGAACTCGCGCTCGCGGAGCGCGGCAAAGCGTACTTTCTTGCCGGAATCAGGGGGCGGGGCTGTCTGGGGTGTTGGTCTGTTCTCGGGGGAATGTGCAGGTAGATCGGCGATTCGGGTCAAATGCGTTCCAGTTGTTGAGCTGCGCTGTCGAGCACCGTCGCGAATGCGTGGGCCTTCTCGATATGTCCAGGGAAGCGCTGATCAGGTCGTTCTTGCCATCAGCGTTTCCCATCTGAGACAGGGAAGTGACGAGGGGGCGCAGGCCCCCTTGTTTTCGATGCTTGCCCAAATAGTATCCAAAATAAAGTCATGGCAGGGTGCCGCAGCCTGGTTCCGGGGCGAATTTCGCGGCAAACCTGTCTCGCCCGACAATACGGAGCTTCTGAACCACCGATTCTCAAACCTCGCCGGCGCCGGTATTGCGGCCCCAGTTGACCGGACTATTTCCTGCTCCTACAATGGTTTATTCACCAGCCCCAGCCGATATTGAGGGTGATCTGATTGGTTCCGCAGGGGCAGGGACCGCCACCGGAGGAGAACGGTAATGCGCGTCATAGACTCACACTTTCACTGGTACCCGAAATCGGTTTTTGAAGAACTCTGCAAACGCAAAACCGGATTCCCGCGCGCCGAACGAAATCCCAAGAATGGCGGCTACAACGTCTGGACCAGCGAAGGCACCAAACGCGGCGGTGCCTGGGCCGAGTGGTTTGACCTCGACGGGCTGCTCGCGCACCAAAATGCACAAGGTCACGAAATGGATGTAGTCTGTTCGCTCGGACCATTCTCCGCCTACTTCTCCGAAACTTCAACTGCAGAAGGCCTTGCTTCGGCGCAGATGTGGAACGACGAGATGGCATGGGCGCAAAACAAGCACGCCGGCCACCTCTGGGCCAGCGGCGTGGTGCCGATGCAGGACACCAAGGTTGCGATCGACGAACTGGAGCGCTCGGTGCTCAAGCTCGGCCTGTGCGGCGTCAACATTCCGGGCAGCATCGGCAAGACCGGCCGCATCGATGCCGAGCGCCTCGAGCCCTTCTACGACCGAGTCGAGCAACTGGGCGTGCCGATCTTCATGCACCCCACGGATGCCGCCTTCGAAGACATCCTTGATGGCTACGACGGCGCGCTCTACAACAGCCTGGGTCGCGTCATCGACGTCAGCGTTGCAGCCTACCGCATGGTGCTCTCGGGCATCATGGAACGCCATCCGGACCTGAAGATCTTCATGTCGCACACCGGCGGCGCGCTGCCCTACCAGGCGGGACGCATGGACAAGAATTCCAAGGCGGCCAAGCTGCCCAAGCCCCCGGCCGAGTACCTGCGCCGCATGTATACCGACACCGTGTCGCCGCATGCCATGGGCGTCAAGTTTGCGCTGGAGTTCTACGGCGTGGATCACGTCATGTACGGCAGCGACTACCCGTGCTGGAATCCCGAGAGCGCGCTCAAGGTGCTCAAGGATGTGGGGCTCTCCGCCGCGGACCAGCAGAAGGTCATGTATGACAATGCCCGGCGCGTTCTTGGCCTTAAGGACCCGGTCAAGACGAAGGATCGCGAGCTCGCGCCCGCCTGAGCATTCGCAGACCCGTTCGACACAAGACCGGCCGAGGCCGGTCTTGTCGTTTCAGGGGGCAGGCGTAATGCCTGCTGTCGCAGGCTGGGGTAATCTCGCATTTCCCTGTTCATGGATACCGGCATGAGTTTCATTGAAGCCCGCCCCACGCGTGTTCCTCAGCAGGAACTGGTCGATGCAGCCCTTTCCCTGCGACCACTGCTGCGAAAAAACATGCCCGAGGCCGACGCGCAGCGCCGGATACCGGAATCCACCATCAAAGCCCTGCACGA
>CAIUKQ010000452.1 GCA_903899705.1 uncultured beta proteobacterium
GTCAAACCAATCCGCCTCGTCGTCCCCTATGCGGCAGGCGGCGCGACCGACTCGTACGCGCGGCTCTACGCGCGCAAGTACACCGAGGCCTGGGGACAGCCGGTGGTAGTGGACAACCGCGCGGGCGCGGGCGGCAACCTTGGCGCGGCAGTGGTCGCCAAGGGCGCACCCGATGGCTACACGCTGCTGCTCAACACCTACGCACAGGCCATCTCGCCCGCGCTGTACAAAAAGCTCTCCTACGATCCGATCAAGGAACTGCAACCGGTGGTGATGCTCACGCGCGGCGTGTCGGTGCTGGCGGTGGCCAACGCCCTGCCTGCGAACAATGTGCGCGAGTTGGTGGCCCTTGCGAAAGCGCAGCCTGGCAAGATCAACTACGCCTCCAACGGCGTCGGCTCGGGTCCGCACCTGTCGGGGGAACTGTTCAAGTCCCTCTCCGGCATTGACATCGTTCACATCCCCTACAAGGGCGACGCGGCAATGACGCCGGCGCTGATGGCCAATGAAGTGCAGATGGCGTTCATGCCGGCGCAGGCGGCATTTCCGCTGATGAAGTCGGGCAAGATCCGCGGCGTGGGCGTGTCGAGCGCGACGCGCTCGGCCTACCTGCCCGACCTTCCCTCCATCGCCGAAGGCGGCGTGGCGGGCTACGATCTGTCGACGTGGGTCGCCATTTTCACCACCGGCGGCTCGCCGCGTGACATTGTGCAAAAGGTCAGCGCCGAATCGGTGAAGATGCTCTCCGCCCCCGATGTGGAGAAAATGCTCGCTACTTGGGGCGTGGAACCCGCCGGCATGGGTGTGGAATTGTTCGAGCCGCGTTACCGCGCCGAGATCGACAAGTTCGCAAAGCTGGTGAAGGACGCCGGCATTCCGCTGGTTGACTGAAAGGAAGATCATGAAATCACTTGCTCATGCAGTGCTCGCCATTGCCGCCGCCTCGGCCCCGGCGATAACATTTGCCCAGGCTTACCCCGTCAAGCCGGTTCACATCCTCATTCCCTTCCCCGCCGGATCGATCAATGACATCCTCGCGCGCGTTGTCGCAGAGAAGCTGACCCCGGCCCTCGGCCAACCCGTGATCGCCGAGAACCGCATTGGCGCAGGTGGACGCATCGCCGCCACCGCCGCGTCCAAGGCCGCGCCCGACGGCTACACACTGCTCCTGGGCAGTGCCAGCACGCACGTGGTCGCGCCGCAGGTGGTGAAGGCCATGCCCTACGATCCGGTGAAGGACTTCACGCCCATCGCCAATGCAGCGAGCCCGGCCACCGGCCTCGTGGTGAACGCCGAACTGCCGGTGACCTCGGTACGGGAACTTGTTGATTATGCTAAGAAAAACCCAGGAAAAGTCTCCTTTGCCACCAACGGCATCGGCTCCACCCACCAGCTGCGCGGCGAATTCATCAAGGCGGCGGCGGGCATCGACATGGTCCACATACCCTTCAGCGGATCGAACGAACTGGTCGCCGCCATCCTTGCGAATACGGTGCAGATGACCTTCATCGTGCCGGGCAACGTCAAGGCGCACATTGACTCGGGCCGCCTGAGGCTGCTCGCCATGACAACGCCGAAGCGCTATGCCGTGATGCCGAACGTACCCACGGTGGTGGAGGAACTCCCTGGGTATGAGCCCATCGTCGACTGGTTCGCCTTCTTCGGCCCGGCGGGCCTCGCGCGCCCGATTGTGTTGAAGCTCAATGGCGAGATCGTCAAGTCACTGCAGCTGCCGGATGTGAAAGCGGCACTGGACAAGCAGTCGCTGATCGTCATCGCGAGCACGCCTGAAGAACTCGCCGACCAGATCAAACGCGAGTTGCCTCTATATGCGCGCGCAGTGAAGGCTGCGGGCATTCAGCCGGAGTAGGACGGCCTCACGCAGTCCCGGCGGGATCAGCCCGCCGCGCCGCCCCAACCCGTCACGCTTGCGAGAAGCGCGTCCGGATCGTTCAAGCGATCCCCGCGCCAGGCCACATGCTGGTCCGGCCGCACCAGCGCGAGGCTGGCGCCATAGAGTTCACGCGCCGCCCTCGAATCCACCGACAGCAGCTTCAACGGCACGCCGCGCTTCGCCGCTGCAACCGCCAGTGCGCTCGCATCCTCCTCACGCGCTCCCGCCAGCGAGAGCAGCGTGAAGCCCGGACCGAAATGATCGAAGAGCGAAGTCCGATCCGCCATCCACACATGCGGCGCGCGTCCTCCCGGACAGGCGCTGGGCACATAGATGAAAGGATCATCGGCCGGCGGCGCGCTGCCGTCGGAGACCACGATGGATGAGCCGTCGTAGCGCGCCCCCAGCTGTATGCCGATGGAGGCGAACTCCTCGCTGAAATGGGCAATCTCCGCCGCCGCTGTCCGGCGCGCGTCGGCGCCGCGGTCGCTGTCCTCATCGATCCAGTCGGGAATCGGCAGTGTGCCCACCTGTTTCGAGAAGATCTTGGAAAGGTTGGTGTTTCGCAATCCGATCGGGCGGCGCTCTGCTTCGTAGCTCGGAAGCAACTCTTTACCGCCCCAGCCCTGCACCATCGCCGCGAGTTTCCATCCGAGATTCGCGGCATCGTCGACGCCGGTGTTCATTCCGAATCCGCCCGTGGGGCTGAACAGATGCACCGAGTCGCCCGCCAGCACGGCGCGCCCGCGCCCGTAGGCATCGGCCACCAGCGCGCGCCCGGGAATCCATTTCCAGTGGCCAAGGATTTTGAAGGGGATGTCATGGCCCACCGCAGTGAGGAAGCGATGCGATATCAGCGCCTCGTCGGGAGTGTGATCGACGCTGGGCAACTGCGTGAGAAGGATGAGTTCATCCCTGCCGTTGAGACTCACCATGTTGCTGCGAAAGGACGGGTTCAGCGACCAGTTCTGCCACCCGAGGCGATGCGGCGAGGCGCGGAAGTATTCCGCGGAGCGGATGTGGGTGGAGACCATGGCGCGACTCAAATAAGCCTGATCCGCGTTGGTGGCCTCGCCCGAGTAGGCGATCGCAAGCTGCGAGCGCACGATGCCACCCGCGCCATCACATCCGGCGATGTAGGAACAGCGCAGCGTCTCGGTCCTGCCCGTCGCCGCTTCCTCAATCTCAACCGTGACCTCGTCGGCATCCTCGGCCCAGGCCGTGCAAGTCCAGCCAAATCGCAGCGTCACATTGGGGCGCGTGTGCAGGTGCTCGAACACGCGCTCTTCGACGTACATCTGATTGCAGCGCAGGAGAGGTTCGGGAATCTGGTCGGTTTCCGCGGCATTCGCCACGGCGCGCATCTTTTCGGCTTCCGAGGGCATGGGGATGCGGGCGATCTCCCTGCCATCCAGACGCGTGAAATACACCACGTCCGTCACCTGCTCCTGCGGCAGCCCGAGTTTGCGGATCGAAGCCGAAATCCCCAGGCGCCGGTAATGCTCCATCGTGCGCGCGTTCTGCGTGCTGCCGCGCGGTTGCACCAGCACGCCGGGCTCGCGGTTGACCACCACGCACTTCACGCCCAGGGAATCAAGATTAAGGGCCAGCGACATGCCCACGGGGCCACCGCCGATGATGCAGACAGGGAAATTATTCATCCGGGCAACTCAAAACAATGAACCCGAGCCAAAGCATCAGAAGCCGGAGTGCTCCTACGCAAGTTCGAACACTTCAAGGGGAACGGTTCTGACCGGCGTACCTGCGCCATGAACCAGCTGACGGATTCGTTCCGTGGTTTCAATCGAGATCGCAGCTTCCGAGCACCGCGTGCAAACCAGAGCCGGGATATGTTCAACCAGAACCCTGCGACCTTCCACATCAAGAATCTCGTTGATGAACTCTTCCTTTGCGGATTCACTCCCGCAAACATGGCATTTGAATTCCAGCATGGTCACCTCCGTGTTTGAAACTCCACCCATTCAGCGGGGTCTGGCTCGTACAGGGTAATGATTCTTGCCATTTCGGAACCCGCCAACGATACCTGAATATGATGGTCACCCAGCGGCAGTCAATAAATGGAGCAGTTCCTCAGACAATGCGATCCAACGGCATCTGGAACAAACGAATGCGATCCGCCGCCCGCGGAATCTCCGTGTTGGCCTTCGTGATCGAAACGATCAACGCCTCCAGCGCCGCCTCATCCTCGAACGCCACCATCGTCACCGAATTCGTGCTCGCATAAGTGCCCGAACCCAGATGCGGCTCCGTCCCGTGCCCCTTGCCCTTCGCGCCATCCCAGCGCGTGAAGTAATCAATGTTCGACTCCTTCAGCGCCCCCATGAGGTGGTCGACGAAGAAGGTGTTGCAGACAAGAATGGCCATTTTCATTTTTATTTGCTCCCGAATTGGACTGGACTTTCAGACCATAACTCCGTAGCCGCGTCGCCGCTTGACATTGATCAGGTGCGGATTACTTGCTCATGCTATTTCTTGTCGCCGGCATCGCCCAACAATCCACCTGCATCGCGATGATCCAGTTCCAGCCTGGGTACCGCCGTCTTTACCCTCTTTTCAACTTCCCTGATGTGCTCAGCCGCAGGGATCTTCTCCGGCAGGTCGCCGCCGATGCGTTTGATGGCATCCCTAACTTCTTTGCCGACCTGGCCGTGGGTGCGTATCGCCTGTTGATCATCGTGAATGCGCTCACGCGCGAGTTTGTCGCGGGTCTGGGTTATTCGGAACTGATTGGCGGCCAGTTCAGTGGGATTCATGCGGTCGAGCAGATTTTCTTTCCCGGGAATGCCTTTGCGGGTCTTGATGGCATCGCGTCCAAGGCCACCGTAGAGCCCCTTGTATCCGGCGTCGTGGAATACGCCAAACATCTTGTTCTGAACACCGGCTTGCTGGGCGGCACCGGACAGGGCTTTGAATTCCTCGCCGGTATTTTTGCGCAGTTCCAACCGCTCGATATCGGCGGCCAACTGGTCAGACAATTCCTGCCTGCGGGCCTGAACGGCAAAGTATTTCTGCGCCAAGGCGATTTCCGGCTTGCGCGGGTCACCGTTCTGGGCGATGAGGTAGCAGGCGAAGCGTGACAGATGGTAATCGGCTACCTCTCGCGAGCTGCCAGACCCGAGATCGACCATTTTGCCGGCGCCGGCAAAATGGTGGTCAGGGTCGTTTCCTGATTCGTTACCGCTCGCTCAATAGCCTGCTCAAAGCGCCTCCATTGGGTGTAACCAAGCCGGGGTTGCAGATCCCGCGCGCTCCAATATTCAGCGTTGTGCTGGTTGGTCTTCTTTTGCGCCTCAAAGGAACTATCCCCAAGCGCAGGCAATGACTTTTCACCCATGTGA
>CAIUKQ010000453.1 GCA_903899705.1 uncultured beta proteobacterium
AGATCTGCGTTGCGGACAACGTTGGCGTTCGCCCCCAGTTCCGTCTTGTACGATTCAAGCTCGATAATGCCATCGTGACCGTCGCCGCGGCGGATCACGCCAAGCGGATCCTTGCCCTGCTGCACGCGCTCGATGGAATCTTTGAGCATGCGGCGGAATTTGACAATGCCGATGTCGCAGGTGGCAAGGTGCTCTTTGCTCCGGTCCGCCACGACGCCCTGGCTGTCGAGAATGGCGTCGTCCTGGTCACGCTCCCAGATGTTCCACCATCCATCCTTGACGCGCTTGTACTTGTTGAATTCGGTTTTCTGGTACTGCGCCGCCTTGACCGATCCCTTGCCGTCGGCGGCGGGTGAGGCCAGCATCTGGTAGATGGTCGCGCTGTGATCATCTCGCGGCACACACCACTGGATGAACTGGTGGGGAACCTGCCCGGACCGGGCCAACTGCAGGCGGTTGCCGGCGGGGAAGAAATGATGGTGCTTGTCTTGAACGCCGTTCGGATAGTCAAGCTCCATTTCAACGCCATACCAGGTCTCGTTCCAGTCGCAGCGGTCGGGGCGCGCCATCGCAAGCTCGGGGTAGATCGACGCATGCAGCACCATGACATGCAGCGCATCGAGCATGTTCTCCGCACGCTGCACCCAGTTGGTATGCATGTCACGGCCCTGCACCACCTTTTCCTGGCCCTCCATGAACAGGAGGTCGTATTTCGGAAACTCGGGAACCGGATCCGGACCCACATAGGCGAACACGAATCCGGACACATCGCGCACCGGCCAGGTCTTCTGCTTCACGCGCGATTTCGCGGCGCTGCCCGGCGGCTCGCAGGGCTGATCAAGGCAACGACCTTCCAGATCATAGAGCCAGCCGTGATAGGCGCAGCGGATCCCCTCTTTTTCGACGCGGCCATATTCGAGCGATGCGCCGCGGTGTGTGCATTGCATGTCAACCATTCCAGGCCTGCCATCGGGCAGACGGAACAGGACGAATTCCTCACCCAGCAGTTTGACCTTTTGCGGCTCCATCACGAGGTGGTCGGAGACGGCAACCGGCCACCAGTAACGCCGCAGCATCTCGCCACCGGGTGTTCCGGGCCCGACCCGGGTCAACAACTCGTTTTCCGCCATGTCCATGTAAAACTCCTCTCCAACGCGTGAGGCAGCAATACTAATGGATTGGTCGAATTTTGCATTCGTGCCCCGAAGAGCCCGGCAACACCTTCGGACAGCCTACTTCCAGTACGGATCGGCATCCATGGGTGCCTTGATGGCCCCTCGGGCCCTCACTTCTGCGAGCGCGCCACCCGCTGCGATCCAGCCCAATGCAACCCCGCGAGCTTCCGCACCCAGGGGTTTCGCGCCGGCATCGGCTTGCGCCACAAGTTTTCGGCAGGTTGCGGCATCGTTGACGGCGCCGAGTTCCTCCTGCAGGGCACCCAGCGACGAAATAAAGCGTTTCACTTTATGTCGCGGGTAGAGCCCTGCAAAAAATTCGGATATATAGCGCAGTTTTTTTGCGCAGATCCGAAGGCGGTGCATTGCCTCGGGACTGTCAATATTCTCGGCGGCCTTGAACAACCTGCGATAGCGAAGATTGAGCGAGGCCGCGGCAAACTGGCGCGCGCTTGCATTCAAACCGGGGCGCGGTCCGGTCAAAAGGCGCGCGAGGTCAAGCCAGATTTGCGTGGTCTCACGGCCGACCAGGGCCGCCCGCGCCGACGCAAGCGCGGCGGACCGGCGCAGCCCCGTGCGGGAGCGCAGTCCGGCGAGCATTTTCGCGTCGCAATGTGTCGCCATCGGCTTCAATACTTCGCCCGCGAAGACATCCCAGTTGCGCGCCTCGCCAAGGGTGCGCGAGAGCACCCGGATGCGATCGCGCAGTGACCGGGAAGCCGATTCCCAACTTTCGTCGCGGGGCAACGAAAGCGCGACACGCAGCCTGCGAAGACCAACCCGCAACTGGTGCAGATACTCCGGGTCGGCATGTTCGAGAAACCCGTCGACATTGCCGTGAACCTGAACGGCCGCCGATCGGACGATCCGGGAGAACGCCTCGCCCGAATTCGAAATGCCTTCCAGATCGATTCGAGCTGCGCGCACCGCTGCCGGATTGCCGGCCGATGAAACAAGCGCGTGGCCCCGCTCCGCCTTTGACCACATGCCCATGCGAAACACCCGTTCGCCCAGCAGTTCCCCTGCGAAATCCAGCAGGGCCGAGGTCTCGCCCCGCACCAGTTCGACCTCGGCTTCGCTGATGGCCTCGGTCGTCCCGCCCGCGCGGACCTCGCCGGAATCAAGGCATAGCAGCGCCCGGGTGCCACCGGGAAGGTCAATGTCAATGCTGCGGCGTCGAAATTCGGTTTCAAAAACGGGTGAGAGGCTGTTGCGAACCTTTGGCCGGCGAAACAATTTTGCAAACGGCGTGTCCAGCAGCACATCAAAATCCAGCGTATCGGCCACCACCGGCCATTCGATTTCAACGCGTTGATGCAGGCCGCCGATTTCCTCCCCGGCACCTTTCAGGGTTTGCATCCAGCGATTGCCGGCACGACGCAGCCGCAGCGCAACGCCGTTGCTCCACAGCAATCCGTCCGGCGTGTCGTAATAGACGGTGTGGAGCAACTCGGAGCGGCCTCGACCGATCCTGGCGTTCGATACCACGCGGGAGCGACTTGTGCGCTCCAGCTCGGCCGGCTCCATCAACAATTTCAGTTCTATTTCCAAGATTTTTCGCAGTGACCGACCACAACGTGATTATCCCCCCTCAATGTTACACGGGACTATCCATATTAAGTCTAATAATCAATTGGTTACGATATTTCAAAAGACCGTGGCGACACCACTCAAGAATTCCGGACAACATCCGTAATCACA
>CAIUKQ010000454.1 GCA_903899705.1 uncultured beta proteobacterium
CGGACGGACACGTTGCCTGGCGCGGCGATCAACTGCCCCCAGACTGCGCCGCAACCATCGATATTCTTCGCGGCGCCTAAATGTAGATCCAGGGTCTCGCCATCCGGTCCGAATCCTGAAAAGCGGTAATCCTGTCCGCGAGTTGCAGGGTCATGCCTATTTCATCCAGCCCCTCCAGCAGGGCGCGTTTGCGCAGTGGGTCATAATCGAAGGAAATTATCTCGCCATCCGCCAACAGGATTTGCTGCGCGGCCAGGTCGACTTCCACCTGAGCGGTCGCGCGATCCGCGAGGAGGCGCCCTCCGATGCGCTGCACGGCTTCTGATGGCAGCGCTATGGTGAGCAGTCCATTCTGGAAACAGTTCCCCGCGAAGATCTCGCCAAACGAGGGAGCGATGATGCAACGTATGCCCATGCGATCAAGCGCCCGCACCGCGGTTTCCCTTGAACTGCCGCAACCGAAATTCGGTCCGCCAATGATGATTTGCGCGCCTCGAAACGGCGCTTGATTGAAAATGAAATCGGGATTCTCCACTGCATCCGATCCGTCCTCGCTCATGCGCAGGTAGCGCTGCGTCTCAAAGGCATAGCGGCCGAGTTCCTCGGTCGTCGCATACACGCATCGCTCGGCTCGCACGATCAGATCAGTGTCCACATTGGCCTGCAGAAAGGGCACGGCATAAGATCGTATCTTATTGATTTTTATCATTTTTTACCGCAGCAACGCCCTGACATCGATGATCTCCCCGGCAATGGCGGCAGCGGCGGCCATCGCCGGACTGGCGAGATGGGTGCGCGCATTCGGCCCCTGACGACCCACGAAATTTCGGTTGGAAGTGGACACGCAGCGCGCCCCGGGCTCGACCACATCGCCATTAGCCGACAGACACATGGAGCAGCCCGGTTCGCGCCATTCGAATCCGGCCTCGAGAAAAATCCGGTGCAGCCCTTCGGCTTCGGCATCACGCTTGACACTTTGCGATCCGGGTACCACCCATGCGCGCACATGCGGCGCAACCCTGCGCCCGCGTGCGACCGTAGCCGCAGAACGCAGGTCGGGCAGACGTGAATTGGTGCAGGAGCCGATGAACACGCGATCAACGTGCGTGCCCGCAATGCGCTGCCCCGCACTCAGACCCATATAGTCCAGGGCCTTCTCCCAGGCCAGGCGCCGCTCCGGATTGGATTGCGTTGCGGGATCCGGCACGCAACCATCGACCGCGATGACATGCTCCGGGCTCACGCCCCACGTAACCTGCGGCGCGATGGCCCCGCAATCAACCGTCACTTCGGCATCGAACGAGGCGCCCTCGTCGCTTTGAAGGTCACGCCATTGCGCCATCGCCTCGTTCCATTGCTCCCCTTTGGGTGCAAAGGGCCGTCCGCGCAGGTAATCGAAAACCTTGTTGTCCGGCGCGACAAAGCCGATACGCGCGCCGAATTCAATGCTGAGGTTGCACAGCGTCATGCGGCCCTCCGGCGACAGGGCACTCACCGCCTCGCCGACGTATTCGACGGCATGCCCCGTGCCCGCCGCAGCACCCACCTGCCCGATCAGCGCGAGGATCATGTCTTTCGCGTCAACACCGATTCCCACAGGGCCGTTAAAGCGCACACGCATGGTCTTCGGTCGGCGTTGCACAATGGTTTGCGTGGCGAGCACATGCTTCAACTCCGAGGAGCCCATGCCGAATGCCACGGCGCCGAGCGCCCCGTTGGTGCAGGTATGGCTGTCGGCACAGACGATGAGCGCGCCCGGCAGCGTCAGACCCTGCTCGGGTCCGACCACATGCACGATACCCTGCCCTTCATCATTGACGTCGAACAACCGGATCCCGATCGCGTGCGTCTCGCGACGGAAGGTCTCTAGCGTGGCATTGGTGCCGGCGTCGCGCCCGCCCTTGCGCCCGGGTTCGGTGGATACGAGATGATCGGCCGTGGCAAAGGTGAGTTCCGGATTGCGCACCCTGAAATCACCGCCTGCAATCTCCCCCAGCGCCCGGGCGCCGCCCAGGTCAACCAGATAGTGGCGATCGACATGCAGCAACTCCATGCCCCCGCCCAGATCGGCGACCACATGCGCGTTCCAGATCTTCTCGAAGAGTGTCCGTGCAGGCATGGCAGCTACCGACTTGTGCTCCACAGACGACGGAATGTTGCTCGGGGCGATGGGGGTAACGGGGGAAGAGGGCCCTCCCTCTTCCCCCGTTCTCCACTTTCCCGCGAAGGTACGTAGTCGAGCTGTGCTCGCCTACGTACCTTCGTTGGGATCGTGGTACATCTCGCCGACAATCCCTGTCGTGCCAGGCTTTGCAGTGGCCAGGTAATACTTCCCGTCACGATCACGGCCCAGCTTGCCTTTCTGGCGCAGTTCATCCAGGGCCATGGCCACTTCGCGGCCGTCCTCGCTGCCCAGGGATTCGACGACAGCCGAATAGAACTTCGGACCGGCGGCCAGCGCCTCCTCGGCCGATTTGAACTGCGCCACAGGCTTGTAGGCCTTGGCGGCGCAGCGCGTGAGCGGAATCTGGCCGTCCTTGCCGAAAGGCCGGGTACAGTCGAAGCCGGTCTTGGCACCGGTGCGGCGGCCTTGCAGCGATGGGTCCATGGTCATGCCGACAATGCCCTGGATCATCACGATGTCCTGGTCAGCCTGGAAACGGGTGCCGAAGGCCCAGCTGCACTGGCCTTCATTGCGAATGTCGATATCCTCGTCGTACACAAAGACATGCTTGACTCGCATGATGCCGCCGATGATCGATGCGATCGCCTGACGCGCCTCGCCGACCACGCGCTGACGCATCTTCACGCGCAGCGTGTTGGCGCCGCCCGATGCTTCCACCTGATAGACGTCCAGCGGCTCTTTCACGGTGCGCTTGAGGATATTCATGGCTTCCACTTCGACGCGCATGGCGCTCATCACCGCGCCGTCGGAATGGTCCAGGCTGAACGCGGATCCGTGCAGGAACGTCTGGTGCATGGCGTCTTTCCGCATGGTGATGGCGGTGCAATGGAACACCGGGTCCATGTGGATGGCGCCGTAATAACCCATGTACTCGCCGTAGGGGCCTTCCGGCTCCACATACCCCCGCTCATCGAGATAACCCTCAAGGATGATCTCCGCATCAGCGGGCACCAGGATCTTGTTGGTGATGCTGCGCACCACCGCGCCGCGCTCGCCGCGGAACTGGGCAAACAGGGGCAGTTCCTCGCCGGGTTTGCGCGTGGTCGCGGCGAACATGTCCAGCGGATGCGCGCCGATGGTGAAGGTGATCGGCAGTTTTTCGCCGCGCGCGACGCAACCCTGATAAATGCGCTTCAAATCCGAGGGCGCTGTCACGTTGGTGCCGGTGGTGGTCTTGTTGCGCAACGACAACCGGCGGCTGCCCACGTTGGTGCGGCCGGTGGCCGGATCAATGGTGTAGTCGATGCCCGAGGAAATATAGCAGCTGCCGTCGAACTCGTGCTGCGGGTGGAACGGCAGCTTGGTGAGATCGATGTCATCGCCGGTGATCACGATCTCGTGCACCGGCGCCTCGTTCGAGGGAATCTCGACAATTTCCTGCGGCGTGTTCAGCCGGCTGAAATAGACCTCGTGCAGCTTCTCGGGGGTGGTGTCGAAGGCCGCGGCAATGCGCTTCCTGTCGCCCAGCACCTTGGCGGCCACTTCATGGCCTTCGGGGCCCGCCTTCTTGAAGAGCAGCCCGTGCTTGTTGCCCTCGATCATTTCGCTCATCTGCACCAGGGTCACCGGCTTGTTGATGACCTCCATTTCGCCCATGTCGACCAGACGTTCGACGAAACGGCGCAAACGAAATTTCTCGAGATCGACATTGGTGCTGCGTGTGACTTTCTTGTCCATGGTTGCCTCTCCTTTTTCTCTGAATGGGTGATGTTCCCACCTCCGGGCACCACTGTCGAGGGTTGCCCCCGACCGGTTCCCGGACGGGGTGTTACTCGACCTTGAGCTTGCCTTCGTTCTTCAGGCGCTCGTACAGCGCGCGGTCGCGCGCCAGAAACTGTGCAAAGGCCTCTACCGGCTCGCCGCTCGGCGCCGCCCGCTCCATACCGTTGTTAAACAGGATTTTTTCCTGGAATCCTGCATCCAGCGTGACCTTTGACACCGTTCGGTTCCAACGATCGATGATTTCCCTGGGGGTGCCCGCCCTGGCAAAAAGCCCGTACCAGTTGCGAATGACAATATCAAGGCCCTCTTCGCGCACCGTGGGTAAATCGGGATAACCGGCGACGCGCTTTTCGGAAATGATGGCCAGCACCCTGGCTTTTCCTGCCCTGGCCTGCGCCACCGCGGCACCCGCGGCGAACACCGTGGCCTGCACCTCGCCCGCAACCACAGCCTGCAGCGCCTGCGGGTTGCTCTTGTAGGGCACGTTGTAGAAATCGATGCCCTGGTTGTGGCGGAACCATTCAACATAAAGATTGCTGGTGGTGGGCGTGCCCGCGGTGCCGAAGGTGATCGAGCCGGGCTTCGCCTTCGCCAGCGCGATCAATTCCTTCAGCGATTTCGCAGGCACCGCGGCATTGACGACAAACACGCTGTTGAACTGGGCGATCATCACCATCGGCGCCAGGTCCTTCTGCGGCTCGTAGGGCAGGTTCGCCTGCAGCACCGGGTTGACGGTGATCGCTCCGGCGCTGGCCATCAGGATGTTGTATCCGTCTGCTGAAGAACGGATCAGGTTCTGGGCAGCAACGATGCCGTCGCCCTGCGGCACGTTCTCGATGATGACGGGCTGGCCGAATTCCTGGCGCAGCGGGTCCGAGAATCCGCGCATGATGATGTCGGGCGGGCCGCCGGCGACGCTGGCTACCATCACCCGCAAGGGCTTGGTTGGGTAGGACTGGGCAACACAGGTGCCGGCCAGCAGGGCAAACATGGCCGGTGCAACCAAACGCAACATTGGCATTTTCATCTCCTTGTTCGATGTCTCATTCATTTGCGCGCCCGTCCCCGTGGCATCAGCGCCTGCCAGGAGGGCATGGGGCCCACCGGCACTTCGATCAGCGCCGGCGAATTCGCCGCGATGGCCTGCTGCAGATGCTGCGTCAACTCCGCAGGCGAGGTCGACCGCAGGCCGAGCACCCCGAATGATTTTGCCAGCGTCATGAAATCCGGATTCTTCAGGTCGCTGCCGTGATAGTGCCCGTCGAACTGCATCTTCTGTGTGCGGCGCACATTGCCGTAGCCGCCGTCGTTGAACACGATGGCGATGCTGTTGATGCCGTGCAATGCGGCTGTGGCCATCTCGGGCATGGTGAACATGAAACCCCCGTCGCCACAGATCGCGACCACCGGCCTATCGGGATTCGCCACCTTCACACCGAGCGAGGTCGCGTATCCGTAACCCAGCGAATCCTGGAATCCGGGGTAAATGATGCCGCGCGGATGGTAGGCGGGAAATCCGTTCCAGCCATAGAAACCGATTTGCGTGATGTCGGCCACCACGATGCCTTCATCGGGCAGGCCGGCGCGTATGGCATCGGACCAGGACTTCTGCGGTTCCAGAACAGAAATCTTTTTCAATGCGGCCGCCTTGACCGCTTCCAGTTCCGACTGGCGCGACGAACGCGACTGCTCGGGCAGTGCGGCCCTGATCGCCGCCAGCGCCGCGGCGGCGCCGGTGATGAGGGTCAGATCGGTGCGGGCTGGCTTCTCCGCCTGCATGGCGTCAATCTCGATGCGAATCGTCTTCATGCGTTCATCCGAACCCCATGCATGGCCTTCCATGTAACGCGTGCCAACCGCGAGCACCACGTCGACCTCCGGCCACAACAGATTGCCGCCCATGCCGGTCTGCGCAAGGTAATGGCGGTCCGACACCGTGCCGCGCGCGTGGCGCGTCATCATGACCGGCGCCTCCAGCGCCTCGGCAAGAGCGAGCAGTTCCTTTTCAGCGCCGAATGCACCGCCACCGGCGATGATCAGGGGCTTCTTCGCGCCGGCGAGCCACTGCGCGGCCTGCTCCACCGCCTTCTGGTCCGGAATCGGATCCGGAATGCGCGCGCCGCGAGTCCCCATTGAAACATCCGCGGTTTCCACGGTCACATCATCGGGCACCTGCATCAGCACAGGGCCACAGCGCCCCGAAAGCGCCAGGGTCACCGCGTCATTCATCGCAGAGGGAACCTTCGAGGCATGGTCGACCAGCAGTTGCCCCTTGGTGAGCGGCGCAAACACCGCCGACTGGTCCGACAGCTCGTGGAGTATGCCCAGCCCCCGGCCGATGTTGCGGCGGGATATCTGCCCGGTCAGCGCCACCACAGGCGTGTTACTCGCCTGCGCGGTGCAGATAGCGGTGCAGGTATTGAGGATGCCCGGACCCGGCACCGCCATGAAGGCGCCCGGTTTTCCGGTTGATTCCGCATAGCCATAGGCCATGTAGGCGACGCCCTGCTCGTGGCGCGCATTGATGACGCGAATGGCGTTTCGTTCGTGGTACAGGGCCTCGAACACGTAATCCATCTGCACCCCGGGAAGGCCGAAAAGAGTGTCGATACCGTTGTGCTTCATCGACTGAACCCATGCCTGGGCGCCGGTCATTACCGCCATGTTGCCGCTCCAATCAGAAAATGAACCCCCGCGGCAGGCCGCATGGCCCGGCAGGAGCGAAACAGGGGGCTCGCGCCCCCTGCGTCATTGCAAAGCCTGGCTCTCAGGCCCGACCGGACAACTGGAGGCCCTTTTCCAGGCCCGCATAGCTGCGCACCGGCGCCGGCATGAGAATGCGATAACCCTCGGCGAGCACGCGCTCCACATTCTTCGAGTCGACATGCGGATGCCCGACGGGCACGTTGTGCTCATTACAGGTCTTGACCACATAGGCCATTTTCTCGAGAACCGTGGGATGCTCGTACTGCCGCGGAACGCCCAGCTCCTGCGAAAGATCTCCCTCGCCGATGAGGATGGCGCCGATGCCGGGCACCTGCTTCAACATGTCAGACAGGTTCGCAATGCCTTCCAAGTCCTCGATCATCAGGGTGACCAGAATCTCGCCTTTCGGGTCAAGCGGCCACACGTCCGCGCGGGTGTAGTACTCCTGCTGCGTGAGGCCCCAGTAGCGCACGGCGGAGGTCGGCCCGTCCCCGCGGATGCCGGGCGGATCGTAGCGCGGCGCCGACTTCAGGCGCGGATAGCGGCAGGCGGCGACCGCATTGCGCGCCTGGTCGACGGTGCTGATATGTGGCCAGATGATGCCGTAGGCGCCCAGATCCAGCGCCTGCTTGGCCTGCCATTGCGCCATTTCGCCGCCGTTGGGCGGGATGCGCACGGTGGGCGTGACCTGTGGCGCAAGCGTGGCGCCATTGACCAATTGACGCCTGTTGAGCATGTATTGCATGCTGTCGCGCAAACCACGGATGTCGTAGGCACCATGCTCCATTTCAAACACAATGCCATCGTACTTGCTCACGCTCATGGCAAGCGCAGCATCCACTTCGGGCGCGCAGAAGGCGGTGAAGGCGGGCTTGCCCTGTTCCAGGGCGCGAATGATGCCGTTGAGGCGAGGAAGGTCTGCCATGCTGTCTCCAATATCGATGGGGGGTTCAAAAAACGGGAAAGATTCAAACTCGGCGGGGGTGGATATCCTGCGAGGCGCATACTTTAATACAGGCGGCGGGTGAGTGCCGGCCGCACTTTCGGCAACGAGATGTCACAGGATGGCCATGACGCAAAAACTTCTGCTGTGGATGGAAAACCCCGGGCTGTATCGCGAGGCGCTAGCGCGCGCCGGCCTGGATGCCCGACTCGACATCGACGATCTGCCCCCCGATGCGCAACCCGGCGATGTGCAACTGGCCGGCACGGAACTCATGCTCGCCTGGGGTGCGCCGCCGGGCATCCTTGCAAAAATGCCCCGCCTCAAATGGATACAGACGCCCAACACCGGAGTTGCCGCGTGGCTGAAGCGCCCCGACTTTCGAGAAGACATTCAATTGTCCTGCGGCCGCGGTCTGCACCGGGTGCAGATGCCCGAGAACATCCTCGGCGCGCTGTTCCACATCACGAAGCCCTACATGCAATCGGCACAGAGCCAGGCCGAACGCCAGTGGAAACGGCGACAGTCCATCCCCCTCGCCGGCTCCACTCTTGGCATCCTCGGACTGGGCGCGGTGGGTCAGGAACTGGCGAAGAAAGCCGCGGCGCTGGAGATGCGCGTGATCGGCACGCGGCACAGTGGCAAGCCCGTGGGGCACACGGAGAAAGTCCTTGGCCCCGAAGGCACGGATGAAATTCTCGCGGAATCGGATTACGTCGTGGTGCTGCTCTCGGACACCCGGGAGACCGAAAACCTACTGGATGCGCGGCGCATCGGTTTGATGAAGAAAAGCGCCTGGCTGATCAATTTCGCCCGGGGCAACATCATCGTCGATGCGGATCTGATCGCCGCCGTGAAATCCAAATCAATTGCGGGCGCCGTGCTGGACGTTTTCCGCACCGAACCACTGCCGGCGGACCATCCGTTCTGGACCACCCCGGGAATACTGGTGCTCTCCCACCTGGGCGGCGGACATCCCGATCGGGAGAACCTGGTTGCAAATGTCTTTGTGGACAACTTGCGCCGCCACCTGAACGGCGAACCCCAACCCGGGCTCGTCGACCGGATCAAGGGTTATTGAAGGGAACTCCGTCGCCTCGCTTGCTCTCGTCCAGCCGCCTGCGTTCGGCCTCGTATTGATCGTAGTTTTGCGAGTCGCGCGGCGGCATTCCGGTGGTTACGGATCGGACGCCCTCGCTGTGCATGCGCGCGCCTTCGTAGACAAGGCGGGTCATCTGCTCGGTGGTGCAACCGGCGGTCAGCACCAGCACCGCAACGGCAACGAAGAGACCCGGTTTCATACTGCTAATGCAGGTGGCGTTTGCCCGACGAGGGTCGTTGCGGCCGCTCGGTAGAGCCTGTGACGGGCTCCGCGCCGCGCTCGGTCCAGCGCTTGTCGAACAACTGGTTCACAAGGCCGGTCACTTCGCCGATTTCCGCGTCGCTGAAATGGCGGCCCAGCAGGGCCTGAACATCCTCGATCATGTAGCTGCGCTGCATCGATTCGATCGCCTCGACGCTCGGACCCACGAAAACCATGCCGCGCTCGTCGCGGCCATCCTCGTGGTAGTAGCTGACCTCGATGGCGGCCGCCTCATCCGAATAGGGACACAGGGACTCGAAGGCGACCTCCATGGCTTTCTGGAAATTGCGTCCCACCCAGCCGCTCCAGCAGATCTCCAGCACACGCTTGCGCCGGTCGAACACGATGCCGGGTTCGTCCTGATGGGCGCTGCGCGCTTCGGCCAGGCTCTCGATGTCCACGTAGTTAAGCCAGGGTGCGAGCGCCTGCTCAATATGGGCCTGGTTGGCACTCGCCTTGAGGGAAACGGTGCCGTGAATATGAACTTCGGTATGCATGGTGGACTCCAATGGCCGCGAATTTGCTGGGCGGGGTTCGAAAACGGCCCGAAGATTGCGGCACGACTGTTGCGGATGAGTATTGTACGCGCTTGGTCGGGACGGCCTCCCTGCGGGAGGGGGCGCCACCGGGCGCCTTTTAAACGCGTTCGAGCACCAGCGCAATGCCCTGCCCGACGCCGATACACATGGTGCAAAGCGCGTAACGCCCTTTCACGGCATGCAGTTGCGATACCGCCGTGGCCACCAACCGCGCGCCAGAGGCGCCCAGGGGATGGCCGATGGCAATCGCGCCGCCATTCGGATTGACGTGGGCGGCCCCGTCCTCGAGGCCGAGGTCGCGCATTACCGCGATGCCCTGCGCGGCGAATGCCTCGTTCAGTTCGATGACGTCCATCTGCCCGATCGTGAGTCCGGCAACGGAGAGCACCTTGCGCGTCGCGGGCACCGGGCCGATGCCCATGATGCGCGGCGCGACACCGGCCACCGACATGGCGACCACGCGGGCGCGTGGCACAAGACCGTGCTTCGCGGCGGCGGACTCATTGGCGATCAGCATCGCCGCGGAGCCGTCATTGACCCCCGAGGCGTTGCCCGCGGTCACCGTGCCGCCTTCCTTCACGATGCCCTTGAGTTTTGCCAGCACCTCAAGCGTCGTGTCGGGACGCGGATGCTCGTCCGTATCGAAGATTTTTGGATCGCCCTTTTTCTGCGGAATTTTCACCGGAATGATCTCGCCCTTGAAGAATCCCGCGGCATTCGCCTTGGCCCAGCGTTGCTGGCTGCGAAGCGCGAAGGCGTCCTGGTCGGCGCGGGAAACCTTCCACTCCTCGGCAACGTTTTCGGCGGTGTCGGCCATGGCATCAACGCCGTATTTCGCCTTCATCAGCGGATTGACGAAGCGCCAACCGATGGTCGTGTCCTCGATCTTCGCGGAGCGCGAGAACGCCGAATCGGATTTCGCCAGCACGAAAGGCGCGCGTGTCATGCTTTCCACGCCGCCGGCGATGGCCAGCGAAATCTCGCCCGTCTTGATCGCCCTTGCAATCATGCCAACGGCGTTGAGGCCCGAACCGCACAACCGGTTCACCGTCGCCGCGGGCACCTCAATCGGCAACCCCGCCAACAGCAGCGCCATGCGCGCCACGTTGCGGTTGTCCTCGCCGGCCTGGTTGACGCAGCCGTAGACCACATCCTCGATGGCATTCCAGTCAACCTTCGGATTGCGCTCCATCAGCGCCTTGAGCGGCAGTGAACCCAGGTCGTCGGTGCGTATGGTGGAAAGGCTGCCGCCGTAACGGCCGACGGGAGTGCGAATCGCATCGCATATGAAAGCTTCTGCAGTTGCCATGATGTTTGTCCGTTTTCTGAATCGATGTGTCCACGCAATTGTACCGTCCGGCCCAACCTGAGAGGACCTCGAAATTCCCGGATTGCACCGGGGTCTTTGAGCGACAACCGCATTGCCGGCATCCCACTAGAATGTCGCGCTTCAACCACTCATGGCGGGACTGGCGATGAAATCAAGAAAAATTGGCAATACGCCCCTCACAAGCGGCCCGCTGGGCCTGGGCTGCAACAAGATGCTCGATCCGGCCAATGCCGAAATGGTTTCGGTGGCCAATGCCGCCATCGATATCGGCATCAACCAGTTCGACGGCGCCGATGTCTATGGCGAAGGATTGTGCGAGCAATTCTTCGCAAAGATCCTGAAGCCGCGCAGGAAGGAAGTCACGCTGGTTACCAAGTTCGGGATGATCCGGCAGCCCGATGGCGGCGTGGTCGTCGACGGCTCTCCCGCCTATGCCCGCAAGGCCTGCGAGGCGAGCCTTGCGCGACTGGACATGGAATGCATCGACCTCTACTACCTGCACCGCATAGACCCCAAGGTGCCCGTCGAGGAGTCGATCGGCGGCATGGCCGACCTGATCAAGGCGGGCAAGGTGAAGGAGATCGGCATCTGCAACACGTCGGCCGATGTGATCCGCCGCGCCCACAAGACCCATCCGCTGGCCTCGGTGCAGATGGAATATTCACTGCTTGAGCGAAGCGTTGAGAAGGAAGTGTTACCCGCCTGCAAGGAACTGGGCATCACCTTCGTTGCGTATGGCCCCCTCACCTACGCCTTTCTTTCGGGTGAAGTGCAAAAACACGGCGACCTGCCGCAGGAGGACATGTTCCGCCGCCGCCAGTCACGATTCGTCGAAGAAAACATTGCCCACAACCTGAGGCTGCTGTCCGCGCTTGATGAGATCCGCGCCGAGTCAGGCGGCACGCGCGCCCAGCTTGCACTGGCCTGGTGCCTGCATCGTCCCTGGGATGTACTGCCGATACCGGGGTCAACGAAACTGAAACACCTGAACGACAACGCCGCTGCCGCAGACATCAAACTCACCCCGGCGCAGGTCGCAAAACTCGACACCGTCTTCGCCCCCGGAGCCGCCAAAGGCAGCGGCGCCGGCGGCGCCATCCCCGCAAAAAGCTGATAGAAGACCAAAGAAAAATGCCCGCATTCAGCGGGCATTTTTCCAGGAGAGTTGGGGGTTACGGGGGAAGGGAGGCATTCCTCCCTTCCCCCGTACTTATCTTCCCCGGAGGGAAAGCGACGCCTTTTGTCGCTTTACTTTCCCATCGCCTTCGCCAGTTCCGCAAACGGCGCAACCCCGCCATGGATCCCGACAATGCGCTCCACCGGCAGTTTCAAACGCTCGATGTTCTCGGCAAAGTTGGAGACCAGCGTGTACTGCGGGCTGGGATTCGCGGGCGGCGTGGCGCCGGCCGGAAGCGGCGCGAAGACGTCGGCCTGAACCAGGATCTTTTCCTTGGGCAGGTAGACCATCATCAGCGCATCGTTGTGGATCACGCCCTTCTGCAGGTGCATTTCCACCGAGTGGTTGCCGTCGCTCAACACGAACTTGTCGCCAACGCCCTGAATTTTCGCCTTTTTCTTTGACTTTGCCAGTGCGTCGGGGCTGACCGTGCGCTTGTTGGACATCGCTTTTTCGTAGAACGGCTTGTTGGCCTGGTTCGTCACGATGGTTGCGCCCTCGGCGGCAAAAGTCGCCACGCCGCCCGAATGATCGTAATGCGCGTGCGTATTGAGCAGATAGCGGATGGGTTTGGCGGGAATGAGCTTCTTCGTCTCATCGATCACCGCCTGCGAGCGCGCGTCATACAGGGGGCCCTCAACGACCACCGCGTAATCTTTCATCTCGATGGCCAGGCTGTTGTGCGAGCCGCCGGCCAGAAGCCATACGCCGTCCGCGAGTTTGGTGGTTGCCACGGACTCCTTGAAATTCGCGGCAGCAGCAGGCACTTCAATGGCGACCTTGGCGTTGGGCTGGACGTCGGTGACAACCAGTTGCAGGGTAGGCTGGCCGCCCTGCGATTCCTCGATGCGGGAGGGGAACTTCACGCCGCCGGCGAACTCGCGGTACTCGGAGAATTTCTCCACCACCGACATGTCGCCCACCACCGGGTTGTGCACCACGGCTTCGATGCGTGCGACCTCGGCGGCATCGTTGATATAGACCTTTGCATTGAAACGGCCGGCTTCGCTGAACGAAACAACACCCAGCGATTTGCCGCCCTCGGTGACAAAGGTGAGCGTGCCATTGTTCTTCTGCGCCGCCTTGATGATGCCGTGCGGGTTCATCCAGATCTGTGGAAGGCGGTCGTACACATAACGGTTGCCGGGCTGAACGTTCTTGTTGACCACGTTCCAGGTCACATTGCCGCCCGCCGCCTCGATGGCATTCTGCTCGCCGGTCAGGGGGACGCCCGTTCCACCTTTGAGTTCTGCCCGGCTGCGGGTGACGTCATCGGAAATCGCTCCATTGACATAATCAATGGAGCGGGTAACACGGTAATTCTGCCTGGGCAGGGCCTTGCCAAAGGTGTAGGGCTGACCGAAACCCCAGCCGTTTCCGGCCGCGCTGTACGTGATGGTATTCAGGGTGCCGGCACCCAGATTGTTCGCGGTACGCTTCAATATGCCGGCGGCTTCGTATTGCTGGGCCACGGCAGGCATGGCCAGCATCGTGAATGTGGCGGCCACCGCCAGCACGCTCACCCGTTGACTGAATTTGTTCATCGTTGTCCCCTCGTTGTTTTGTCTTTGAAATCCGTCGAAATCTGCGGAGCGGAATTCGCCCGGGCACCAAAGGTACCAGCTTCCCATGGACGGGAACAGACCCCCGCCCCGTACGAATTGCGACGCCGTTTTATTCCATTGGCGACGACTTTATTTGCGATTATTTTTGGCTCATTTAGCGAATGATGTTGTTCAAATCATACCCGGACCGCGAGAGCCAGCAGTTGTGCGGGATCGGGGCTGAAGCGTGGCGACCGGTCGAGCACTCTGAACCACCCGAGGTAATTGGCGAGGTATTTTGTGGCAACA
>CAIUKQ010000455.1 GCA_903899705.1 uncultured beta proteobacterium
ATGGTGATTGTCGGCGGCGTCGGGCATCGCTATGCGGGCCTGATCGGGGCTGTGGTGCTCCTCGGGATGGAGGAATTGATTGCCGAATTCACGATGTATTCGCAATTCGGCGTGGGCATTGTGCTTTTGGGCATCGTGTTGTTTGCACCCCGCGGCATTGCGGGGCTGTTTGGTCGCAAACCGGGCGCACAGAATCCATGAATGCCGGGATCATTCTGGATGTGCGCGGGTTGTCCAAGCAGTTTGGCGGTGTGCAAGCCAACTACAACATCGACTTCAACGTCAATGACGGAGAAATCCATGCCCTGATCGGCCCCAATGGCGCCGGCAAGACGACCTTCGTCGCGCAGCTGGCGGGAATGATCCGGTCCGATACCGGGTCGATATTTTTTTCGGGAAACGATGTCACCGGCCGGACAACCCATGAGCGTGTCCGATCCGGGCTGGCGCGCTCCTTCCAGGTGACCAGCATTTTTGGCAGTCGTTCGGTTCTGGAGAACCTTGCGCTTGCGGTGCAGGCCAGAAGCGGTACGAGCCTCTCGTTCTGGCGTCCGGTCAGCACGGAGACGGCAATCCACGACGATGCTCGTGCGCTGGCGGGAGAGGTCGGACTGGCAAGTCGCCTCAATGAATCGGCCGGAAACCTCGCCCACGGAGAACAGCGCCAGCTCGAAGTCGGTCTTGCACTCGCAACCCGCCCACGCCTGCTGCTGCTTGATGAACCCATGGCGGGACTGGGTCCGGACGAGTCGGAGCGGATGATCACCCTGATCCAGGGATTGAAAGGGCGCCATGCGATCGTGTTGGTGGAACACGACATGGACGCGGTGTTTCGCCTCGCGGACCGGATCTCCGTTCTGGTATCTGGGCGACTGATCGCAACAGGATCTCCGTCGCAAATCCGCGAAGACGCCGAAGTGCGCAAGGCCTACCTCGGTGATCTGCCGGTATGAGCTGCGAGCCCGCCCCCGCACGGTCAATCCGATGAAAAGCGCCTGAGATATGTCCCCACTGCTTGAAATCGAGTCTCTGGAGACCGCCTACGGACCGAGCCAGGTCCTGTTCGGCCTGTCCCTGACCATCCGGGAGGGGGAGGTCGCCACGCTGCTGGGTCGCAACGGGATGGGCAAGACCACAACCGTCCGGTCCATCATGGGTCTCACACCGGCAAAGTCCGGGGCCATTCGTTTCCGCGGCGTCAACATTGAGTCATGGCGTGCCGACCGCATTGCACGCGCAGGCATTGCTTTGGTTCCCGAAGGGCGGCAGATTTTTCCCAACCTCACCGTCGCCGAAAACCTTGTGGCATTCGCGGCGAACCGCAGCGGGACCCGGAACCCCTGGACCCTGGAGCGGGTGTTCGGGTTCTTTCCGCAATTGGCCGAGCGCCGCGACAACATGGGCAGTCAGCTTTCTGGTGGCGAACAGCAGATGCTGGCGATCGGCCGCGCTCTCATGACCAACCCTCACCTGCTTATTCTGGATGAGGCCACCGAGGGGCTCGCCCCGCTGATTCGGGAAGAGATCTGGCGTTGCCTTGGCACATTGAAAGCCGAGGGCCAATCCATCCTGGTGATTGACAAGTACGTGGAGCGCCTGATCGAGATCGCCGACACGCATACCCTGATAGAACGGGGCCGCGTGGTCTGGCAGGGCAATTCGAAGGATCTCGCCGAAAACCGGGAACTCTGGCACCGGTACCTTGGTATTTGAATGCCTTACAATCCCGGACTCGATTCCACGCGGCGCCGACAAAAATGATCCTCGAATGGTCCCCCCAATATGAACTGGGCGTGTCCCGCATGGACGCCACGCATCAGGAATTCGTCGATTGCGTGAATGCGCTGCACGGTGCGACAGACGACAAGATGCTTGCCGCCATGGACGCGCTGCTTGCACACACGATCTCGCATTTCGAGCAGGAGAACCGCTGGATGGAACTGCTGGCCTTCCCGCCCGCTCATTGCCACGTACCGGAGCACGAAGGCATTCTCCAGATCACGCGGGAAGTCCGCGGCATGATTGTCGAAGGCAAATTCGAGATCGGACGGGTACTGGCGAAGGAACTTGCACCCTGGTTTGTGAATCACGCGGCCACCATGGACAACATGCTGGCCGCATTCATCCAGGCGCGCGGCTATAACCCTGACATCCCCTTCGAGAACCAAACACTCAATATAAACAACAACATACCATCGAGCGCGACCTGCGCTTCTGCGGACTGCAATGCCAACGTGCCCGCATCTGAAACGGCTGCCCAGGAATCCTGAGTCTGCCCGACCCGCTTCGCGAGAAGTCAGCCGATCAGGTCACGCGAAAATTCTTGAACTGCCAGGGATCGTCGCGGTCCACATCCTCTGAAAACAGTAGTCCGCGATCGTGCAGCGGTGTCCAGTCGGAATACACACCCGCAAGCTCTCCCAGGTAGGGCTTGCAGAAATCGATAATGAAATCATGCGGCAGTTCCTCGGGGTCGACGATACCCCGATCCGGGTTCTGGATTCCCCATATCACCGCCGCAGTCACAGGCGCCGTCACCTGCAGGCTGGTCGCCCCATTGTGCGGGCAGGCTTTCCTCGCCTCGTCGATCGTGAGGCGCGATCCGAACCAGTAGGCGCCCCTTTCATGGCCCATCAACAGGACGCCCAGTTCATCCATGCCGGATACGATTTCGTCCTTGATGATGCGATGCCTCTCCTGTAGCAGCCAGTTTCTCCCCGCCAGCTCATGAACCGACGCAACGGCATCATCACAGGGGTGGTAGGCGTAGTGCACCGTGGGACGGTACTCGGGCCGGTCGCCCTCGCCAATTGAAAAATAATCCGCGATCGAGATGGATTCCCCGTGGGTAATGAGAAACGCATGCAGAGGTCCTGCGAGCGGCGTCCACGTACGCACGCGCGTGCTGGCACCCGGACGGTTGAGGTAGATGGCCGCCTTGCAGCCTTCGCTCTGACGGCTTCCATCAGCCGGAAAATGGCGCTCGTGGCTGCCCCATCCGAGTTCCGAAGGCTGGCACCCTTCGCCCACGAAGCCCTCGACCGACCAGGTGTTGACGAATTCCCCCGGCTCCTTGCGCGGATGCGGCACCTGCGTGTCGCGTTCCGCGATATGAATCACTTTGACACCGAGTTCCTTGGCAAGCGCGGCCCAGGCAGCGCGGGAATCCGGCATTTCAGCGCGGCGACCAAGGCCTTCGCTGATATCGAGCAACGCATGCTTCACGAAATGCGATACCAACCCCGGATTGGCGCCGTGCGTGAGTATGGCCGTGGGGCCGTGCCCGGAAGGATATTTCCCGTTCAGCGCCAACGCCGACTCGCGCAGCGCGTAATTGGAACGCTTTTGCGGCGTTGTACGAGCGTCGGTGTAGCCCCCCGCCCACGGCTCGATACAGGTATCAACATACATCGCGCCTTGCTCCTGGCAGAGCGCAATCAGGGCAACTGATGAGACATCATTTGAAACGTTGACCAGGAAATCGCCTCGCGCAAGGCGCGGTGCGAGAACCTCCCTGAAATTGGCGGCGGTCAGCGGCGAAACCACAAACTCCACGCCGTACTCGGCGGCCACTCCGCGCCCGTTTTCGTCGCCGGTGACGATCGCAACGCGCGCCGGCGGGATATCGATGTGCCTCAGCAACAGTGGCAGCGTGCCTTGTCCGATGGAACCGAATCCGACCATGAGAATGCGGCCTGAATAGGGGACGCGGCTTGCGTCAGAAACGCTTTTTGACTCAGGAATGCGTTTCATGTTCGCTGCCTTGCTTGCTTTGCCGTTCATCGATAGAGATTTCCCGTGGAATTTTTTGCAGGCCGAAGGATACGGAAAACCGCCCGCTATAGCAATTCCGCAGCGCCTGCGACCTGCGCGATGACCGGCGAGATGATTTTTCATGCGGTAGACTTTCCGCCATCAGCGAATCGGATCAGACGGACAATGAGCGATTCCAGCCAGTTTCACCTGCTTGGCGAGCGCCGGTTTGCCCCCTTCTTCGGCGTGCAATTTCTGGGCGCGCTCAATGACAATGTGTTCAAGCAGGGCCTGGTCATACTGCTCGCCTACCAGACGTCCACCTATACGTCGCTGTCGAGCGATGTTTTGCAGAATCTTGCCCAGGCCCTGTTCATATTGCCGTTTCTGCTTTTTTCGGCCACCGCCGGCCAGCTTGCCGACAAGTACGAAAAATCCCATCTGATCACGGTAACCGTCGCGATCGAACTGGCGGTGATGGTGCTGGGCGCCGCAGGATTTTTCCTGATGAGCATCGAACTGCTGCTCGCGGCCCTATTTCTCGGAGGCGTGCAATCCGCTCTGTTCGGCCCGGTCAAATACGCCATCCTGCCGCAACAGTTGAAATCCACCGAACTCATCGGCGGCAATGCACTGGTGGAATCCGGAACATCGGTGGCCATACTGGCGGGGATGATCTTCGGCGGATGGATGGTCACGCAACCGGGTTGGGGGATCGCCGGCGTGGCAGTTTCCACATGCGCTTTTTCCGCGGCGGGCATCGCCCTTTCCCTGGCCATCCCGAAGGCGCCTGCGGCGGATCCCGGCATCACCATCAACTGGAATCCCGTCACCGAAACCTGGCGCAATTTTCAATTCACCCGGCAAAATCGCACCGTGTTTCTGTCGGTTCTGGGCATATCCTGGTTCTGGTTTTACGGGGCCATGTTCATCACCCAATTTCCCAACCTGGCCAAAAACATACTGGTCGCCAATGAACAGGTGGTGACCTTGCTGCTGGTGATGTTTTCCATCGGTATCGGCACCGGTTCACTGCTGTGCGAAAGGCTCTCCGGCCACAAAGTCGAAATCGGCCTGGTGCCCTTCGGCTCAATCGGCCTGACGGTGTTCGCGGCGGACCTTTACTTTTCGACCACCGTGCACCTGCGTGATGCGCCCATCGCACTCGCACCGTTCCTCGCCGACACGGCTCATTGGCGCATGCTGGCTGACCTTACTTTGATCGGTGTCTTCGGCGGGTTTTACATCGTCCCGCTGTATGCGCTGATTCAAAGCCGCAGCGAACCGGCGCACCGGTCGCGAATCATCGCGGGCAACAACATCCTGAACGCGCTGTTCATGGCGGCGGCGGCGCTGCTGGCCATCGGCCTGTTCGCCGCGGGCCTGACGATTCCGCAAATCCTGCTGGTGACCGCGCTTCTCAATGCCGTCGTGGCCCTTTACATTTTCAGTCTGGTTCCCGAGTTCCTGATGCGCTTCATCGTCTGGATGCTCATTCACTCGATCTACCGCCTGGAGGAGTCCGGCCTGAAAAACATTCCGGATGAAGGCCCCGCCGTCCTTGTCTGCAACCATGTGAGCTTCCTGGATGCCCTGGTGATCGCCGCGGCCTGCCGCCGGCCGATCCGATTTGTCATGGACCACCGCATTTTCAATATGCCTGTCATGCGTTTCGTTTTTCGCACGGCGCGCACCATCCCCATCGCCACCGCGAAGGAGGACCCCGGAATGATGGAACGCGCATTCGAGGAGGTTGCAAAAACGCTGCGGGAAGGCGGTCTGATTGGCATTTTTCCGGAAGGACGCATCACCGATTCAGGCGAACTCTCTATGTTTCGCCCGGGAATCCAGCGCATCGTCAACACAACCCCGGTGCCTGTGATCCCCATGGCGCTTCGCGGCTTGTGGGGCTCATTTTTCTCCCGAAAGGACGGCGCGGCAATGACAAAACCCTGGCGCCTTCGCCCGTTCAGGCGGATCGGGCTGATCGTCGGTGCGCCCGTCCCCGCCGCACAAATGACGCCGGAAGACCTTCAGTCACGGGTTCTGGCGCTTCGCGGGGACTGGAAATAGCTCCAGAGGGCTGCGGATGGGACGCCTGATCGGGACCTCAAGTTTCAGGCAGGTCCGCCGATACATTTGCCATACCTCAACCACCACGAATTCCGGAACCCGCAATGATCAAGCAAGTTCCAGCGCAGGCACTCAAGGCCGGCATGTACATACATGACCTCAACTGCGATTGGATGTCGCA
>CAIUKQ010000456.1 GCA_903899705.1 uncultured beta proteobacterium
CACAGCGCGTGGCTTGGCGAACTGAAAACGCGGTCGCGGGATTTTCACTGAAAAATCGCACGCGCACCTCGCCGCTTCGCACCGATGATGCCCGCACCGCGTACACTCGCATCCTGCTGAAATTGCTCCAGCAGGCGCGGGGCCATTCTCGCGAAGAACCATATAAGCACAGACAGCGGATCAGAGTACTGGCATTGACGATGGATGAAAAAACAACCCCGAAGTCCGGGGGGCTGCTGGCGTTTTTCTCGGGTCTGCGCGCTTTTGCGGCGCTGCGCTATCGCGAGTACAAGCTGCTCTGGCTGGGCGGCACCTTCGGTAATCTGAGTTTCTGGATGGACGAGGTGACGCGCGGATGGCTGATTTATGAACTCACCGACTCGGCGGTACAGCTCGGCCTGGTGCGCGGGGTGCAGGCGATTCCGTTTATTTTGCTCGCGCCATTGGCGGGCAGCGCCGCCGACCGCTATTCGCGCAAGGGACAGTTGCTGGTGGCGCTGGGTGCCAATGCGCTGATCTACATTGCCATTGCCGCGCTGGTGTTCGCGGGCGAGATACGTCCCTGGCACGTGTACGTGGGGTCCTTTCTCGCCGCCGCCACGCAGGTGTTCCAGCAACCGGCGCGCGCCTCGATGATTTCCGATGCCGTGCCGCGCGACTACCTCACCAATGCCATCGGCCTCAATTCCCTGATGTTCAATACGGCCCGTGGAATTGGCCCGGCGCTGGCCGGGGCGCTGATCGTGCTGGCGGGAACCGGCAGCGCATTTGCGGTTCAGGCGGTGTTCCTCCTGATTGCGACAGCGCTGACATTGCCGCTGGTGTCGACTCCGCATGAGCGCAAGCGCGATGCGGGCGGCGTGGCGATCCCCAGGGAATCCTTTCTGCACAGCATTCTGGAAGGTTGGAAATTCAGCTGGAAAAGCGAACCGGTGCGGGCTGGGATTTTATGCGCCACCATCACGTCGCTGTTCATCATTCCGTTCACCACCCTGCTCCCGGTGTTTGCGCGTGACCTCCTGGGTGTGGGCGCCACGGGTCAGGGCCTGCTGCTGACCTCCATGGGCGCGGGCGCCTTCATCAGCGCGGCCATTGTCGCCTCCGCCGGGCACCGGTTGCCGCGCGGAATGCTGATGATGGTCTCGGGCGTGCTGTACGGGATATCGCTGGCGCTGTTCGCCGCGTCTCCATGTTTCAAGCTGTCCCTCCTGGTGCTGTTTTTTGCAGGCGTGGTGCACGTTTATTGCAGCGTGCTGGTGATGACCATGATCCAGTCCTACTCGCCGCCGGAATTCCGCGGACGCACCATGGCCGTGTTCAGCATGACGCAGGCGCTGATCACCGTCGGCGCGATGGGTTACGGATTCCTTGCTGACTTGCTCGGCGCACGATGGTCCATGGCAACGATGGGGCTGCTCGGATCCCTGTTCGTGATTGTCATGAATTTCGCCATGCCCAATGCCCGTCGGGTCAAATAAGCAGGCACCCAAGTGAAGCCCCCTCTATGAACGATTCCCCACCGCCTAAACCCGAACCCAGGACGCATCCATTGGTTGCGCTGAAGGTTCGTGACTTCCGGTATTACTGGCTCGCCCTGGTCGCACAGGTGGGCGGACAGCATATGTTTTCCTTCACGCTCGGGTGGCTCGCCTTCGAAATCACCGGCTCTCAGGCCCAGCTCGCGCTGATCCACCTCTCGGGATTCGTGCCCCAGTTCGCGTTCACGCTGCTGGGCGGCGTGCTCGCAGACAGGGTCGACGCGCGGAAAATGATTGGCATTGCGCAGTCGATCGCCGCGCTGGGCATCATCCTCGTGGGACTGGCAACCCTGTTAGGCGTGGTGCAGCTGTGGCATCTGGCGTTGGGGGCCTTCATGCTGGGCATCTCCAACGCGATCGACGAACCGACTCGGGCCGCATTTTTTCCGCGGCTCCTGCCGCGCCCGTTGCTGCGCTCCGCGGTTCCGCTGGTGTCCATGGCCTTTGGCAC
>CAIUKQ010000457.1 GCA_903899705.1 uncultured beta proteobacterium
GTTCAAATTAGTCAAACTGGTCAATAACATGTTCTCTTGGATATAATCGAGTCAATATCCAAGCAGACAGTGTGATCCCAAGTGTGATCCCCCTGATCGCGCTCGACTCCATCGGTGCGCCACCGAGGTCGGTTGCGAGGATCTCCTCCATGCGATGGTCATCGAGCTCCATCTCGAGTTCCTCATCGAGGCTGTCTTGCATGTCTTCCCGGGCGTGCTTCCTCAGCGCTTCGGCGTCTCCGTTGTTGGAGTCCTTCATGTCTGTTCCTCAACGGTCATTAACAGGGGGCGTTTAAATCCGTCAAATCGCGGCGACCTTCGTCGAATGGACTCTCACCGGCGATCCGGCCAGTTCTTCTGCTTCGTCCGCGGGCAGGACACCACCGTGCCCCAGCTTGCCGCACTGGGGATAACTCGATACCCTAATCGATACATGTGACAGAATCGTTGCAAGGCCCCCGAACGGATAGGCATTCCAACCCTGTAACAAATCTGCAATACGCACCCCATACCATTGTCTCTCTCCAAATTTTGGCCTTTTTCCTTTTTTCATCAGGGCAGAAATAAATGCAGATAGAAGCAGAAACGCTCTCAGGCGGCATCACGAGCATCAAGCTGGCCGGCCGGATGGACGTGCAGGGCGCCCAGGAAATCGACCTCAAATTTACCGGTTACACGGCCAAACAGACCGCGGTTATCGTTGATCTGAGCGGCGTGAGCTTTCTCGCGTCGATAGGCATCCGCACACTGCTGCTGGCCGCCAAGGCGGTCTCCGGGCGCGGCGGCAAGATCGTGCTGCTCAACCCGGACGACAATGTCACCAAGGTGCTGGAGATGGCAGGTATCGATACCATGATCCCGATCAGCCGCTCTCTGGACGATGCGCGGTCGGCGGTTGCCGCCTGAACGACGGAATTCAGGAACATGGACACGATGCTGGTTGAGCAAATCGTCATCGCCAACCAGCTGGGTGAATTGCGCCGGATGACGGAGTGGCTTCATGACAGCGGGAACGTCATGTGTATTGCAAATGACATCCTGTTCAAACTGGATCTTTGCGCCAACGAAGCCGTCGCGAACATCATCACCCATGCCTACGACGACAAAAAGCATCACGACATCATCCTGGAGATGCACAAGACCGCAGAAGGCACGAACCTTGTCATTCGCGACGACGGGTTTCCCTTCAATCCTCTGAAAATGCCTGAACATGAGTTGCCGCAGGGGCTCGCCGAGGCCCAAATTGGCGGATTGGGCGTCCACCTGATCAGGCGCATGGCGTCGCGCTGCCACTACCGGCGGGAAAACGGGTTCAATATTCTGTCGCTGGGCGTCTGATGGACGCCAGGGGTGCCGACCGCCGCCACGCCACACAGCCTTTTTCACCACAAGCAACAGGGCTGGTCGCCGACCGCCGAAAACCCGATGACCGCCGGCAGAACGGCTTCATTTCGCGGCTGCAGTTGTTCTCGAACATTCCCTATGACGTCATTGAGACGGTGCTCGCCGATTGCGACGCCCGCAACGTGCCGGCCGGAGCAGTGCTTCTGGAGCCCGGGCAGAGCAACAACGGCATTCACTTGCTGGTATCCGGTCGTCTGCGGATCCATTTTGACCATAAGGATTCCGCGGATTTCATTCCCATCGAGGAAGGCGGCTGCTTCGGCGAGTTGTCCATTATCGACGGCAGGCCGGTGTCCGCATTTGTTGTGGCGGACGCGCCCAGCAGGGTGTTGGTGGTTCCGGACGGCATTTTCTGGGGAAGGCTGATCCCCTTCCCCGGAGTGGCGCGCAATCTGCTCAATGTTCTGTCCGAGCGCATGCGGGCAAACGGCGAAATGCTGCTCGCCCGCATGAAGGACCGTCTCGAACTGGAACACCTGCAAAAAGAGCTTTCGATAGCGCACACCATACAGCTGAGCATGCTGCCCCCCGGGGACCGCCTGTTTCCCGACCGCACCGAAGTGCGTGCCCACGCGATCATGGAACCCGCCAAGGATGTCGGCGGAGACTTCTACGACGCCTTTTTCGCGACTCCGGACCGCCTCTTTGTCGCAATCGGCGATGTATCCGGCAAGGGTGTGCCGGCGGCGCTTTTCATGGCGAAAACCATGACACTGATGCGGATGGAGGCGGTGCGCAGGCGCTCACCCTCGGCCATCCTCGAAGCCGTCAATCGAGCCCTGTGCGAAGGCAATGATTCAGGCATGTTCGTGACGCTGTTCTGCGGCATTCTCGAAATCGAATCGGGGTTGTTCAGCTTTGCCAATGCAGGCCACAACCCGCCGCTGCTGCTTGGCTCTGACGGGCAGTGCAGGTTTCTGAATGTAAAGAAGGGCCTTGTAGCCGGCATCATGGAGGGCTCCCGCTATCCCCAGGTCAACCTTCTGATGTTGCCGGGCGAGTCGGTGCTTCTCTATACGGACGGCGTCACCGAGGCGCTAAACCCCCGGGAGGACCTGTATACGGAAGAGCGACTCGTCGAAAATGCCGGCAAATGCCGCATTGATTCCCCCCGTGAACTTGTGGAGAGCATCCGCGCAAGCATTGCGGATTTCGTGAAGACAGCGCCGCAAGCAGATGACATCACCATGTTTGCCCTTGCCTATGTCGGCGCAAATACTCAATGACCATTCGTCAATCCATGCACAGGAACTCCATGCGCAATCGCGAACCCTTCAATTTCCCGCTGACCACGGTCCTGCTTGCCACGACCATCCTTGCTTCAACCGCATCGGCGGCGGATGACGCCCGCCGCTCCGCCATCGACTACCCGCCGGTGGCCACGGTAACGGCCGCGAAAGTCCTAGGGCAGTTCAACGGCGTGAAGATCGCCGGAGGCTTCGGTTCAGCGCTTGCGCCCGATCCGCGCGCACCGGGATACTTCTACCTGCTCACCGACCGCGGACCGAACGCGGACAGCGTCGATCCGGACAAGAAGGTGTTTCCGGTTCCGGGCTTTGCGCCGCAAATCGGCCGCTTCAGACTCGATGGGGACAAGCTGGTATTGGTCAAAGTGATCGAAATCAGGAATGCGAAGGGCAAAAAGATCACGGGGCTTCCCAACCCATCCAACGGCAATACCGGTGAAGTTGCCGTTGACCTTGAAGGCAAACCGCTGGGCACCGATCCCGATGGCCTCGACAGCGAGGGTCTTGTGGCGATGAAGGATGGCACCTTCTGGATATCCGACGAGTACGGCCCCTGGCTCGCCCACGTGAACGCGAGCGGCCGCATCATCGAGCGCATCGGGCCCTTTGGCGGAAAGAAGTCCCTGCCCCGGGTGCTTGCCTCGCGAAGGCCCAATCGGGGCATGGAATCCCTGACCATCACACCTGACGGCCGGCTACTCGTGGGTCTGATGCAGAACCCGGTCGACAATCCCGATGTCACCATTCGAAAGACATCGAAACTCAACCGCCTGGTCATCTATGACCCGCGCAGCGGCGCAACACGCCAGTACGCCTACATGATGGAAGCGTTGAGCTCCGTGGTGAGCGAAATCGCGGCTGTAACCGAGACGAGCTTCATCGTCTCCGAGCGGGACCAGCTGTTTCCCGGCGATCCGAAATCTCCTTCCAAACTGAAGCGCATCTACAAGATCGACCTGGCCGGCGCGACTGAACTGAGCGATCCGGAGGACGGACCCAGGGGCCGGCTGGTGAACGGCAGGACACTGGAACAACTGAACGACGAGGAGTTGCGCTCTGCGGGCATCGTGCCGGTCGCCAAGGAACTGGTCGTCGATCTCCTGGCATTGCCCGGCGGATATCCCCATGACAAATCCGAGGGCCTTGCGGTCATCAGCGACACCCTGATCGCGGTGTCCAACGACGACGACTTCGGCATCGTCCCTGACGGAAAGGGCGGCATCAGCGAGAAGCGCCTGCCCCTGGAAGGAGACCGCGTGGATGTCAATCGCATCTACTTCATCCGGCTGGAAAAACCGCTGAAATAGGCGCTGCTGAAACAATGGCGTCATGACAGGCATCTACACTCGCGCCGGAATTGAGCGCGGCCGCGTGGCCGTCAACGCCGACAAAACACAGCCGGAGGTAGCCCATGCACGTCTTTGCCGACACCATCATTTCCGCAGAGGAAGTCAGGAAGAAATTTGAATCGGTCGCAGGCTCTGCCGGGACAGGCAGCAGCCGGAAGCTGAGCTTCGACGCCACGTGCAACCCACAGAAATTTTTCCTCAGCGGCATATCGGTAACGCCACCCGCCGCGGCCGAGGTTGCAATTCTCAAGCGGTCCGGTGGCGCCGAAGTCGTGCTTCGCCTCATGTGGGGTCCGTTGCCGGCGCCTTTTCCGCGCGCACTGGCACTGGTCGGTGTGTTGCTGGGCGTTCTGCTTGCCTTGCTGTCAGACGGCTCCGCAGGCGTTTTGGCGACGGCATCCTTGATCGCCTTGCTGCCCGCTGCCGCGCTGCTTTATCAGCAGGCCGGAGAGCGTCGCCTGCAATCGCAACTGGGTGAAATTCTGGGCGTCCCGCGCTTCCAGCCCAAACCGCACTGAAAAC
>CAIUKQ010000458.1 GCA_903899705.1 uncultured beta proteobacterium
AAAGCTGCCTTGCCACAGAAATGCCGACACCAGCACGTTGGTGTCAACAACGAGCCTCATACGCCGATGCGGGGCTTGCGGGCGCGGCGAACAGCGTTGACTTCCGCCTGAATTTCCTTCATTGACATGGGAACGCTACCCGCAGCAGTAGCACGCGCTGCGCCGGCGAGAAGGGCATGGCCGGCGCGTCGGCGCATGGCGTCTTTGAGCATCTGGGACAAGGCTTCGGGCGTTAGCAAGCCAGCGGCCTGTGCCTCGCGCGCCAGTCGGTCCGGCAGATTCAATTTCAGTTCCAGCGTGGTCATGGCTTTCCGTCCTTCAGCACCTGAGGGGGGGCAGGCCCGGTATCTCTAACTTGATCCGCAACCTTCGAATACTGCTTGAATCCTGAATATTCTACCTGCTGCCGATGTCGCCGCGAACGCCTCTACCGCGGATCTGAAGAACTCACGCAAAAGTTCAGCTTTGTCCAACTTTCAAACCGATCCCCGCGGACGAATTCCGTTGCCACCCACCAACATTCCGGCCGACACCATCGCCGCCGACATGAACACCGGCTATCTGTTGTAGCCCAGCTGATTTTTCCGGCCACAGGCTCATTCCCTGAGCCACCCCGCTGCCTAAACTGCGAGGCCTGAAAGCGGGGCGAAGAGGCCATCCGGCGGCTGGGCAAGCGGCTGCGCGCGTTCGCGGTGGTCGACTCGGACGGAAAAGTGCGCACCGTGGGGTATCTGACGCGGCGGATCAATCGATGATGGGGGTGATGATGGGGAACGAAATTCAGGTGCTGGTGGAATATGCGCCGCTGGTGGTGGGGATGCTGATGGTGGTGGTGTCGTGGATATGAAGGAGAAAAGGCGGCTGTCTGCGTCGTCCGCGAACCTGCGGCGGTTGGCAAATACTGATCAAACCATCAGGCCGCCTCAAGCACCGCCCGTTTGACAGTCTTCAGCGGGTGCGATTTATTGCTTTGCCACAGGTCGTAATCAATCTGCATCCTCAGCCACGTTACCGCAGCCCCGCCATTCTCAGGCCCGAGCCACGCCTCGATGCGCCTCGCCAGATCGACCGAGATGCCGGCCCGTTCATTGAGCACGCGAGACAAGGCGACGCGCGACACCCCCAACTGGCGTGCCGCCTCGGTAACCGTCAACCCCAGCGCAGGCAGCACATCCTCGCGCAGTATCGAGGCCGGATGCGGCGGGTTAAACATACGGGCCATGATGCCTCCCATCAGTGATAGTCCTCGTAATTCACCAGAATCGCGTCCCCGCCTTCGAATTCGAACGTCATCCGCCAGTTGCCGTTCACCCACACCGACCAGCGGCCGGCGGAGAGCGGGTGCAGCTTCCATCCCGGTACATTCATATCGTTTGGCGCGCGCGCGGTATCGAGTTTTTTCAGTTGCCGCGACAGCCGCGGCGCATGGTGTGGCTGGATTCCGGACTTCGCCCCCGTCTCAAAAAAATGCCGCAGACCCGCATGGCGAAAACGCTTGATCATGGCCGAAAGTGTATCTTCGCTAGATACAGATTGCAACCCGTGGCATTTTCCCTGGCGTCGGATTTCCGAATATCGCCACAATTTGGCCATCATATTGCCGACGCGCACCCTGGCAATCTCAACCCGCGGCTTATCGGGAATATCTTTTCACCAGGCTCACGCTGCGAGCCACCCTCACGCGCATACTGTGCGTGTGTGTCGCCGATTTAAGCAACAACTTGCGGGCGACTGATAAATGCCGCTAAAGCGCTGGCGGCCTCCATCCCCGGAGGCCCCGCCAACGGATATTCAACCGGGGGCGAAAGGAAACACCATGAGTGATTTCAAGGAATTTCTGGACAAAGCTCAGTTTCCCGATATATGACGGAGTACGGAAAACCTGACAGCGGAAACCAGCGGCGTTGGTCCTCAGTTTGCGTTCCGATTCCCGGATGTTCAACCAGCAAATTGGCGATTCGTTCAAACTCGTCAAGGAAACGCGCTGCAAGTGCGCGACTGCCTTCGCGCCGATAAAACCTTGCCGCCTCGGCGAAGTCATCTTCCGCGCCTTTGTGAAGGGTGTAGGTCAAGAGAGTTCGGCACGCAGGCGGGCAACGACTTCCGGCCCGGAGACCGGTGTGGATTCGCCACGTTCGATCTCTGCGTCACGTTTGGCGGCGAGATTGTCCCAGGCTTTGTCTCGAGCCTTGTCGGCATCGAGGCTGGCAATCACACGGTCCAGCAGCCGTTCCCGCTCTGCGGTGGGAAGGCGAAGGACCTCAAGTTCCAAAGCTTCGACAGGTAGTGACATATTGGGAACCTCAATATGGGTGGTTCGAACTGCGTAGCTTGCCACAAGGCGGCTGAAAGATAAAAGTTTCACCTTCCCTGCCATTTATTCCATTTTCCACGGAAGTTTCCCGTTGCCCTCCACCGACATTCCGCCCGACACTCTCGCCGAAAAATCCGGCTAGAGGCTCACCCCCTGAGCCTGCCATTGCCCATACTTGCGGGCATGGACACCACCGAACTCACCCGCCACGCCCGCGTGCGCATGCAGCAGCGC